>CAJUDQ010000003.1:134828-140759 GCA_910585215.1 uncultured Lachnospiraceae bacterium | reverse complement strand
TATCGCCAGATAAGGGATATCAAAGTATCAGACGCACAGCAATGGATTATGAAGCTGCATAATGACGGCAAAGGTTACAGTACAATCACAAGCGTCCGGGGCGTTGTCAAGCCAGCCTTTCAAATGGCATACAACGAGGACATTATCCGTAGAAATCCTTTTGATTTCAAATTGGTGGACGTTGTTCCCAATGATTCACAGAAGCGGATTGCCATGACACCGGAACAACAGGAACTTTGGATGGGCTTTATCCGGGAAGATAAAACCTATGCGAAGTATTATGATGAATTTGTGGTTCTGCTGGGAACTGGTATGCGTGTCAGCGAGTTTTGCGGTTTGACAAAGAGCGATTTGGACTTTGAAAGCCGGAGAATCCGGGTAGACCACCAGCTTGTCCGGGAACGTGGCGGGAAATACTATGTCGAGAAAACTAAGACAGAATGTGGTTGCCGCTATATTCCTATGACGGATGAAGTTTTTCAAAGTCTAAACAATATCCTTGCCCGCCGCAAGAAAGTGAAAACGGAAATCGTTGTGGACGGATATGGTAGTTTCCTTTTGCTGGATAAGGACGATAAGCCGAAAGTAGCGTTGCATATCGAAAACGAAATGCGCTGGGCTATGAAGAAATACAAGAAGCTGCACCCGGATAAACCGCTTCCTCATATCATGCCCCATGTGTTCCGTCACACATTTTGTACTAATATGGCAAGTGCGGGCATGGATATCAAGAACTTGCAGTATGTAATGGGACATTCTGATGTAGGCGTTATTCTGAATGTTTACACTCATGCGAGCTATGACCGTGCTGCGAAGCAAATGGCGAGAATCATTGATTTGAGCGAGCAACGAGGAAAACACATTGCTTGCAGATGTGTTTGACGAGTGCCGAACAACGCAGGAGCATTCTGCGTGTAAAGATACCGATATACAGGGAAATCAAAGAAAATCAAGTTGAAAAATGCACCAATTTACTACACCACTTACTACACCATTTACCCATGAATTTGCGTAGATTTACATAGATTTGCGTGAGGTAAGGGCAAAATACAAAATTGAAGAAAAGTGCCAAGAAGCCCGATATATCAAGGTTTAAAGGCTTATGAAAGGATATATTCAAGATGATAAAAATACTCTTTATTTGCCACGGCAATATCTGCCGTTCACCAATGGCTGAATTTTTATTAAAGGATATGGTGAAAAACAAGGGGATTGCAGACCAGTTTTATATTGCATCTGCTGCCACCAGTACAGAAGAAATTGGGAATCCGCCCCATTATGGGACAAGAAATCTCCTGCATTCCATGGGAATCAGTACTGCTGGAAAGCAGGCTGTCAGACTTTGTAAAAGTGACTATGAAAAATATGACTATATTCTTGGTATGGAGACAATCAATGTAAAGAATATTTGTCGCATGTTAAATAAACCATCAGATGATAAAAAAATTCACCGGCTTCTGGATTTTTCCAAACATCCAAGAGATATTGCCGACCCATGGTATACAGGTGATTTTGAAACTACTTACCGTGATATAATGGAGGGACTTCAAGGGTTTTTAAGTTATTTACAGGACATTAATAAAATATCTTTATAGACGAATCCCTGCAAACTAAAAATCAAAACTAAAAAAATATCTATATAAAAGGAGAAAACATCTATGAAAACAAAAATCGCATCTTTAGACTGGCTCTGCAATCCTGAAGTTTTTCAGGTAAACAGAGAACCTGCACATTCTGACCATAACTTTACCTTATATGGTCAGGAATCAAGACAATATTTAAACGGCACATGGAAATTTTCCTATGCATCCTGTCCTGCAGAACGAAAAAAAGAGTTTTACCAGTGGGATTTCGATATTGAGGCACTTGACAATATTGAAGTTCCGGGACATATTCAGCTTCAGGGTTATGGCAGGCCACAATATGTCAATGTAATGTATCCTTGGGACGGTCAGCAAAAAGCGCAGGCTCCGGAAGTACCAATGAATGTAAATCCAGTAGGAAGCTATGTAAAGGATATTATTTTTAATAAAAACATTCTGTCAGGCGAAAGACAGTATATTTCTTTTCAGGGAGTAGAAACTGCATTCTATCTCTATATCAACGGGCAGTTTGTCGGATATGCAGAGGACAGCTTTACTCCGTCAGAATTTGATATTACAGAATATATTACAGAGGGGATAAACAGAATCGGGGTAGAAGTATATCAGAGAAGTTCTGCTTCATGGCTGGAGGACCAGGATTTCTTCCGGTTTTCCGGTATTTTCAGAGATGTATTTGTCTATGCAGTACCAGAGGCTCATATCAGAGATATATTTGTTCATACGAATTTTTCAAATGAATACAGAGACTGTGAGTTAAAAATTGATACAAAAATTGACTGCTATAAAGAAGAAACAGAGTTTTTGGCTTCTCTGATTTTAGAGGACAAAGAAGGCACATCCGTTATTTCTGCTCAAAATATTCCGTTATCCAAGCTGTCAGACGCTTCGTATTTGATAGAACATGCACACTTATGGAGTGCGGAAAACCCATATCTCTACACTTTAACTATCATTATAAAAAAGCAGACAGAAGAAATAGAAAAAATTACTCAAAAAATAGGAATAAGAAAATTTGAGATGAAACAGGGTCTTATGCTTATTAATGGAAAAAGAATTGAATTTAATGGCGTAAATCGTCATGAATTTAACTGTTACAGAGGTCGTGCCGTTACAAAAGAAGACATGCTGTGGGATATACGGTTTATGAAACAGCATAATATCAATGCGGTCAGAACCTGTCATTATCCGGATGCTTCTCTGTGGTATGACCTGTGTGATGAATATGGCATTTATCTGATAGGAGAAACCAATCTGGAAACTCATGGAACATGGACAATTCCTGGAAAAGAGTCTGCCAAAACCTGTATTCCGGGCAACAGACCGGAATGGCAGGAAGCAGTTCTGGACAGAGCAAATTCCATGCTGCAAAGAGATAAAAATCATCCGGCAATCCTTATATGGTCTTGTGGAAATGAAAGCTTTGGAGGTGAAGATATTTATAAAATGTCGCAGCTTTTCAGAGAAAAAGACCCTTCAAGGCTGGTTCATTACGAGGGCATCTGTCATGACAGAAGATATCCTGATACCAGCGATATGGAAAGCCAAATGTATACAAGACCATGGGATATTGAAAAATATTTAAACAATAATCCTCAAAAACCGTTTATCTGTTGTGAATATATGCATGCTATGGGAAATTCCTGTGGAGGAATCAAAGATTATACAGATTTACTGGATAAATATCCGATGTATCAGGGGGCATTTATCTGGGATTATATTGACCAGGCACTTTATAAAAAATTATCGGATGGCAGTGAGGTTTTATGTTATGGAGGAGACTTTGATGAAGTGCCGGATGACGGAAATTTCTGTGGAGACGGAATTGTGAGAGCAGACAGGCAGCCTTACGCAAAAGCGGCAGAAGTAAAGTTTGTATACCAGCAGATAAAGCTTGAACCGGATTTTCAGGGGGTCAGGATTAGAAATAAAAGGCTCTTTGAGGATACAAAAGATTTATTGTTAAAAGTAGAAGTATTAAGAAACGGACAGGTTATAAAAACTCTTGAGAAAGAAGTAATTGTGGAGCCATTAAGCGAAAGCTATATTAAAATGAATCTGGAAGAATATCTGAAAGAAACGGGAGAATATTTTATACAGGCATTTCTTGTGCTGAAGCAAGACACTTTGTGGGCAGAGGCAGGATATGAGCTTATGTCCGGCAGAAGTGAAGCAAAGCTTGTACAGGAAACCGAATCTTTAAAAGACAGAAAAGCAGCGCCGTCTTCCTTTACACAAAATGGAATATCCATAGTAAACGGTGATAGAAATGTAGGGATTCATGGAAAATATCTTGATATCAGTTTTTCCAAGGGTGATGGACTGATTTCGTTGCAATATAAGAAAAAAGAAATACTGGCACAACGACCAAAGCTGTGTTTTTATCGGGCTTCTACAGATAATGACAGGGGATGCAGTTATATGTTTGACAGCGGGGTATGGGAGTTTGCCGAAAGGTGGCAGAGATGCAAGGCATTTGAAATGGAAGAATCAGAACAGAAAATAGTACTGAACTATGTATATGAGCTTCCGATTGCAGAAGGCGGAATGTTAGTAGTAAATGACAAGAGAGAACATAGAAAAGAGGAAAATATAAATACGGGAAATGGAAGAAAGGGAATAACAGTAAATGTAGGTTATACAATTACTCCTGATGGCAGAATAAGTGTTGGTCTGCATTATCCGGGTGCACAGGGGCTGCCGGAGCTTCCGCTGTTTGGCATGCAATTTGTATTAAAAAAGGAGTTTAACCGTTTTCAATATTATGGAATTGGTCCTTGGGAAAATTATTGTGACAGAAATCATGGTGGGAAAATAGGTATCTTTTCCAGTACAGCAGAGAAGAATATGGAAGGATATTTAAAACCTCAAAGCTGTGGAAATCGCACCGAAACAAGATGGATAGAGACAACGGACGGACAGACAACACTTCAGTTCGCTGCTGGTAATGGTGAAAAACCATTTCAGTTTACGGTTCTTCCATATAATGAAACAGAACTTGAAACTGCAACACATTATGAAAATCTTCCAACGGTACAATATACTTATGTAAAAATTCTGCCTGTTCATATGGGGGTTGGCGGAGACGACAGCTGGGGTTCACAGGTAAGAGAAAGTTGCAGAATACAATCGAATCAGAAAATTGAATACAGTTTTACTATGGAAATGAAATAGTTGAAACGAATAATATGCTATATTAATATGTACAGGCATATGGAGGATAGAAGGTTGAGACTGACAACAATATGCTATATTGAAAAAGATGATAAATATCTGATGCTGCATCGAACAAAGAAGGAAAATGACCAGAGTCATGATAAATGGCTTGGGGTAGGCGGAAAATTTGAAGAAAATGAAAGTCCAGATGAATGTGTTGTAAGAGAAGTAAAAGAGGAGACAGGATTAAACCTGCTTTCTTACAGACTTCGCGGTGTTATGACATTTGTATCTGACATGTGGGAAACAGAATATATGTTTATCTATACTGCGGATAAATTTGAGGGTAAATTGACAGAGTGCGATGAAGGCGAACTTTTATGGATTGAAAAATCAAAGATATTGGATTTGAAGCTCTGGGAAGGAGATATTCTGTTTTTGAAAAAATTGATGGAAGACTGTGGATTTTTTACAATAAAGGTACGGTATCAGGGTGAAAAGTTAATTTGTGCAACAGAAAAAAATGATTGACACATATATTCTGATATAGTAAAGTTATAATTGCGAATGGGGATGACACCCATCAGAAAAAACAGAATATTCGCAGAGTAATTTTAAGGCAAATTTATGACAAAGGGGATGATACCCATTCAAAAAAATATTATCGTTGTAGATGAGCAGGGAAATATTTATGAGGCGACCTACCCGAAGAGGGCAAAAGGGCTTGTAAAAAACAAAAGGGCGCGCTTCATATCAGAAGATACTATCTGTCTTGCGTGCCCGCCGGAAATAATGGAGGAATATATGTCAGATACAAAGTCAGATTTATCAATAGAAAAAATTTCAAAAACAGTAAATAATTCCAAAGAAGACAAAGCAGTTCAAAGCGATAAATTTTCGATGGATTATGTACTTGAACAGATTGAAAAAATTGCCAGCCAAACAGAACATTTAGGACAGGTAATTGGTGCTATAGGTGGTTTGGAACGTTCAGAAAATCTTGATGCTTCTCAGCTTATGGGGCTGGAGGCAAAGATAGATGCATTAAAAGATGTTGTAAAATGCAGAGAAACAACAAATCAACAACTGCTCAGATTTTATTAGAAGTGGCAAGAACATTCGTGACTTTAGTTATGAGATGAAGATCGGAAGAGCGTCGTGTAGGGAAAGAGTG
>CAJUDQ010000003.1:96805-134818 GCA_910585215.1 uncultured Lachnospiraceae bacterium | reverse complement strand
TAGTTATGAGATGAATTGCCACGATATAGTCAGCATATAGAGAAATCTGTATGTAGACGTAGTTCTACACTGCGCAACAAAGAAATTGAATTGCTTGAAACCCCTAAAGCTTCACTGACTACAACGTAATACCTGTAAAATGGTATAAGCGTGAATGTTACGAAAGTAGAAAAAACAGTTAAGATGACCTAAGGTTAAATCCTAAGGGTTTAAATAATGGGCAACCAGCAGCCAAGACCGAAAGGTAAGGTTCAACGGCTATCCCTCGTGAGGGGAGTACCTTGTAAGCGATTGACAAGGGAAGTGGTTTCACCTAAGTTCCATAAGGAATATGGATAAGATATAGTCTGTGCTTGCATGAAAGTGTAAGAAGTTCATTATTCGAATAAGAATATGAGAACTGTATAGGAAGCAGCGTTCCTATATGAACGACAACCTCTGATACGAGTAAAAAAACAGGGTTCTTCCTGTGTCCGTTTCACTTGTATCGTATAAGATGCAGCCAGCCGAAGGTTGACTGCTTAACAAAAAATTATTTTTAACAAAATATTGCATTTTTAAATAAAGTATGTTATAACCATCTCATAGAAAAGAGGTGATTAAAATGTATTTCACTATAAAACAGCAGGTAAAACAATTATCAAAGGAAGATTATAAAAATCTTAGAGAATTATCGCATATAGCGAAAAACTTAACAAATGAAGCTATATATAATGTAAGGCAGTATTATTTCCATGAAGGAAAATATTTGAACTATGAAAAGAATTATGCTTTACTAAAACACTCTGAAAACTATAAATCATTAAATTCAAATATGGCTCAACAGATATTAAAAGAAGTTGACAGTATGTTCCAGTCATTTTTTGGGTTAATAAAATTAGCTGAGAAAGACAGGTATTCTTTTAAAGATATTAAACTGCCACATTATCTTCCGAAAGACAGTTTTACAACATTGGTGATAGGTTTTGTAAGGTTCAATGAAAATCAGCTTACCATTCCATATTCCCAAAGCTATAAGAAAGGGCATAAAGGAATCACAATCAATCTTCCGCCTAAACTTGCAGGGAAAAAAGTGAAAGAGATTCGAATCATACCAAAATCAAAAGCAAGGTTCTTTGAAATTCAATACTGTTATGAAGCAGAAGAAATTCGAAGTAATTTAGATGAAAACCATGTACTTGCAATCGATTTTGGGGTTGATAATTTAGCTGCCTGTGTAACAAGTAAAGGAAAAACTTTCATTATAGACGGAAAAAGGCTGAAATCTATCAACCAGTGGTTTCATAAAGAAAATGCAAGACTGCAGCGTATTAAAGATAAACAGAAATTTGGCAAGAAAAGCACGAACAAACAGCAAACAATTAGAAGAAACCGCAATAATAAAGTGAATGACTATATGAATAAAAGTGCAAGGATTATTATAAATTACTGTTTAAACAATGATATTGGCACACTCGTATGTGGATATAATAAAACATTCCAAAAAAACAGTGATATTGGAAAACAGAATAACCAGAATTTTGTAAATATCCCTTTTGGAAAGCTGAGAGAAAAGTTCAGGTATCTTTGTAAATTATATGGAATTCAATATATCGAACAGGAAGAAAGCTACACTTCGAAAGCCAGTTTCTTTGATAATGATATCATTCCAGTATATAATCAGGATAACCCACAGACTTATACATTCAGCGGGAAAAGAATAAAACGAGGATTGTATCAATGTGCGAATGGAAAAACTTTAAATGCAGATATAAACGGTGCATTAAATATTTTGAGAAAAAGTAATGTTGTATCTCTTATGGGATTATACGATAGAGGTGAACTGGACACACCGATAAGAATAAGGGTTGCCTGAAATGTCAGGTGGAAACTTTCGACAGTGAATCTTTTGGATTGGCTGTATGAAATACCAAACTTCTTAAATGAGATAGTTAAAGAATGAATTATCTTTAAAACCCTGCGACTTTAGTCGTGGGAAGTTCAGGAAAAAATGTACGATAACATAATAGAAGAGGAACGTTCCAGAAAAAATATTCTGGAAAACTCTAATAAGTAAAATTTGCAGGAATAACAGTTTTCTGTGAAAAGAGGGGCTTGATTTTTCAGGCCCCTTGTTTTTGGATAAATTCAGCAAGCAATCATCTTGTCATTTTACGAATCAGAGATTCAGGTCATATAAAAAGAGTTAATTTTCTTTAAAATAAAACACTTTTCCTTTTGGAAGAAACGGCAGTTTATTTCCTTTTGGCAGCAGATAAGCATGTTCGTGTCGTATTTTTAGATTTTCTTCTATATATCCATCCGTAATCACAAGAATCGGTCCATTTGCCGGAAAGTCCTTGGCTTTTTCGAGCAATGATACCGCGGGCTGCAATATTGTTCCGCCTCTGCCCGTCACACGAACCCGTCCGGCAATATCTTCCGGTGACAGATATCCCGCATCATAAGCTTCTGCATCGCAAAATACTACTCTGACAAACATCACATCCTTTGATATTGCATAACTGGCAATTGCTCCCAATGCAAGACCGATTTGTCTGTGTGACATTGACCCTGAGGTATCTACCACCACGCCAAAGGTTCTGTTTTCCAAATCCTGTTTTTGTATCACATATCTCGGGCGCGGAATATCGGGAGTAGCTCCCTGTCTTCGGCTTGGTCTTGCATACGAACGGTGTTTTTCAATAGGCGGAAACTGATAATCAAACCATTTGCCAAGCTCTACTTCCCATGGAATGGGCGGTGTGGACAGCGCACGGATTTCCTCGACAAGTCCTGCTGGAAGATAGCCTTTTACATTGGTGGAAAAGAAATCATATCCTTCCCTTAAAGCATTTTTAAAAAACTCATCAAGAGTAACCCCTTTGGAAAAGTCTTTTGTAAGCCCACCAAATCTTTTTTCAGACATAATATCTCCATGTCCGTATCCGCGAAAGGTCGCATTTTTCATAAATTTTCGCATTTCTTTTATGATTCTGTCATACACAGATTCAGCAGAAAGTCCATGAAGCTCTTTGTCATAAAGCAGTCCATATTTGGGGATAGAACCGACATTCATTTCTATCAGCCAGTCATTTACCACATAGTCACAGGCAATGTTCCAGAGGTATTTATTTCGTCCAAGACAGCGTTTGTGATGAACAAGGCCTGCATGTAAAAATTCATGAGCAAGAACAAATTTCCATTCTTCGATATTCAGTCCGGCAGCAGGATTCACATAGATTTCTCCCACAGAGGCATCTACTGCGGCAATCCATATTTCATATTTCTGACAGAGTAAATAATCTTCAATAATTTTAAAAGAAGATGCAATCCCTCCAAGCAAAGGATAGTGTGTCAGAAACCACTGTGCCGCCTTCATGGCAGGCGTTTCGGCTTTTTCTCTGTCAATGGGTGAATGTCCGCCTGCGGTACTTACCGCATTTGTAACAGAATGTGCGATAGCTAATGCAAAGTTTTTGGAATATTCGTTGCATGTATTTGGTTTATAAATCACAGGGTGTTCCAGTTCGGCCATATCCATCATATCTTTTGAGTTTGTTCCATATGTTTGTATTTCACCGGTGTCTCCCAAAGAAACTAAATGATGATAAATTTTTCGTTCATTATCCAGTTTTACAGAATAAATATCAGCAGGGTCAGGACAGAAGGATTCTCCAAAACGAATATCCTTTAAAAATCTTGCAATATAAATATCACATGCTTTATTCCAGGTTTCTTTTTGAAACCGGCCATTTTCATCACAGGGAATATTATCGAGGTCAAAATGTCCAAATGCCAGATGCAGCAGATTGTGTGCAAGGATAAATGCCCACTGGTCAGGAGTCTGCCGGACAGAGGTATTGATATATACTTTTCCATGTTTATCTACAACGGCGATGCCTTTTCCCTGTGTATGTTTGCCGTGCATATAAATGTCTCCATCCAGATGTTTTAACAGTGGATGTTCTTTTAGTTTATCATAGCCCAGAAGAAAAATACGTTCTTCCGCGGGCATCTGTTCGTCTCTGTAATAATAGTTCTGATGCAGATATGGCATGTCAGTCCTCCTTTATCACCTGCTTTATTTGTCTATGTGACTATAGGCAAATGGAAATATCTTCCTTTTGTGTATCTATAAAATGCGGTCAATATTTATGTTCGATGTTCAGATAAAATCACTATTTTCTGAATGTATTATTTTTGAGTAACCAGTCTTGGCAAATCGCGTATGATTTCCACCATAAACCAGTCAGGAAGAATTTCTCCCTCATCAGCGGAAACAGTCATCTGAGCGATTTCAAAATTAATCACGGATAATTCCTTTATCATTGCCTTTGCCCTGTATATAAATGAAAGCATATTTCCACTGATTTCCTGCTTGCTTTTTGGCAGCTCCTGCAATAATTTTGCGCGGAAAGACTGCGCAAGAAAGTAAAGTACATCACGGTCTTCGGGATTGGACGGCCATTTTGCTTCTTTTGCAATAATATCATCCAGCATATGCTGATTGCGAATATTTTTTGTAAAGGCAAGAAACATTCCGGCATGTGCCGGAGTCAGGCAGGCATAGGCAAGCATTCGAAGCGTTTCTGGAGAAATATCTCTTTTGCCTGCGCCATATTCTTTTAAGGCATCGCTTAACATATGCCATGAGCGTGGAGTGGAAAAAGGTTCTTCGGTTTTGGGAGGTTCGGAAAAAAGGTGGTCTGGTCTTTGAATCAGGTAATTGATAACCCATGTATGGATATTCTCATGTTGCGCCCATTTTATCCATTGCCTTGTATCTGCGCGCATTTGAACGTGAAACATTCGGTTAATCAATGCCGAAGACATGGTTTTTACAATCGCGCTGTCCTGCGCTCTGTTTCCGGCTCCTATAATAATACTGCCTTCCGGAAGATAATATTCGCCAATTCTTTTTTCATGTATTAAACTGTAAAATGCCTTCTGTACTTCCTGAGAGCAGGCGTTCAGCTCGTCCAGAAAGAGCACATAGGGCTCGGTTCTGGCTATCATTTTTGGTGGAAGAAATTCAGAAGTATTTCCGCTTATTTTTGGAATACCAATGATATCTTCCGGCGCAAGTTGGCTTCCAAGCAGGGAAACGCATGGAAGCCCGACTTCCTCTGCAAATTGCTCCACCAGAGCAGATTTTCCGATACCGGGCGCACCCCAGATAAATACCGGACGCACTGGTGCAATATTTAACAGGATTTCCAGCAGGTCATTCTGAGTGACTGTAATTGGTAAATTCATAAATCGTATCCTTTCTTTTATGTCACAGGAAATATAAAAAATTTTATTTATTAAACATAATCAGGAATTTCAAGAGAAGGTAAAAATATTATAACTCAAAAATGGAAAAGAGGAAAGCAAAAATGCAAACTTAATTTTGGGATATATGGTTGAGAGAAGATAATTTTTATTCATGAGTAATTTTTTACATATAAATAAAGCGGAGTTTGTAAAGAAAATATCTATGGAATAAATGTAAAATTATACTATAAGTATAATGACAAACACAGATTTTTATGGTATATTATATTTAATATAGTAGTTAAAAAAGGTATAATAGCCGGAAAGGAAAAAAGATGAGAAATACAGTTATTATTTTTGCAAGTCTTAATAGTGAGAGTCTTCAGACGCTACTTTTAGAGTGGGGTCTGAATTTGTTGTATTCATATAAGGAAGCGCAGAAAAAATAGCTGGATAGTATCTGGAAATAAAAGGATAGTGTAGTCGGGCCGCTTGTCTTATATGAGATAGGCGGTTTTTTATTTAGGCAATAACGCAAATATTTGAGAATATAAGAAAAACAATGCAATTTTGTATGGGGCAAAATTCGGAGGATTTTTTCAGAAAAAGGGAAACAATTCAAGTAAAGGCAAATCAAATAAGGAGGAAAACAATGCTGGAAATAAAAGGAAAAATAAGCACAGCAATCTGCTATGCAAAAGTGATTGAAGAAGAGGCAATTGAACAGATAAGAAGAATGTGTGATTATGAATTTACAGAGGGCAGCCAGATAAGGATTATGCCCGATGTGCACGCTGGAAAAGGCTGTACGATTGGAACTACTATGACAGTAAAGGATAAAGCGGTGCCAAATATTGTAGGAGTGGATATTGGTTGTGGAATGTATACAGTAAATCTGGGAAAAGGAGAACTACATCTTGAGAAGCTTGATGAAGCGGCACATTTTGTTCCATCTGGAAAAAATGTATGGGAAGGAAGGCAAGAAAAGTTTGATTTAACCAGACTTCGCTGTTACCGCAGTTTAAAAGATTCCAAAAGGTTGATAAGAAGCTTGGGAACTCTTGGAGGAGGAAATCATTTTATTGAAGTGGACCGTTCGGAAGATGGAACTAATTATCTGGTGATTCATACAGGAAGCCGGAATCTTGGAAAACAGGTAGCGGAGATTTATCAGAAATTGGCGGTGGAGCTTCACCAGGGTAAGGAGGAGTATTTTAAAAAACGGGATGCATTAATTGCAGAGTATAAGGCTGCCGGAAGAAAAAGCGAGATTCAGGCGGCATTGAAGGAAATTAAGTGGCAAAACAGAGATTTGCTGATACCGGAGGATTTGTGTTATCTATATGGAAGTTATTTTGAAGATTATTTGGCCGATGTGGAAATCTGTCAGGAATTTGCCAGAAGAAACAGAGAGAAAATAGCGGAAGTATTGCTGGAAAGAACAGGACTTACAGGCAGTGAGGCGTTTCATACGATTCATAACTATATTGACACAGAGGAAATGATTTTGCGAAAGGGGGCAATTGCAGCGCATGAGGGAGAAAAGGTATTGATTCCGATTAATATGAGAGACGGCAGTGTGTTGGCAGTTGGAAAAGGAAATAAAGATTGGAATTATTCTGCACCTCACGGGGCAGGGCGGCTGATGTCAAGAACAAAAGCAAAGGAAAGTTTAAGCATGCAAGAGTATAAAAAGGAAATGGAGGGTATTTATACCACTTCCGTAAATGAAGCTACTTTGGATGAAGCACCTATGGCATATAAGTCAATTGATGATATTCTGGATGTTATAAAAGAATCTGTAACAGTAATTCAGGTAATGAAGCCAATTTATAATTTTAAGGCATCGGATTAAGATAGTATATCCTGTCTTATCCATGTTTAAGAAAAAAATAGGAGGAAAAAAGATGTGTGATATTCCGGTGATTGATATGGAAAAGACAGGAGAAAATATAATAAAATTACGGGTAAGACGAGGGCTGTCGGTAAAGGATATTCAGGATGTTTTTGGATTTGTTACGCCGCAGGCAATCTATAAATGGCAGCATGGCACCGCGCTGCCGTCGGTGGATAATCTGGTGGTGCTGGCTGCTATTTTTCAAGTGCGGGTAGATGATATTCTTATTCTGGAAGGAAAGAAGCCAGTGAAACGCGGAGATTAACTGTTGCTATATGCAGTCGGTTTAAACGCAGTCAATTTTTGACTGATGATACAGCAGATATTGATTGCGTGATTTGGAAAGATGGCCGAGATGGACGAAGGCGTCACACTGCTAATGTGATGTATGCGATTGCTTACCGAGGGTTCGAATCCCTCTCTTTCCGTTTTTTGTGAATAATGCAATCAGCATTTTTTTGTATGACAAGTGCTGATTGCATTCTTCTGTTTAAAAATTCTTTTTTAAACTATAAACTGGTCAGAACATATAAATCTGTAAATTATATTGGTAAATATTTTTGCAATATGATATAATGTCGTCAAACGAAGCAAAGCATAGTTTGATGACCTGCGCACGCATCAGCGTGCTTCCTTATGACAAATTGTCGTCAAACGAAGTAAAGCATAGTTTGATGACCTGCGCACGCGTAGACGTGCTTTCTTATAGTATAATTATCAAAAGTATATTTGAAAAAATATTTTACAAATATGGAGAATTAAAATGAAACAAATAAAAGTAGCGGCAGCAGTTATCTGTGATAACATGGATAAAAAACAAAAAATATTTGCAACGCAGAGAGGCTATGGAAAATTTCAGGGCCAGTGGGAATTTCCCGGCGGAAAAATAGAAAAAGAAGAGACACCTGTACAGGCATTGATTCGTGAAATAAAAGAGGAGCTGGACACTGAAATCAGAGTGGGAGACCTTGTTGAATTAATAGAATATGATTATCCTGATTTTCATTTAACGATGTACTGTTTCTGGGCGGCAGTAGTGTCTGGAAATTTGATTTTGAAAGAGCATAAGGCGGCAAGATGGTTTACAAAAGAAACGATTGATAGTGTAAAATGGCTTCCGGCAGATGTGGAACTGATTCAAAAAATAAAGCAGAGAATGTGATTATATATTAGAGATAAATAAGTTTAAAATGATTAGGAGGATAAATAATGACAGAAATTGAAACATTTTTAGAAAAGATGAAAATGAAATATGGAAAAGATATTGTTATAAAAATGAGAAATTGCAGTGAAGAAACACTTTCACAGGTGCCACAGCCGCTTGTAGAATTTTATTCCTATTATGATTCCATAGAATTTCCATTTGGCAGAATAGATTCCATAGACGTCGCTGTCAAACATTCAAATACTGCTGAACCCTTTAAAAGTGAAAAATGGTTTTGTTTTGGATTTGACGGGTATTTTTCATTCTGGCTTTGCAGTTACAGTCCTGATTTGGAAGGATTATGGATTACTTCGTGGGACCATGATGCAGATAATGAAATGGAATGTGTTTATTCAAATCTTGTTGAGTTTTTGCAGGATATGGAAGAAGAATATGAGGAAAATAGAGTGGAGGAATAGCAAATGGATTGGAAAGAGCTTTTAGAGGAAAATTGTGTGGAAGAATTGAAAGAATTAATACAAGATGATATTCAGGCTGGATTTTTGTCAAATGAGGAAATACAAGAGGATTGTATATTTTATTTAGAGTACAATTATCCAGACGATGTAGAGAAAGTAAGCAAAGAGGATTTTTTTGAGATTGTTTTGGAATATCGCAGCAGATTTCAAAACGTTGGAACTCAGGAAAATTATAAAAAGTTAGACTTGGCTTTTGACAATATGGAAAAGAGAGGAATTGTAACAGAACATTTTGCAGGTTTTACTATGGAAGACGGGTATGATATTGTAAATGAGGAGATAGAAGAACGTTATAAAAATGGTGAAAAAATAATCGGCTGTTGTTTCTATATTACGCAGGACCTGATGCATGTGATTCACGAGGATACTACATCGTTAATGTTTACTTTTGGAAATTGTTTTGATAAGCCGACGGCGGAAGATGTAGGAAAAGTGATTGTGGAGGAATTTGAAAAAGTAGGGTTTGTGGTAGAATGGAATGGAAGTGCTGATAAAAAAATTGCTATTTTAGATTTTAAATGGGATAAGCGATATGACAGTTAAACACAGAAAAATTTAAAATAAAAAGATTTTAATGGGATAAAAATATGAAAGATTATAGTGAACTTCAGCCATTAATGCTTGGGACAGGCTGGATAATAGAAAAAAATGAATTTTTGAAAACAGTTGCAAAAGAAATACTGTTGCCATTTGAAAATTATAGTTCTAAAAGTCTGCTGCTTGTGCTAAAATATCAACACTGTGAACGAAAAAGAAAGTTTTTTTTTCAAAATTATGAACTGTCTATTTTGCTTGAATATTTTAAGGGAGATTCAGAAGAATATTTCAAGGATTGTTTTAAGGAGCCTTTTGAAAAAGATAGTTTTATTGATAATTATTTGATTTCTGTTTTTGTAAAACCGTGCAGTGCAGACAGATACCTTCTGGACAAAATACTGTGCACAGATTCACAAAGTGCAGCCGAAAAAATAAATTATCTGGCAGACAGATATTCAAGTCCAGATAACTGGAACAAAGAGCAAATAAAAGTTATCCATGAAATTTGGGAAAAAGAGCGAATTGCACGTAAGATAAAAAGTATGATAGCGTATCATGGAACAGATACATATGTTAGACCAATTGATTTTATCCCTGTTCGAATACCGGCTGCATGGAATATTTTATTAAATTCTTTTTATGAAAGAGATACTTTTATTTTTCCAATTAGACAGCAATGCCACATCAAGGATTTTGAATGGGAAAGAGATATATCTGCATATAGACTGGAATTAAATAAGGCTATTGTTTATGTAGAACTGCAGGAATATATAAAGAAAGATAGTACAAGCTCTCTGCTGCATATTTATGTTTATTATGATTTAAAAGATAATAGCGTATTTTTTGAAAAGTTGGAAGGTATATTTTGTTATTCCGTAGAAGAAGCGAAAAAAGAGCTGGAAGAGATGTTATGGAAATATAGATATGAGATAATATCATCAAACGAAGGTTGATTTTAGATATTTATTTAAGGAGGAAAAAATGAATTTTCTGAATATGGATTTTATGACATTGAAAGTACAGGAAAAACAAAAGGTGATTTATGAAATAAAAGAGCTGTTGAACAAGATGACAAAAGACTATACTTTTGAACAGAAAATTCTTGCTCAGGCTCTTTTTATGGAACGGTATTATCATTTTTTGCAAAGGCTGCTGGATACAATTTCGATGCCGGTTCCGGCTGTTTTGAAAGACATTAGGAATTATCTGTGGCGTTATCTGAAGAAGGAATGTTCTGTGGAAGAGCTGGAAGAATTTCATCGTGTTTCGGATTCAATATTGATTTATATACTGGTGGATGACGATGACAATCTGGATAGAGCAGCATGGGAAAAGTATAAGGAAGACTGGAACAATGTATTGTATTTTAATCTCTGTCTGGATGAAGCCGCAAGTGAGTGGAGTTATATTTTGGAACAGATAGTAACAGGGGATATAAACTGGTATGAGCTGACAGATGGCGAATTGACGGCGATAATGGGATATTATATTGATACATTTGATTTGGAACCCATATATAAAAAAGAGGATGGATGCTATGAGGCATTGGAATGTGACCGTTACTGGGCCGAAATTTATGATTCACAGACTTTTGGAAATATTATTTCTATGCTTTTGGAGGATTTGCGGGTAGTGAAGAATATAGAAGAGATGTCAAAGAAACAAATACAAAAAATATATACACAATATCAAGATAAAAAATTTTTTGAAGAACCACAGATAGAAAAAATAATAAAAAGTTTAAATGAAAATTGAGATATAAATAGAAAAGTACTAAGGCATAAAAAGATATTAAAAAGCATATATCTCAAATCAGGAAAGGAAAAAATGTTATTAGAGAATTTATTGGATAAATTAGAACTACCAGTTGAAGTAAAAGACGAAATACAGGATTATAAAAATAGAAGAACAAATGTCTGCAGCGAAATATTACAAAGGGAGTTAAAAGGACCTGAATCATGGAATCAGGTAATTGAACAGTTGAAAGAACAGATTGGAGAGGACCCGTTTGGATTTTGTATACTTTGTGAAATGCTTGGCTATGCCTGCGATACATACAGTGAATATCAAAAAAAAGGAATTGAAGATGCCATTTTTGAACAGACAATGAAATTTTGTACCCGCTTTGTCAAGGAACATAAAAAAATCTATGGTTATTATGCATTTACATGGGCATGGTGGTTTCCAAGACAGCTTACCCTTCGGGAATTTCGTATCGGGGAATTGGAATACGAATTTGTTTGTGATATAAAGCCGAAAATTTATATACATATTCCATCAGATGCAGATATGAGGGAGGAATGTATTCAAACATCCTTTAAAGAATATAATGGGTTTCTGAAAAAATATTATCCTGACTGGGTAGAGATTGACTGGTATTGTGAATCATGGATGTTGTCTCCGGCATTGAAAGAGCTGTTGCCAGAAACCTCCCATATTTTAATGTTTCAAAAACTGTTTGATATTGAATCTGTAGATTATGAAAGCATGGCAGTATTAGACTGGGTGTATCCTGGAGAGAAAGCGGATTTGTCAGAGCTTTCAGAACATACGTCATTGCAGAGAAATATGAAAAAATTCTTATTGTCAGGAAAAAAGGTGGGATGGGCAGAAGGAAGACTAAAAAAACTTGATGACAATCAGCTATAGAAATGGTAAAATAATCCAGATAGATTGTTGATAGGATTGGAGAACAGAAAAATGATATATCAGAATATATTACAGGCAATCGGAAATACTCCCATTGTCCAGTTAAATCATATGACTGATTCAGACAGTGCACGCGTACTAGTAAAATTTGAAGGACTAAATGTAGGAGGTTCCATTAAAACAAGAACTGCGTTTAATATGATTTGCAAAGCAGAGGAAGACGGTCTGTTACAGCCGGATTCCGTAATTGTAGAACCGACAAGCGGAAATCAGGGGATTGGCCTTGCTCTTGTGGGTGCGGTAAAGGGATATAAAACTATTATTATTATGCCGGATTCTGTCAGCAGGGAAAGAAAAATGCTGGTGGAACACTATGGAGCCGAAGTGATTCTGGTGCATGACAAGGGAAATATCGGGGACTGCATTGAGGAATGTGTAAAAATAGCAAATCAGATGAAGCAGGAAAATCCAAAAGTTTTTGTTCCGCAGCAGTTTGAAAATAGCGCAAATCCAATGGTACACCGTTATCATACAGGTCTGGAGATTTTGCAGCAGGTAGCGGGACCAATACATGGATTCTGTTCTGGTATCGGTACAGGCGGAACGATTACTGGTATTGGGGAAACTCTGAAATGTGTCAATCCCGATATTACAATCTGGGCGGTAGAGCCGGAAAACGCGGCGATTCTGGCGGGAGGAACTGTTGGAACGCATATTCAAATGGGCATTGGAGACGGTGTGATTCCGGGAGTACTCAATCAGAATATTTATGATGATATCTTTATTGTCAGCGATAAAGAGGCATTGCAGACGGCAAAGGATTTGGCAAGGCTTGAGGGGCTGATGTGCGGTATTTCAAGCGGGACGAATGTGGCGGCTGCCTTGAATCTGGCAAAGAAGCTTGGAAAGGGAAAAACTGTAGTAACTCTGCTGCCAGATACAGCGGAAAGATATTTTTCAACCCCATTGTTTGAAGAACCATATAATGACTGAAAATAAATAGGTGATATAAAAAGTTATATATTTTCTGTAAAAAATAATACAATATATAATTCGTGCAAGGAATTTATATATTGTATTATTTTTGTCTTATTCTCTGTCTATACTAACCGTTAAATCTGATTTTTATTATTTTCTTTGTTTCAGTTTGAATCTCTGCGTCTGATTTTGAAGGAGCCGTACCTGTTCAAAAAGTTCAGCACTGACGGCAGCAGCCTCTTCGCTGCTGGCGGAGTTCGTCTGAACCACATTCGAAATCTGTCCCACTGCCTCTGTAATCTGTTGAATGGAAGCAGCTTCTGTCTGTACAGCTTCTGCGATAATACCGATATCGCTGTTGGACTGTGTAATTAAATCAAGAGTCGTTTTCAGTGTCTGTGATACTTCACCTACAATCTGATTTCCTTTTTCCGCTGCACGCACAGAATTTTCAATAAGTTCTTTCGTCGCCTGTACTGCCTGGTCGGACTGGTTGGCAAGAGAGCGCACCTCACTGGCTACAACTGCAAAGCCTTTACCTGCTTCGCCGGCATGGGTTGCTTCCACTGCTGCGTTTAATGCGAGAATATTTGTCTGGAATGCAATATTTTCAATAGCAGCAATAATTTTTTCAATTTTATCTGACGAAGTTTTGATATCATTCATAGCAGCAACCATCTGTTCCATCTGCTGGCTGCTTACAGTTACCTGTTCGCCGGTCAGGCGGGCATTTTTCTGAGCACCGGAAGCTATTTTTACATTTTCAGCAGCGCTGCCTGACAAGTCGTCCAGAGTAGCAAACAGCTCTTCTACTGCACTTGCCTGCTGTGTAGCCCCTTCTGCAATCTGCTGTGCACTGCCGGAAAGATTGCCTGCATTGCCAGATACCTTATCTTCTGCCTGATTGATATAGTCAATTGCTGTAGACATGGTAGAAGTAAAGCTGTTTACAGATTCTTGAATAGACTGAAAATCACCAATAAAAGGCACAGATGTATATACATTAAAGTTACCATCAGACAGCTCTTTCATAATATGATTAATATCCTGCACATATCCTCGAATCTGCTGTACGGAATTTTCAAGTGTAGTAGAAAGGTCTCCCAGTTCATTTTTCGCATGATAATTCAGCTGTAAATCCAGTTTTCCGTCCTGAAGAGAACTGGTTTTTTTTGTAATCATTAAAATTGGTCTGACTATTTGACGGAATACATATACAATCAAACTAATCAGGCAGACAAGCGCCAGAATAAATCCTCCAATTGCTGTATTGCGCATAACTCGAATGGTTTCTTTCATCTTTACGGAGCTGGCCTCACTGAGTTCGGTTCCATGTTCCACAACATCGTCCAACAGTCCAACCAAGGTGGTAAGATTGGACAAAATAGTTTTCTGATAATATTCCTGTGCCTGTGCAGGGTCTGTTTTCATAAGGTTCAGCACATAGGTAGCTGATTCATGCAATTCTTTATGTAGTGGTTCCATTTCTTTGTGCAGATTCAGAATAAATTCATCCTCTATACCGGAATCGCCATAAATCCACTGACCCAAAATACAGCTTGTAGGGTCTATGCTGCCCGTAAACTCAGTATTTGCGTATAGGGCATTACTGAGATTTGTAGACCATTTATAGTGTGCTGTTTCTGCCTGTTGTGCTTTGGAGAGCAGAGCATTTACCTGTTCATTGGATGTTTCATTTTTTTCAATGAGGTTGATATTTTTGGTGACCATAATGCTGAATAAGAGCACAGAAATAAAAGCAAATATCACCCGAATACCAACCATAATGTTGATACTTTTACGCATAGGCATAATACCTTCCTTCTTTAATAAATTTTTTTGGTAATTGTATTTTACAGAGAGTTCTCATTTGTTAACCAGATATAAAATATCATATATAACGCCTTTCTACAATCTATTCTCTGAACTTTTAGTATAACACAATTATACGAATTTGTGCAATCATTTTTAAAATAATGTATATGAAATAATTTCCATAGTATTTTACAGTAAAAAATATAAAATAAAAAAATCTGGTGACAATAATAAAAACAGGTGGTAAAATATGTGCTGAAAGAAATATCAGCAAAATATAGCTAATAAGAAAATATAACTAATAGGAAAATATGGCAAAAAGGAAAAGGGACAGGAGAAGAAGAATGGCAAGAATGACAAAAAAGAAAAAATTGGCGTTGGAAATTATAAAGCGTTTAAAAAAAGAATATCCCGTTGCAGGATGTTCCTTGGATTATGATGAAGCATGGAAGTTACTTGTCAGTGTACGACTGGCTGCGCAATGTACGGATGCTAGAGTAAATATTATTGTAGAACAGCTATATGAAAAGTATCCGGATGTAAATGCACTGGCAGACGCGTCAGCAGAAGATATCGAAAAAATAGTCAGACCCTGTGGACTTGGAAAGACAAAATCAAGAGATATCAATGCATGTATGAAAATTCTGCGCGATGAATACAATGGAGAAATCCCAAAAGATTTTAATTCTCTGTTAAAGCTTCCGGGTGTGGGAAGAAAAAGCGCAAATCTGATTATGGGAGATGTCTTTGGAAAACCGGCAATTGTCACCGATACTCACTGTATTCGTCTGACAAACCGCATGGGTCTGGTAAATGGAATCAAAGAGCCGAAAAAGGTAGAAATGGAGCTGTGGAAAATCATACCTCCAGAAGAGGGCAGTGATTTTTGCCATCGTCTGGTATACCACGGGCGCGAAGTTTGTACAGCAAGAACACATCCATACTGCGAGGAATGTTGTCTGAAAGATATCTGTCCGAAGGTGGGAGTTTAGCAGGTTTTTATCTGCTGCTCCTTGACTGGACAGGATATTTTCTTTTTTCTAAGTTCTTTCTAAATTTTAAATTCTTTTTTCCCCATTACTGATATATTTTTCACAATAACACAGGAAATATATAAAATAATAGCTACAGAAAGCAGAAAATGTCAATTTGATAACAGCAAATATCATTGAAAACTACATGTTCTTGTATTAATATTCCACATAAGATTTTAAGGGTATGCAAATCAAATAAAAGAGCTGTTTTCGGACAATATCAAATTTGGCATAGGATGGAAATTATTTTCTGATAGAAGAATAAAATGCCTAAGGCAAAAAAAGGAGATAAAAATGTACGATGCAGATATCAGGGAACCTTTATTTGATTATCTTGACGAGATTTACATAAAAAACAGAATATTTGAAGAAAAAATTATGGGACGTTCCAGAGCAGACCTTGTGATGATTGTGGAACAGGGCTTTATAGGGTTGGAAATAAAAAGTGATGCAGACACTTATGAAAGACTGAAAACACAGACAAGAGATTATGATAAATTCTGTGATTTTAATTATATTGTTGCGGGTCAGTCTCATAAAAAACATGTAGCCGAACATGTGCCGGACTGGTGGGGCATATTGATTGTTTCGGAAGAAAACGGAAAAATACTGATTCATTTGGAACGAGAGGCGCAAAAAAATTTAAAATGCAGACTGGAGCAGCAGATTCAATGGTTATGGCGTACAGAATTGAACAGTATTCTGGAAAAAAACAGTCTTCCAAAATACACTGGAAAAAGTAAAAAATTTGTTCAAGATAAACTTTTGGAAAAGATAAACCCTCAAATCTTAAAGGGGCAGATGGTAGAAGAACTGTTTGAAAGAGATTATGAAGAATGGCTCAAATCTTATGCAGAATATAGAAAAGCCAAAAATCTTCCGGTAAAAAAGAGAAGAAAAAAACGCAGATATTATTACCGGAAATAAAAAATTTGATAGGGAACTTTATTTGTAGACAAGGAGGGAAACAGAAAAAATGGAAAAAGTGAATAAAAATCCACTTGGGCGCTATGCGCTGAAAAACTGGTGGCGTTATCTGATTGCCGCTGTTACCATGGGAACCAGTATTGCATTGGACATCTGGTTTCCGATTATTACCATGTCGATTGTGGATGATGTCATTATCAAGGGAAATATGGAAATGCTGCCAAAAAATCTTGCCTGTATTTTAATTGTAGGTCTTGGAAGAGCATTTACACAGTATGTAAAGGAACTTACCTGTGATATAACCGGCAGCCGTGTGGCAAGCGATGTGAGAAAAAATCTGTTTCAGCATATACAGACACTTTCAAAGACGTATTTTGATAAAAATAATACCGGTGAGCTGATGGCAAGAGTAAAGGATGATGTGGACAGAATCTGGGATATCTTTGGATTTGTAGGAATGCTTGCAGTGGAAGCATTTTCCTATACAATAGGAATCATTATCTGCATGGTAAATTTGAATTGGAAGTTAAGTATTCTTCCGATTGCGGTTCTTCCGGTAATGGGATTTCTGGCAATCCGGCTGGAAAGAATACTGGATAAGGTATATGACAATATAAGTGAACAGAATGCCGCGTTAAATACGGTTGTTCAGGAAAATCTTTCCGGAATGCGTGCAGTAAAGTCATTTGCAAGAGAAGACTACGAAATGGAAAAATTCAGAAAGAATAATGAAAAATATTATGACTTAAATGTAGAGCAGGCTTATATTATGGCGAAGTTTGGACCAAACATGTCTTTTCTGACAAAGCTTATGCAGCTTTTAACGCTTTTAATCGGAGGATATCTGGTTATTGAAGGCGAAGTGACTCTTGGTGTCTTAACAGCATTTATTCAGTATGCCAACAATATTGTATGGCCGATGGAGAATCTTGGATGGCTTGCCAATGCAGTAGCGGCAGCATTTGCATCAAATAAAAAGATTAATCATATTCTGGCAGAAAAACCGGAAATTACAGACAGAGAAAATGCAGTCTCGCTTGAACAGCCGACGGGCGATTTGATTTTTGACCATGTTTCCTTTGATTTACATGAAAGTAAGATTCTTGAGGATATCAGCTTTCATCTGGAAAGTGGGCATACTCTGGGAATTATGGGTATGACAGGTGCAGGAAAGAGTACCATTGTAAACTTAATCAACCGTTTTTATGATGTAAATGCAGGCAGTATCTGTCTTGACGGAAAAGACATTCGTGAACTTACACTTGAATCTGTCAGAGATTGTACTTCTGTAGTAACACAGGATGTGTTTCTGTTTTCCGATACGATTCGTGAAAATATAAAGCTTGGACGGCGTCGGACAATGTCAGATAAAACAGTAAAAAATGCACTGTCTACAGCACATGCCTCGGAGTTTGTAGATAAGCTTGGAGCCGGCTATGATACAGTAATCGGAGAACGAGGCGTTGGACTTTCCGGTGGACAGAAACAGCGTCTAAGTATTGCAAGAGCACTTGCAAAAAATGCAAAAATATTGATTCTGGATGATTCCACCTCGGCGCTTGATATGGAAACCGAATATGAGATTCAACAGGAGCTGGCGGCCAAAAAAGATGTAAGTAAAATTATTATTGCCCACAGAATTTCTTCCGTTCGAAATGCAGATGAAATTATTGTACTGGACCATGGAAGGATTGCGGAACGGGGCAGGCATGAGGAATTGATGAAGAAAAAAGGAATGTATTACGCCACTTATGAAGCGCAGTACGGAGATTATCGAAAGGCTATTCTTTAAAGCTAGAAAGGAGGAATTATGTCTATTAATTCAGTAAAAGAAGATGAAGAACAGAAGGATTCGGTCAAGATAAAAGTAATCTTGAGACTGTTTCGATATATGCTTCATTATAAAAAAGAAATCATATTTGTCCTGCTGGCTATGCTGTTATCTTTGTCTATTTCCATGATAAATCCTCTTTTAATGGAACATGCAATTGATGTGAATATTACAGAGAAGGACTGGAACGGACTGGTAATGGTAGTAGCAGCACTGTTTGCTGCAAGTATAGTGTTTATGTTTACTTCCAAGTTTTGGATGAAAACAATGGCAAGAGTATCAAACAAGGTGCTTTTAGTAGTCAGAGAAGAACTATATGCACATATTCAAACACTTGGGTTTGATTTTTTTGACAGCCGACCAACAGGAAAGATTCTGGCAAGGGTTATTGGTGATGTCAATGCGTTGAAGGATGTGATTCAAAGTACAGTGACACAGTTAATACCGGATTTTTTAACAGTTGTGGTGGTATTTATCATTATGTTTATCAAGAGCCCTGCACTGACATTTTCAGCAGTAGCAGCACTTCCGTTTATTATTGCAGGAATGTATGTGGCTGAGATTCTTGCACATAAAAAGTGGCAGATTCACAGAAAGAAATCTTCGAATATTACCGCATTTGTACATGAGGACTTTTCCGGAATTGGTATTGTACAGAGCTTTACAGCAGAAAAAGAATCACAGAGTGAATTTTCTAAAATTGTAGATGAACATCGTATTTCTTTTCGTAATGCAGTGCTGGTGGCAGACAGCTTCAGTCCTACCATTGAAATATCGTGGGGAATCGGTACATTTTTATTGTACTATATTGGAATCCAGAAACTTGGTGTTGGAACCATTGGTGTTGGAACGTTTGTAGCATTTTCTACTTACCTTTCCATGTTCTGGGGACCAGTGAGAAATCTTGCAAGCTATTATAACAAGCTGGTAACAAATATTTCTGCAGCAGAAAGAATTTTTGATATTTTAGATACTCCGGCAGAAGTGGCGGACAGAGAAGGAGCAGCAGAGCTTCCAAAAATCGAAGGCAGAGTGCGTTTTGAAGAAGTTTCCTTTGCTTATCCTGACGAGCCTGAAAGATTTGTGTTACATAATGTCAGTTTTGATATTCAGCCTGGAGAGACCATTGCGTTGGTTGGGCCTACAGGAGCCGGAAAATCAACAATTGTAAATCTGGTCAGCAGATTTTATAATGCTACAAAGGGCAGAGTGCTGATAGATGAACAGGATATTCAAAATGTAACCATTCACAGTTTAAGAAAGCAGATGGGTGTTATGACACAGGAAAATTATCTGTTTTCCGGTACAATAAAGGATAATATCCGATATGGCAGACTGAATGCCACAGATGATGAAGTAATTGCCGCTGCAAAAGCAGTACATGCGCATGAGTTTATTATAAATCTGGAACACGGGTATGATACAGAAATCAGTGAGAGAGGTGCAAGACTTTCCATTGGGCAGAGACAGCTTCTGGCATTTGCCAGAACAATGGTGTCAGACCCTGAAATATTGATATTGGATGAAGCGACTTCAAGTATTGATACACATACGGAAATTCTGGTTCAGCAGGGAATCGAATCACTGCTGCAGGGAAGAACCTCATTTATTATTGCACATCGGTTATCTACCATTAAAAATGCCGACAGGATTTTTGTAATTGATGAGGGAGGAATTTTAGAGCAGGGAAGCCATGAAGAACTGATGGAAAAGAAGGGAGCATACTATCAGCTGTATCAGGCGCAATTTAAAAATATTGCATAGTTTTAAAAAGTTTCATCAGGAGGCAGAGAAATAAATGCTCTGTCTCCTTTTAAAATTTCTGATTTCCATTGTAATTTCTTCCATATTCATGTAAAATAGTAAAAACAGATAATATTTTAAAGGAGAAGTGTGTATGAGTGAAGATTTGATATTTCATATTCTGGAAATAGAAAAAACCAAAGATGAAACGTTGATTAAAAATGCTTATCGCATGAAACTTGCCTCTACAAATCCGGAGGAAAAACCGGAAGAATTTAAGCGCCTTCGGACAGCTTATGAGGAGGCGCTTGCTTATGCAAGAAAAACCGGAGAAGAAGAGGAAGATTCCATGATAACGGCAGAAGAACTTGATTCTCCTGCTGCTCAGTGGATTCAGAAAGTCAGCCACATTTACAGTTCCATAAAAAGAAGGCTCGATGAAAATGAGTGGAAAGAGCTTTTGGCCGATAATATCTGCAATGACCTTGAATATTCGGAGGAGATACAGAAGAGACTTTTTTCATTTTTGATGGAAAATTATCAGCTTACAAGCCGTATTTTTCAGATATTGGATGAAAAGTTTTCTATAGAAGAAAATGAAAATGAACTTAAGGAATATCTTCCGGAAGGTTTTGTAAACTTTATGATTGGCAGAATTCATGACAAAAAAGCAGAGCTGGAATTTGCGTTTGAATGGCTGGAAGGAGATGAATATGCCGATTATGATACCTTTATCCGTCTTCAATATAATCTGGAAGAACAGGTTTTTCAGAAAGATTTTACAACAGCGAAACAGACCATAGAAGAGATGGAGACATTACATATCTATCATCCGTTCCTTGAACTGGAGAAGGCAAGCATGGCAAGCCAGGAGGGACATCATACAGAAGCGGCCAAGATTGCAAGACGACTGATTCAGGCTTATCCGGACAGCCTTCGTATTCCTTCCATGGGTGCAGAGATGATATGGAAAAGCGGAGAACACGACGAAGCGGCAGAAATTTTTGCAGCTATTGAAGAAAAGGAAGAATTTGCAATCGTGGAAAAATATCTTGCCTACTATGCTTATGAAAAAGGAAATCAGAAGGAAGCTGAGTATTATGCTGCAAAAGTATTGAAACAGAATTATCAGGAGGAAACATTTCTTGAATTTGTAAACAAGCTCGATAGTGAGCGAATAGAATTTGCCAAGAGCAACGCGCCACAAAACGCAGATGAGGCCAAACGCTATGTCATTGCCTGTATTCGGACTGAAAATTATCAAATTGGTCTGGAGTTTTTAAAGAACAGTAGATTTCTGGAAGAATTAATCGGCGGATATGGATATCTCTGTCATTTTTATCTCAAGGAAGAAAAATGGGAAAAGGCCAGAGAATCTGCGCTTATATGGAGAGAACGGCTTTCTGAAAAGAAAGAGGAGGAGGATATCAGAAAAAAGATTGCACAGAGCTGGCATTATCAGGCTGAGGCGGCATATGGCATGGCAAAAATACCAGATAGAAAATCCGTTTCAGAGGATGAGAAACAGGCGCTTCTGAAAGTAAGGACTTATTGGCTGAGAGAAGCGGAACAGGCGCTTCGGGAGGCAATTGCATATCATGAACAGGATATGTTTGTGCCATTATATACCTTTCTTTTGGACGTACAGATGGATGCAAAAACATATGAAGCTGCAAAGAAGACAGCAAATGAGATTCTTGACGTCTATCCAAATTTCTTTGTGGTACTGTCTAAAAAGCAGAAAATCTGCTATGAGCTTCATGAGGCACAGGAGGTGATTGATGTCTTCTATCAGGCACAGGATATTTATTTGAATTTTGAAGGGCATGAGATACTGGATGAATATATCGCAGGATTTTATGAGCTGGCAGCAGAGGTATTTATATATTATCAACAGTATGAAGACGCGGAAAATATTTTAAAGCAGGCAGAACAGGCCGAGGTGGAAAGTCCTGTATTAAAACTGTATAAAGTACGGCTTATGCGTTTAAAAGCATGGAGTGATATTTCTATTTATCAGTCAGATACAGAAGCAGAAAAAATACTGGCAGAATTTCTGGAGCAGAAGGTAGAGGACAGTATTTTGGCAGACCTTTATTATGAAATGGCATTGATTGAAGATAAGCAGTATTATCAGCCGTGGGTGCATGAGGGCAAAGCAAAGGAATATATCTGCAAGGCAATTGAACTCAATAAGGACCCGAATTATTATTATGTCTATGGAAATATTTTATTTCAGGATAAGGAATATAAAAAGGCATTGAAGCAGTATGAGCTTACAGAGCGCATTGGAGGCGCAACGGAAAATCTCTATATCAATATGGGAAGATGCTATGATGAGCTTGATATTTTGGACCGCGCGATTTGGTATTTTATAGAAGCCGAAAAGATGGACCCTGAGAATGACAGAGTAAATGGATATCTGGGCGGTGTTTATACGCGTTTGATGGAGCGTGGACAAAGTCGGGAATGCGGGGAGCTGGCAATTAAATATACGACGCTTCAGATTGAGCGAAAGGGAGATAATCCTTTTGAATATATGGACAGATGTCAGGTATATCTGGATATGAACCGCTATGATGAAGCATTGGCGGATGCGGAATCTGCATTAAAAATTGATAAAAACAACTGTTTTGCACTGAGCTTTAAGGCAAAGGCATATCTTGGAAAAAAGCATTATCAGAAAGCGCTTTATTTTATTAAAAAGGCGATTGCCGCAATGAAATCTCCAAATGAAATTCTGGAGTTTTATCAGACCGCGGGAGACTGCTGCCGGTATATGAGGAATTTTAAGGAGGCAGAAGAATTTTACCAGAAGGGCTTAAAATATGCAGCGATAAAGCGGCCGGGAACAGAGGACGAGTATTACAGCAGTCTGATTTCTCTTTATAAAGCTTCGGGAGATTATGAAAAGGCGTCAAAGACGATACAGCAGCGCTATAAGGTAAGCCGCAGCAACGGAAGTTATTATGGGCAGAAAGAGTGGAAGTATCGGCTTGATTTGCTCCGTCTTGACTTGATTCATTTTTCAGGAGAAAAAAAGCAGGCAAATGACTATGTTGCTACAGCAAAGAAGATTCTGGCAGACAGTAATGAAAACAGCGCAGTGATGCAGGAGCTTGGAGATATCTATCTGTTTTATGACAACAACCGGAAAAAGGCAATCAAGGCTTATGAATCGGCGTATCTTCTGGCAGAATCGGAGGATTCTTTAGAGTGGAATAAAGAAATTTTGTTAAATTTGATGTTGTTTTATAAAGAAGACAATAATACAAAGCTGCTTGGCAAATACAGAAAAATTTTTCTGAATCTGCTCTGTGAAAAATATGATACCAAAGACAAGTCAATCGCAGAGAAAAAATATGCAGAGGCGTTGTATGATACTATGCAGAATTTATTTGAACTGGGAAAATTCTGGCTTTGTCTGGGAAATATGGAAAAGGCAAGGGAATATTGTACAAGAATGGAAAGTGAAAATCTGTGTGCTTATTGTGTCAAAATGGGCTGTACAGATTACTATGAGCTGAAAGGCATGATTTATGAGGCGGAACAGAATCTTCAAGAAGCGTTGACATGCTATGAAACAGCGGTACAGCTTGACAGATTTAACGGATATTCGTCATGGAAGGTGAGAAGTCTGAAAAAAAAGCTATAATGAAATGAGAGGTAGAAAGCAAGATGATAGTAGGAATTGACTTGGGCACGACAAACAGTCTGATTGCATATTACAGCGATGAGGGAGCAAAAATTATCCCGAACAGGCTTGGAAAACATCTGACTCCTTCTATAGTGGGAATTGACGGTGATACAGTGCTGGTAGGAGAAACGGCAAAGGAATATGGCATGCTTTATCCGGACAGGGTGGCGGATGTATTTAAGAGAAGTATGGGAACAGAGAGAAAATACCGTCTGGGAGAAAAAGAGCTTATGGCAGAAGAGCTTTCTGCGTTTGTGCTGAAATTCTTAAAAGAAGATGCGGAAAAATATCTGGGTGAATCTATTACAGAGGCAGTTATTAGTGTACCGGCGTATTTTGATGAGAAGAGGAGAAAAGCAACCAAACGGGCAGGAGAGCTGGCTGGACTTACTGTGGAGCGTATTATCAGTGAACCTACAGCGGCAGCGATTGCCTATGGTCTGTATGAGAAAAATAAAAATACAAAATTTCTTGTCTTTGACCTTGGCGGAGGAACCTTTGATGTATCTATTCTGGAATTGTTTCAGAATATTCTGGAAGTAAGAGCAGTGGCAGGAGACAATTATCTCGGCGGTGAAGATTTTACTCATGTGCTGGAACGAAAGTTTTTAGAGAAAAATGAGATAGAAGAAGAAAAACTGACGCAGAAAGAGCTGGCTGCCATTCATTTTGAGGCGGAAAAGTGCAAAAGAAAATTTACAGATGCAGATGCTGTTGATATAAAATGTACAATAGGAAGTGAAGAAAAACAGCTTCATATTTCATTAAAAGAATATGAGATTCTCTGTGCCTCTCTTCTGGAAAAAATCAGAAAACCTGTACAGAGAAGCCTTGCAGACGCCCATATCCGCCTGTCAGAAATTGATGAAATTGTGCTGGTAGGCGGCGGGACAAGACTGCCAGTTATTCGAAGTTTTATTGTAAAGCTCTTTAAAAAATTTCCTTCGGCCAATATCAATCCAGACGAAGCAGTCGCACTTGGAGCAGCGATTCAGGCGGCGATGAAGGAACGGCGGGAGGAAGTAAAAGAAGTGATTCTCACGGATGTCTGTTCCTTTACTCTGGGAACAGAGGTGTCAATTCCGAGAGGAAACGGGCAGTTTGAGTCTGGTCACTTTTTTCCGATTATTGAGAGAAATACCGTGATTCCTGCCAGCCGGACAGAACGGCTTTATACATTGCATGACAATCAGGAAATGATTCATGTCAATGTTTTACAGGGAGAGAGCCGGTTTGCGGAAAATAATCTGCTGCTTGGCGCGCTGGATATCAGAGTTCCAAAAAACAAAGCAGGAGAGGAGGCGGTAGATGTCACCTATACTTATGATATCAACTCGCTGTTGGAAGTAGAAGTAAAAGTGGTTTCCAATGGAGAAAAAAAGAAGGTTTATATTAAGGGAAATGAAAATGAGATGAGTATGGAGCAGATGAAGCAGAGAATGGAGGAATTGTCTTATTTGAAGATTCAGCCAAAGGACCAGGAAGAGAACAGACTTCTGCTTTTAAAAGGGGACCGGCTCTATGAGGAGAGCACAGGAGATGAAAGAAAGCTTCTGGAAATCTGGATGAATGAATTTGAAGCAGCACTTGCCACTAGAGAACATGGGGTAATTGCAGATGCCAGAAGAGTTTTTGCCAAAAGACTTCAGGAAATAACAGACAGAATGGATTAAAAAATTCGCAGAAAGGTGAAGGTATATATTATGGAGTTAAAAAAACTGGGATTTGGAATGATGAGAATGCCGCTGGCAGACAAAAAAGACCAGACAAAGGTTGATATCGAACAGGTCTGCCGGATGGTAGATGCGTTTTTGGAGCAGGGCTTTACTTATTTTGATACAGCATATATGTATCATGAATATGCCAGTGAAAGAATAGTAAAAGAGGTTCTGGTAGACAGACATCCAAGAGAGAGCTTTCTGCTTGCCACAAAGCTTCCAACCATGATGTTAAGTAAAAAAGAAGATATGGAACGGATTTTTAATGAACAGCTTGAAAAGTGCGGAGTGGAGTATTTTGACTACTATCTTCTGCATTGTCTTGATACAAGAAATTATGATATCTGTAAAAAGCTTGGCTGTTTTGAATTTGCAATGCAGAAAAAAAAGGAGGGAAAAATCAGGAAGTTCGGATTTTCCTTTCATGACAGGGCGGATGTTTTGGACACAATTTTAAAGGAACATCCGGAGGTAGAATTTGTTCAGCTTCAGATTAATTATCTGGACTGGGAAAATGAATACATTCAGTCGCGCAAATGCCATGAAACTGCAGTGAAATACGGCAAGGATATTATTGTAATGGAACCTGTCAAGGGTGGTATGCTGGCACAGATACCAGATAAGGCAGAGACTCTTTTAAAGAATTATAATGCAGAAAGTTCCATTGCATCATGGGCAATCCGGTATGCGGCAAGTCTTCCAAATGTATTTATGGTGCTTTCCGGTATGTCCAGTTATGAGCAGATGATGGACAATCTTTCTTATATGAAGAAATTTCAGCCGTTTACAGAGGAAGAAGAGAAGCTTGTAGAACAGGCAGTGGATATTATCAATACAAGTATAGCGATTCCATGTACAAACTGCAGATATTGTGTTGAGGGATGTCCAAAGAATATTCCGATTCCGGAATACTTTAAAATCTATAACCAATATGCAAGATTTAAGGAAGGTTCCCGTACAAGAGGGCGTTATCGCAATCTGACGAAGGAATATGGAAAGGCATCCGAATGTATAGCATGTGGAAATTGCGAAACACATTGTCCACAGAGTCTGAAAATCATTGATTATATGAAAGAAGTATCAGCGGTATATGACAGTGGATTATAAGAGGAGGAAGGTATGCTGTTTGTTCAATATCCAAAATGTACAACATGTAAAAAGGCTGAAAAATGGCTGAAGGATAACGGTTTTTCTTATGAAAGCCGTCATATAAAAGAAGCAAATCCCACGTATGAGGAATTAAAAAAATGGTATAAGCAAAGCGGGATGGATATTAAGAAATTTTTTAATACCAGCGGGAATCTGTATAAGGAAATGAAGCTTAAAGACAAGCTGCCGGAAATGAGTGAGGAGGAAAAATTAAAGCTTCTTGCAACAGATGGAATGCTGGTGAAAAGACCTCTTGTAGTAACAGAGGATAAGGTTCTTACGGGATTTAAAGAGAGTGAGTGGGAAGAAAAACTGAAATCCTGAAAATGTTTCACAGCAAAAACTGTATGTTTTACAGCATTTGTTTTTATAATCTGCCCGGTGTTCCGATATAATATTCATAAAAACAGAAAATAGCAGACATATATGGGAAGTGAAAAAATGCAGATTGCAATATGTGATGATGAAAAAAAGATTCAGGAATTACTGGCAGATAAAATACAAAAATTATATCCGGAAGCAGAGGTGAGTTTGTTTGACTCCGGTGAAAAGCTGCTTTTATCAGAGAAAGACCCCGATATTTTATTGCTTGATATAGGTATGCCGGGAAAAAATGGGATGGAAACAGCGAAAGAATTTCGCAGGAGCCATAAAAAGACAATTCTTATTTTTATAACAGCGTTTACAGAGTATGTCTTTCAGGCATTTGATGTAGGGGCATTTCATTACCTTGTAAAACCCTTTACCGATGAAAAACTTTCAGAAGTGCTGCAAAGTGCAATAAAACAGTATGAAGGCAGAGAATGTTTTCAGGAAATAAACTCCCCGCCTTTTATGATTTTATCAGGCGGGGAACATATTATGGTAAAACCGGAAGAGATTATTTATGCGGAGGTATTTAACAGAAAAATTCTTCTTCATACTATTTCCTCCGATATGGAATATTATGGAAGAATGAAGGAACTGGAAAAACAGGTTGGTGAGAATTTTTACCGTTCTCACAGAGCATATCTTGTCAATTTTGATTTTATCAGAAAATATGATTCCAAAACGATTTATCTGGAGAAGGGACAGGCGTTAATGGCAAAGAAGAGTTATCATGAGTTTGTAAAATGTTATCACAGATATCATCAAAAAAGAGGCAGGCAGTAGATGGAAGAACTGGAAATATACTGGGAAGTTTCTTCATCTGTTTATTTTTTATTGAACAGGCTTCTGATAGGATATTGGCTGTATCGTTTTGCCAGGCCCTTTATGGAACATGAAAGAAGTGCCGTTTATGCTGGTATGGCTTATTTTGCGACAATTCAGGTATTGTATATGATACCTTCTGAATTAAATAATTTTACAGTATATGGAACCGGAACACTGATTTCGTTTCTGGTTATGTGCCGGCAGGATAGAAGAAATTACCAGCAGAAAATATTTATTTCAACTGCTTTTTTTTCGTTGCGCTGGCTGTCGGCATATATGGCAAATATTATATTTCAAAGATTGTATATGCTGTTTATCTATCATTCATATATGATAGAACGGCCCGTTCTGCAGCTGATTGCCTATGGCGTCATGGAAATGCTGAATCTGTTTCTCTGGTCTGGAATTTTAAAAATCAGTGTAAGTGCCATTATAAAGGCATATATTTACAAGAGAGAAGAGCTTACGATAAAGGAAATGCTCATACTTACCATGCCTTGTGCGGCACAAATGCTCGAATATGGAATTTTATTATACTACCGAAATTTTATTGAAACAGATAGTGGTGAAAATCCGCTTATATATGATGTTTTGACATTTTTGCATTATGGAATATCCATTTTTATTATTGTGATTATGACAGTGCTTTTTCAGAATATCAAGGCAAGGCAGGATGAAAAGCTGCAAAATGAACTGCTTGCTATGCAGGTGGATAATGTTAAAAAGCATATTGAGCAGGTGGAAGGGCTGTATCGGAATATCCGCAGTTTGCGGCATGATATGGCAAATCATATTCTTACACTGGAAAGACTTTATACAGCAGAAAAAACGGATGAGGCTCTTGCCTACAGCAGAGATTTACAAGAGGCTCTTTCTCAGATAACAGGTGAGATAAAAAGTGGAAATCCTGTTACGGATGTGATTTTACAGGAGTGGAAGCAGGAGGCGGAAAAGAAAAAAATTCATTTTCAATCAGAATTTTATTATCCTGTTGACTCTAACATAAATGCTTTTGACATTAGTGTTATATTAAATAATGCGCTGCAGAATGCTGTGGAGAATACAGAAAATAATGCCAAAGGCTATATTTCTGTTCTGTCATGGCGCAGAAAAAATGTTTATATGATAGAAATAAAAAACAGCTTTACAAAAACACTTCAGTGGGATGAACAGAACGGATTTCCACTTACTTCAAAAGAACAAACGAACGGTCATGGATATGGACTGGGCAATATCCGTCGAATTGCAGAAAAATATACCGGAGATATGGATATTATACTGAAAGATAAAGAGTTTTGCCTTAGTATTATGTTGATAATAGAATAAAAACTGAAAACAGATGTACCTGCATTACAGAAAATAAAATATCCGCAGAATATGTCATGGCGCGGAAGAAGGAGGATTATAAAATGGGGAAACAATTAGTATGGCACGAGCGATTTAATATTGGTGTAGATATTATTGACAGAGAACACAAAAAGCTTTTTAGTATTTTAAACAGAATGTTGAGGGCTGCTGAGGATGAAGAAAAAAATATATGGACTTATCAGGAGGGGATTAAATATTTTAAAGAGCATGCAATGAAACATTTTACAGAAGAAGAGTCTTATATGGCATCGATTAATTATATAGGGTTTGAAACTCACAGACGTCTGCATGATAATTTCAGAAGAAAAACTTTGCGGGCGCTTGAAAAGGAATTAAAACAGACAAATTATTCTGAGGAAGCGGTCAGTCATTTTTTGAGTGTTTGTGCAGGCTGGCTGATTGGGCATACCTTGATAGAAGACAGGGCAATTACGGGTCAGGGGGTCAGCAAATGGAAAGACCTTTTACCGGAAGAGGAACAGGCAGCTATGAGGCAGACAATCATTCAGCTTTTATACGATTTGTTTCAGTTGGATGCCAAGGTAATCAGTGATTGTTATGGCGGAGAAAAGTTTGGAAAGGGAATTTATTATCGTCTGGTTTATGGTACAAAACAGAAAGAAGAATGGGAGATATTTCTGGTTTTTGAAGAGAAACTGATTGTCAATACCATTGGAAGCATGCTTCCGACTGTATCGGAAACAGTAAATGTTATGATGGTAAATGCAGCCAGATATACAGCACGGCAGTTTGTAGAGCGTATCAGAGAGTGTTTTCCGTCTGTGGATTTGTATGAAATGAAAGAAGAAAATCTGCTGACTTATGACCAGTTTCAGAGGGCATTTGCAGGACAGCATCCTCAGTTCAGTCTGCTGTTTGATACTGGAGAGGGATATTTTGCATATTCTGTCATTGCACCACATTTGATTGACAGCGGACTGGGAACTGCGATTAAGGATGAAAATGCAATGACAGAGGTTCGCAAATATCTGAATGACAATAAAGAAACTGAGAAAAAAAAGCTGCTTGTGGTAGATGACTCCGAGGTGATGTGTCAGGCTTTAAAGGAGCTGTTTCAGAAGGAGTATGAAGTTTCTCTGGCAAAATCAGGATTGTCTGCCATTGCTTCCATTACACTTGACAGACCGGATTTGGTTTTACTGGATTATGAAATGCCTGTGTGTGACGGCAGCCAGATACTGGCAATGATTCGTTCAGAAAAAGATTTTGCGGATATTCCAGTTATTTTTCTGACAGGCAGAGTGGATAAAGAAAGTATTCAAAAGGTGTTGTCGTTAAAGCCTGAGGGATATTTGATAAAAAGCCTGCCACCGGCAGAAATTAAGAAAGAAATTAACAAATATTTTGAACAGAAAGCGGCCAAGAAGAAAGAGTAAAGATATGGAACCAAAAATGGTCGGGTTTTGTGAGAAATTATTTGATAGATAAAAGAGATTTTTGATAACATGGTGAAATCTTCTGCATAGTATACTATCAGGAGGATTTAGGCTATGAATCAAAATGAAAATTATAGTAAGGTTGCAGGTTGTACCCCATTTCCGACATCGTTTCCGCCACAGCATCAAGACACACAGCCAGGGCTTGAATATATTATGACTCCCCTGCCCATGTCTGAATGTTGTAAATCATATCAAAGGCTTGAAAATAAAGTTGCATTGATTACAGGAGGGGACAGTGGCATAGGAAGGGCTGTTGCCTATGATTTTGTAAAAGAAGGCGCCTGTGTATCAATTGTATATTATGATGAAGAATGTGATGCCAGAGATACTGCAAAAAGAATTGAGGAATTAGGCGGAAAATATTTATTGCTAAAGGGTGATTTGAAAAATCCTGATTTTGCAAAACAATGTGTGGAGAAAACAGTGGACTGCTTTGGAAGGCTGGATATTCTTGTCAATAACCATGCAGTTCAGTATATACAGAGAAGTATTCTTGATATTTCACATGAGCAGCTTGAATTTACGTTCAGAAATAATGTATTTTCTTTCTTTTATTTGATTCAATATGCGTTGCCATATATGAAAAAAGGGGATTGTATTATAAATACGGCTTCTGTCACAGCATATGAGGGCAATAAGGATTTGATAGATTACAGCTCTACAAAGGGAGCAATTGTAGCTTTGACAAGGTCTCTTTCACTGTCTCTTGCCGAAAAAGGAATCAGGGTAAACGCCGTAGCACCTGGACCAATATGGACACCACTTATTCCGGCATCGTATTCGGCAGAGGAGGTAAAAACATTTGGAAGCGGGACATCAAAAGTTCCAATGAAACGAGCAGGACAGCCATGTGAAGTTTCGCCGTGTTATGTATTTCTTGCATCGTCCGATGCAAGCTATATGACAGGACAGGTGCTTCACCCGAATGGGGGAACAATCGTCGGTTCCTGATAAAAGATATCTATACTGCCATATAATGTAATATATGTAACAGTACAAAGAACGCTGCTTATCACATTGGACAAATCTGTCAGAAAATAAAAAGTTTGGATGCAAAAAGCATATTATTCAAATACACAAATATATTATCTCTATAGAATAAATATCAGGAGATAACAAAAAATGGAAGAAAAAGCAAGTCCTATTGTTAATACCTGCAGTTTTGCCGGTATTAAACCGATTATGGTGGATTTACCTTATCCGCAGATTCAGGTAAAGGAGAGGAATCAGGCTTATGCAAATCTGCTTAGTATCGACTATTGTGGTTCTGTATCTGAACTGTCTGCAATTACTCAATATATTAACAATGAAAGTTGTCTGTCTGCAAAGGATTGTTCTCTGGCAAAGACTGTTTTGGGAATTGCTGTAGCCGAGATGATGCATCTGCAAAAATTGGGAGAACTTATTTCTTTGCTTGGTGGAACAGTTGATTTTATAGCAAGACAGCAAAATGGAAGACAGAAAATGTGGACTCCGGAATATTTAACAATTCCAAAAAATCCGCAGAAAATGCTGCTGGCTGATATAGAAGCTGAAAAAGGAGCAGTGAGCCAATACAGAATGCATATTCAGATGATAAATGATGAGTGTATCAAAAATATATTGGAAAGAATTATTCTGGATGAGGAATATCATATTATGCTGCTTCAAATTTTGATAAAAGAACTATCATAAACAGTTATCCACAAAAAATAAGACAAAAACTGTATAAAAACAGAAAGCTGTATAATTCCAATAAATGGATATAGGGCTTTCTGTTTTTTTGATAATGCTGCAAAATAATATGCATGGAAAAATTCAGATAATAAATGACAAAACATGGGCGATATATTTATCAAAAAAAAATATTGACATAAATAAAGAATTGAGTATATAATAAGTATGGAACGCTGAAAATTTTCTTAAAGGGGGTAGTGAAAAAGAAATGAAACTATTATAATTGACTGCCGACTGGTTACATATTGACACAGACGTCAGTTGCATGATTTGGGACAACAAAAAAATAAAGCAAAGGAAAGGAATGGTAAAAAGATGAGTAATATACCAAGATTAACAGATTTAGAAACAATAATTATGAAGGTGCTGTGGCAGCATGACAGAGGACTGACCATACAGGAAATCACAGCATGCATTGAAGAGAAAAAGATCAGCACAGCTTCAGTTGCACAGGCAGTAAAGCATATGCTTTCCAAGGAGGCAATAGAAGTTGGCAAACATGTTCCTGTAGCGAATGTATATGCCAGAACATTTTCTCCATGTTTTAGTCAGAAAGAGTTTCTTGCTTCTGAATTCAGCAGAATGCAGGAGGCAGTATATGGCACAAGATGTCATACGGCAGGAATTGCAGCGGCATTTTTGGGAAGTGAAAATGCAAAAAATATAGAGGCAGAGGAGATGGATGAGCTTCAGAAAATTATAGATGAAAAGAAGAAGCAGATGAAAAAAGGAGAAAAATAAAAACGAAAAAAGGATAAAAACGGGAAAAAGATAAAAACAGGAGAAAATCAAAATGAACCTTTCCATCACTTCGATAGTGACTGCCTGTCTGTTGGATTCATTGCTTATTATTTGTATATGTATTCTGGCAAAGAAGGACAGTATTATCTGTAGGATGGGACCGGAATGTATGATTTTTATAATGCTGACGATGATATTGCGGATGTTTGTTCCATTTGAGTTCTCATATACACACAGTATATGGATAGAGGATACGTTGAGCTTTATTATGACATTTTTTCTGTATCCTGTGTTTTCGCAAAATATTCAAATAATGGTCTGGCATGTACTGATAACAGTATGGGCAATTGGCATCCTGTTGGGATTGGCACATAGTATATTGAAGTATAGAAGTATACTTCGATATACTAAACTGCTGCCAGAAGAAAAATGGGAATTAATTTTGGAGAAATATCATTTAAATCGTACAGAATTTGAAAATCTGGATAAGATAAAGCTGGTATATAGTCAGGGATTTTTTTCACCATGTGTAATGGGAATAAGCCATCCCTGTCTGATTCTGCCAGAAATGGATTATCCTGAAAAGCAGTTTTATTATATTTTTCTGCATGAGTTTATGCATGTAAAAAACAGAGACATTATATGGAAGGTATTAATTGATATGCTTTGTATTATGTTCTGGTGGAATCCGATATTTCGTTATCTGAGAAAAGAGCTTTTTCAACTGATAGAGATGCGCAATGATATGAGAATTGTTGCAAAATTGTCAGAAGAGGAAGAAATCGAATATATGCAGGCTCTAAAGGATACCGCAGTTCAGGCAAGGGGGAAAGAGTTTGATTTTTGTGTTTCATTTAAGAGAAGAAAAGATAGTGAACTAAAAAGACGAATGACTCTTCTGAAAGACAGAAAATATCACAGATGGCAGCAGGCCGTGTTTTGTATTCTGACTTTTGGAATATTGTTTTTGACCTCTACCGTTGTTATTGAGCCATATACTTATAAAAATATTCAGGAAGAGGGCGAAATGCTCACAGATGAAAATACATATCTGGTAAAAAACAAAAAGAAATATGATGTTTATGTATATGGAGAATATGCTATAACAGTAGAAAATACAGAGGGATTTGAAAACGTAATCATTTATAATACTTTACAGGAGGCAAAGGAAAATGAGTAAAAAGAAAATTTTACAGGGTATGATAGCTGGAATGGCGGCAGTATCCATTATAAATGTTGGCAGTGTAAAAGATGTAAAGGCAGATACTGTACCTACAGATGTTGTTGCAGAAAATAATTCTATCAGTGTCAGAAGCCCTAAAAAGGTATGGGTTTATAAAGAAGAAAACGGAAAGAGATATATGAGATTGTATGATGCTACAAATCAAGTATGGCTGACAGACTGGATACTTTGCGCATAAAATAATGCTAAACTGGAGTATAGAAAAAAGAATCTGGGGTAAAACTTTGTTGATAAAAATCATACAGTAATCCGGTTTTATCTGAAAGAAAGCTTGTATTGTTATAATACGGGTTTTCTTTTGGAACTATTAATTAGAAATGTTTTAACTATTCATTATAAGTAAGGTAAGCCGAAAAATGTTTTATAAAAAATAAATCTGATAATAAAAATTATGAATAACAGATTGGATAAACAGTTTTATGAAAAAGTTTCTGAACAAATAGATACAAGGTGGAAAACAATTGTTCTTGTATATTTTTTTCAAGAAACATTAAAAACATTGCTTGATAAAATAACAAAAAAGATGGAAAGTAAAATAATTAGTTTGATACAGTAATTCTAATTTAATATTTAATTGCATTTATCGGCATGGTTTGATAAAATTATTGTAATTCATACATTGCAATCATACACTGTGGACATATATTATACAAAAAATCGAGGATGCTGTTATGGAGATACTAATTATTGAAGATGATGAAAATATTGCAGATGCTGTCAGAGAAATACTATCCTTAAATGATTATCATACGGAAATATGTTATTCAGGGCTTATGGCAATAGAGCGTGTTCAGAGAAATTATTATGATTTGATTCTTTTGGATATTATGCTGCCCGAAATGGATGGTTTTCAGGTTATGGAAAAAATTTCAGGAAAGGATGTTCCTGTTATTTTTATAACAGCAAAGCAGAATATCGGAGATAAGCTGATGGGATTTTCACTGGGAGCTGAAGACTATATTGTAAAGCCATTTAATTTTATGGAATTGCTGGCAAGGGTAGAAGTGGTATTAAGAAGAAATAAGAAAATGAGAAATGAATACAGTTACAGAGATGTAAAAATAAATCTTATTTCTCATCATGTTGTTAAAAATGGAGTAGATATTGAGATGACTCCAAAGGAATTTGAACTTCTGGTACTTTTTGTAAAATATCAGGATTTAATTATGAGCCGTGAACAGTTAGTCAAATCTGTCGGAGGTGGAAATTCTCCAAAATCCACCAGAACCATTGATAATCATATCGGGCAAATCAGAAAAAAACTTGACTGGAAGGATGTTCTTATTTCAATTCCCAAAATAGGGTATAAATTAAAAAGAGAACAGGAGCAGGGTATCGAGATGCAATAACTGCATCTTGATACCCTGTCTGCCAGTTATAATTGATTATAAAAATCAACAATATCACGATAAACTTTCTCAGAATCTGTTTCATTTAAAATTTCATGTCTCATATTTGGATAGTCAATTTGAGTAATATCTAAAAATCCGGCGGCTTTCAGAATATCAAGGGAATCTTTGGCACCTTTGTCTTTTCCAACACAAGGGTCCTCTGTTCCACGAAGCAGCAGAATGGGAAGAGTTTTTTGTATCTGTACATAATTTTTGGGCTTGTGCATTTTTAAAACAAGATGATATAAATCCTTAAAAGCAGAACAGGTAAAACCAATTCCACAATAGGAATCATTTAAATAGGCCTTTACCGTGTCAGGATTATGACAAATCCAGTCAACTTCTGTCTGGGGATTGGCTATGCTGCGGTTAAATACTCCAACCGTCAGATTCTGCAAAAACTTGGATTTATAATCTGCACCTCGAAAAGCCTGAATAACAGAAGCACAGAACAATCCAAAATAAGTGCCTGTCTGGAAGTTGGGATAACCGGATAATATTACTTTTTTATAGTCGTGTGAATGTTTTTGAAGCAGTACCCGACTGATAATTGTTCCCATTGAGTGTGCAAAAAGATAAACAGGTATATCTGGATATTTCTTTGCAATAAATCTGCGAATTTTCACTTGGTCTGCAATCAGTGCTTTGTCACCATTTTTTTCGCTGAAAAATCCAAGGCAGGGAGCAGAAGCCCCATGACCTCTCAAATCAGAACTTACCACAGTAAATCCGTTTTTATTTAAAAATTCTGCAAACGGTTCATAGCGTTCTTGATGTTCTTCCATACCATGAACAATTTGAATCACAGCTTTTGGATGTCTGGTGTCAAAGGCATGCACGGACAGGGAATATTGGTCATTTGTAGTCAGTTTGTATTTTTTCATTTATTTCTTCTCCTTTTTCTTTATTTCTACAGTTTCTTTTCAAATTTTTTATTCTCTGTTTTCATCAACGTTTTCCTTGATATTTTCCAAATCTTTCTTTTCTTCTGTTTCTTTTTTTGTTATAAAGTCCTGTGATACGACTTCCGGTTTTATATTTGATATGCGGGACATCGCTCCACTGTCAGGGTCGGTATAAAAAAAGATTTGTTTTCTATTTAGACGTTTTTCGAGAAGTTTACTGATAATATATGCAAAAACTGCCAGGGTAGGAACTCCAAGAAACATTCCCAAAACTCCTGCTACAGAGCCTCCCACTGTAATAGCAAAGATAATCCATAATGGTCGAAGTCCTGTGCTGTCCCCAAGAATCTTCGGTCCGAGAAAAAGCCCGTCAAACTGCTGCAATATGATAATCAATACCACAAAAATCAGTGCATATTTTAAATCTACAAATAATAAAAGAAGTACTCCCGGAACTGCTCCGATAAATGGCCCAAAATATGGAATCATATTGGTAACACCAACGATTACGCTTATCATTAATCCATACGGAAGCTTTATCACTGACATAATAATAAAACAGAGGATTCCAATAATCAGAGAATCAATCATTTTTCCAAGGACAAAGCCACTGAAAATTTTATTACATTCAAATGCGGTATTTAATATTTTATCTCCGTTTTTTGCACCAAAAAGAGCATAAATTATCTTTTTGGAATTGTTCAGCAGCAGATTTTTGTCAATCAACATATAGATAGAGACCATAATGGCAATCAAAGCATTTAATACACCAGAGATAACGGACATGGAGGTGGAATAGATAGTTGGTATGATTTCAGGAATCGCATTTGTAATAAAATCCATCAGTTTATTAGGAATATTTTGAATTGTTTCATTGACAACCGTCAAATCCCACTCTGGATGTTTTGACTCCATTTCTAGGAGCTTTTCCATAAGCTGATTATAACCAGACTGTGCCGAATTTACCAGTGTGGTAATCTGTTTTAAAGAATCTGTAATCTGCGGAATAATATAAAACAGGCAGGTAACAATCAATCCAATTACAATAATATAGGATAGAATAATAAGATCGGAAGAGCGTCGTGTAGGGAAAGAGTGT
>CAJUDQ010000003.1:0-96795 GCA_910585215.1 uncultured Lachnospiraceae bacterium | reverse complement strand
TGTTCTTGTTTTTAAAAATAAGACCAAATAATTTATCATGAATGAATTTTGTAACAGGATTGATAAGATAGGCAATCAGAAGCCCAAGAATAAAGGGATACAATATACTTATCATATTTGAAATGGCTGTGCTTGTAGAATCCCAGTTAAAGATAACCTTTATAATAACTGCACTGGCAATAATTACAACGATAGAATAAAGGGCGATAGTATAGTATTTACTGTTTTTTGAGAATTTATGAGACATTTGTTTTACCTTTCTTTATAATATTCTGTCCTGTGAACCTGATGTCCTGTGTATACTTTATGTCATATAGTATACCATTTTTATAGATAATTCAAGAAAATACAGGAAAAAAAAGTAAATTTCTATTTTCAGATTATTTTTTTAGTGGTATGATATAACAAATAGGTAACTTATAACAAATAGGTAACTTATGAATAATTTGGGAAGTAATATTTTTTTGATTTCATCAGATAATATCAATAAAAAACAAGGAATAAGGATGGATAAAAATGGAATATAATTATAGAAAGACACGTATGGGACGCCGCACGGGATATAGAAACAGACGGATTAGCAGGAAAAAGGAGTTGGTTATCAAGGTCAGTGGAACCATTTTGACATTTGCACTGATAACAGGTGCAGTTGTTTATTATTTTGGAAAAGAACAGCAGGATGTTCTGGTTCAGGCAGGAGATTCCATAGCAAATAAGATACAGAATGAAAAGAACATTATTGTACAGGAAGCTGAAACAGACAAAAATACAGAACAGACAGAACAGGAAATACCAGAAGAAAAGAAATTTGAATATCCCATAGTCAGTGAATCTTATATGGATATTATAGCAGAAGAAATAAAAAGTCCCTATATAGCTCTTTTAGATGTGGAAAACAATAAAATTATTGCTGGAAGAAATACAGATGCAAGAATTTATCCGGCTTCCATGACAAAAGTATTGTCATTGATTGTGGCAGTGGAGCATATCCCAGATTTGTCACAGACGTTTACCATGACAGGGGATATTATAGACCCTTTGGTCAGAGAAGAGGCTTCAAGGGCCGGTTTTGAGGCAGGAGATACTGTCAGCGCGGAAGATATGCTGTATGGACTCATCCTCCCATCAGGTGCAGATGCTGCGGTGGGGCTGGCGATTATGGTAGCCGGTTCAGAGGCTGCATTTGTAGACCTTATGAATCAAAAATGTGCGGAATTAGGGCTTGTCGCTTCACATTTTACAAATGCTTCCGGATTGTTTAATGAAAATCAGTATACAACTCCGATAGAGATGGCTCTTATTTTAAAGTATGCCATGCAAAATGAAACCTGTGCAAAAATTCTTTCCACATATCAGCATACGACAGCTCCAACTGCTTCTAATCCATTGGGAATCCTGCTGACCAGTACAATGTTCAGTCGTATGTATGGAACAGAAGTGGAAGGCGTAGCAATTACCGCAGGAAAGACAGGCTATACAGATGAAGCGAAAAATTGTCTGGTGAGCTTTGCAGAAAAAAATGGACAGCATTATATAGCCCTTACTGCAAGCGCAGAAAACAGATGGCATGTCATTTTTGATGATTTTGAAATTTATAAAAACTATCTTCCATAAATGAAATAGTCTGAACAGTGATAGAATAAATCGAGAAGGAATCTTTGCAGAAAACAGAAAAGACGAAAAAGTAAAAGGCAGGGAATGAAATGGCAGAAAAAATAGACAGAAGAATCAGAAAAACAAAAACTCAGCTGAAAAATGGTCTGGCAAAATTAATGGCAGAAAAAAGTATTAATGAAATATCTGTAAAGGAGCTCGTAGAGCTTGTAGATATTAACCGTTCTACCTTTTATCTTCATTATTCAGATATCTACAATCTTCTTGAAGAAATAGAAGAAGAAATGCTTTCTGAAATAAAGCGAAGTATAGAACAGCATCCCATGGGAGTAGGATATAATACCTTTACCTATCTGGAAGATATTTATCTGGCACTGGAAAACAATAAAGATGTATGCAAGGCGCTTTTGGGAGACAATGGCGATGCCTCTTTTATCTTTAAAATGAAGGAAATTATGCAGGAAAATTCCATGAAGCAATTGGAACTGCTTTTTCCAGATATTAAGGAAGATTTGAAATATACATTTTCTTTCTGTTTAAGTGGTTGTATGGGAATTATCAATCAGTGGCTGTTTGAAAATGGTTCAGAATCACCACAGCATATGGCAAAACTGACTTTTTCGATGCTGATACATGCACTTGGGATTGATGGAAAATACGAAAAGATTTTAAAGGAACAGGATAAAATAATATTATAGATGAAATACAACTATAATAACAAAGTTTAATAATAAAACATATGGTGCCTGAAGGCATTTTAATCTAAAAAATAAACAATCAATATTGGAGGAATTATGAAAGAAACAGAGTTAACAAAAACTTTAGAAGAAATTTTAAAAGAAACAACCACCTATGAATTTGTCAAAAAGGAAGAAATAGATGAGTTAAATTCTACCGGTTACCTTCTTTACCATAAAAAGACTGGCGCAAAAGTAGTACTTCTTGCCAATGAAGATAATAACAAGGTATTTAATATTGGTTTTCGAACCCCTCCTGAAGACAGTACAGGAGTGGCGCATATTATTGAACATACAGTATTGTGCGGCTCAAAAAAATATCCACCCAAGGACCCGTTTGTAGAATTGGCGAAGGGTTCATTGAATACATTTTTAAATGCCATGACTTTTTCCGATAAAACCATATATCCGGTGGCAAGCTGTAATGAAAAGGATTTTAAAAATCTGATAAATGTATATCTGGATGCAGTATTTTATCCGAATATTTATAAAAAAGAAGAAATATTTCGTCAGGAGGGGTGGAGCTATGAACTGGAAGAGAAGGACAAGCCGTTGATTTATAATGGGGTAGTCTACAATGAGATGAAAGGAGCGCTGTCAACACCGGAAAGACTTCTTATGCAGGAGGCAGAGCATGAAATGTTTCCTGATACCTGTTATTCCTATGTATCAGGAGGAGACCCGAAGTATATACCGAATCTCAGCTATGAGCAGTTCCTTGATTTTCACAGAAAGTACTATCATCCTTCCAACAGTTATATTTATTTGTATGGAAATATGGATATGCCCGCCTATCTTGAATGGATAGACAGAGAATACCTGAGCAGTTTTGAAAAATCAGAGGTAAAAATACATTTTTCAGAACAGAAGCCTTTTGCGCATAAAAAATATTGTGTCAAAGAATATCCCCTTGGAGAAGAGGAAGACGAACAGTCAAAGACAATGTATTCCTATGTAGTAACGGCTGGGGGAGCATTGGACAGACAGGAACATTATGCGATGAAGGTTCTTGATTATGCACTTTTGTCCATGCCCGGCGCACCTGTCAAGCAGGCACTTCTGGATGCCGGTATTGGAAAGGATATTTCAGGAGGATTTTCAAGCGGAACATTGCAGAACAGCTTCAGTGTTACCGCAAAAGAAGCAGACGGAGGAAAGCAGGATAAATTTCAGGAGATAATAGAAAATACTCTGAAAAATATTGTGGAATCTGGTATTGATAAAGATAGTCTGAAAGCAGCATTAAATGTGTTTGAATTTCAGTATCGAGAGGCAGACTTTGGCTCTTATCCAAAGGGTCTGTTTTATTGCATGGATATTTTAGAGAGCTGGCTTTATGATGATAATGAGCCTTTTATGCATATTCACGCAGGAAAGACATTTCAGGAATTAAATGAATATGTGGATACAAATTATTATGAAAATTTGATTCAGAATTATTTGTTGAATAATTCTCATAAATTAGTGATTACCATGAATCCAAAGCGTGGTCTTGCAAAGGAAATGGCAAAGGAACTGGAAGAAAAACTGGCGGCTTACAAGGCTTCACTTTCCGATGAAGAACTGGAAAAAATCATAAAAAATACAAAGGCATTGAAAAAATATCAGAGTGAACCGTCTACACAGGAAGAATTGAATACAATTCCAGTGCTGAAACTTGAGGATATTGACAGACTGCCGGAGAAATATTATATAGAGGAAAGAGAAGAATGTGGCATAAAGGTTATTTTCAGCAATGTATTTTCTAATAAAATAGCTTATATCAATGCCTCTTTTGATGCTGGAAAACTTCCAAAACAGTATATTCCATATTTGGGACTGTTAAAATCGGTTCTGGCAAATATGGATACTGCGCATTATAAATATACTGAATTAAACAACCTGATTTATATGCATTCTGGAGGCTTTTACAATGATTTTGTACAATATGGAAGAACAGACGGTGGAAGTGTAATGCTGTTTGAAAATAATATCAAGGTATTGTATTCAGAAATAAAACAGGCATTTGAGATTATATCGGAAATTCTTGGCACTACGAAGTTTTCGGACACGAAACGGCTGTATGAAATTATTGCAGAGCAAAAGTCCGGCATGAGAATGAGACTGATTTCAGCGGGACATATTGCAGCCATGACAAGAGCAGAATCCTATATGACAGAAACAGGATATGTAAAGGATATGACTTCCGGTATAGGTTATTATAAATTTCTGGAGGATTTGGAGAGAAATTTTGAAAAGAAAAAAGAAGAAGCTGTACAAATGCTGACATGGCTTTCAAAGTATTTATTTACAAAGCAGAATTTTATTTTGAGTTTTACTGCCGATGAGGAAGGTTATGAAGAAATGAAGCAGGAACTTGCCGTATTTACAGACAGTCTTTCAACAGAAAAGTGTATGGAAGAACGGGAACCGTTTGAATTGCAGAAATTAAATGAAGGCTATAAAATTCCGGCTCCGGTTTCTTATGTGGCAAGAATTGGAAATTACAAAACTGCAGGATATGCATTTACCGGAATTATGGATACACTGGGCAGTATTCTTGATTACGGCTATCTGTGGAATCAGGTGCGTGTCAAAGGCGGAGCTTATGGAGTAATGAGTTTTTATGGTCCGACTACCGGCAATGTGGCATTTTTATCCTATCGCGACCCAAATGTGGGAGCAACAAATGATGTATTTAACGGCATACCGGAATATCTTAGAAATTTTGAGGCAGATAACAGAGATATTTTGAAATATATTATCGGAACTATCAGTTCAAAAGATACGCCGAAAAATCCATCTGCAAAGGGAAGACGCTCCTTTACGGCATATATTTCAGGTATTACCTATGAGGATATTTGCAGAGAAAGAGAAGAGATACTTTCTCTCAATGTAGAAAAGGTGCGTGCTCTCGCTCCGATTATGGAAGCAGTATTGTCGCAGAATTATATTTGTACCGTTGGAAGCAGTGAAAAGATAGAGCAAAGTACGGAATTATTTGGAGAAATAAAAGATTTGTTTTAACGATACAAAATACTTTGCTTCATTAAATGGAGGATTTATGGAAAATACTACAAAATCAGGATTTGTGTCACTTATTGGAAGGCCGAATGTCGGGAAATCCACATTGATGAACAGACTTGTCGGGCAGAAAATAGCGATTACTTCAAACAAACCACAGACAACAAGAAATAAGATTCAGACGGTGTATACAGACGAACGGGGACAGATTGTATTTCTGGATACGCCGGGAATTCACAAGGCCAAAAACAAGCTTGGTGAATATATGGTAACAGTGGCGGAGCATACTTTAAATGAAGCGGATGTGATATTGTGGCTTGTGGAGCCGACTACTTTTATTGGAGCCGGTGAAAGGCATATTGCAGAACAGCTGAAAAAAACAGATACTCCGGTGATTCTGGTTATCAATAAGGTAGATACCGTAAAAAAAGAGGAAATTCTGCTGTTTATTGACACTTACCGTAAAATTTATGATTTTTCAGAGATTATTCCGGTATCGGCATTAAAGGGAACGAATACAAAAGATGTAACAGAAACGATTTTTAAATATCTTCCTTATGGTCCGATGTTTTATGACGAGGATACTGTGACAGACCAGCCAATGCGCCAGATTGCCGCAGAGCTTATCAGAGAAAAAGCTCTGCGGTGTCTGGAGGAAGAAATTCCTCATGGAATTGCTGTATATATTGACACGATGAAAGAACGACCGGATGGAACTATCATTGATATTGAAGCCACTCTGGTGTGCGAAAAGGATTCTCACAAAGGTATTATTATTGGAAAACAGGGGCAAATGCTGAAAAAAATAGGCACACAGGCACGCAGGGAAATTGAAACCATGATGGAAACAAAAATAAATTTAAAATTATGGGTAAAGGTCAGAAAAGAATGGCGAGATAACGATACACAGCTTAGAAATTTTGGTTATAATGCAAAGGAAATCTGAAAATGACAGGTGAAGTTCTTTTGACAGGAATGGTGATTTTAGCGGCACCGGCAAATGAATATGATAAAAGAGTGGTAATTTTGACAAGGGAACGCGGCAAAATTACAGCCTTTGCAAAGGGGGCCAAAAGAAGCAAAAGCCAGCTTGCAGCGGGAACACGTCCGTTTTCTTTTGGAGAATTTACATGCTATGCGGGAAAGACGGCGTATACTCTGGTATCAGTAAAAATAGAGAATTATTTTGAGGAGATTACAGAAAATATGGAGAATGTGTGTTATGGTTCGTATTTTCTGGAAATGGCTGATTATTTTGGAATGGAGAATGTAGAAGCAAAAAATATGCTTTTGCTTTTGTACCAGTCTTTGCGGGCATTGACAAAAGGGTCTCTTGATAACCGGCTGGTAAGAAGAATTTTTGAACTGAAAATGCTGGTGGTAAATGGAGAATATCCAAATATGTTTCAATGTATGGGATGTGGAAAAAAAGAGGACTTGAATGGGTTTAGCCGGATGATGCATGGAATGTTGTGTGGGGAATGCAAAAGCCGTGACAGAATAGAATTATCTGCGTCAGCCGTGTATGCGGTACAGTACATAGTATCCGTAGAGATTGGGAAGCTGTATACATTCAGTGTATCGGAGGAAGTGCTGGCGGAGGTTGAGATGGTCATGAATCGACTGATAGAAGGGTATGTGGATAGAAAATTTCGGAGTCTGGAGCTTTTGGGAATGTTATAGTAGATGAACAACGCCACAAAATGGAATTCTGTTTGCAAAAGATTATTTATATACACAGCAAATCTGACATATGTCAAAAATGAAAATAAAAAATACTTGATAAACTGCCTTCTGCAATGTTATAATCATCGTATTGTTTATTTAGAAAATAAAGGAGATTGAATCATGGAAAAGACAATGGATAAAATTACAGCGCTCGCAAAGGCAAGAGGTTTTATATTTCCCGGCTCAGAAATTTACGGCGGATTGAAAAATACATGGGACTATGGAAACCTTGGAGTTGAATTAAAGAATAATGTAAAAAAGGCATGGTGGCAGAAGTTTATTCAGGAAAATCCATACAATGTAGGCGTGGACTGTGCAATTCTTATGAATCCGCAGACATGGGTGGCATCGGGGCATCTTGAGGGTTTTACAGACCCTTTGATGGACTGCAAGGAATGTCATGAAAGGTTTCGTGCAGACCAGTTAATTGAAAACTGGGCAGAGGAAAATAATTATACTCTGGAAGGAAGTGTAGACGGCTGGTCTCAGGAAGATATGAAGGCGTTTGTGGATGAGCATAACATTCCATGTCCATCCTGTGGAAAGCATAATTTTACAGATATCAGACAATTTAATCTGATGTTTAAAACCTTTCAGGGTGTGACAGAGGATGCAAAAAATACAGTATATCTCCGTCCAGAAACTGCACAGGGTATTTTTGTAAACTTTAAAAATATACAGAGAACTTCGAGAAAGAAAATTCCATTTGGAATCGGACAGATAGGAAAATCTTTCAGAAATGAAATTACTCCGGGTAATTTTACTTTCCGTACCAGAGAATTTGAACAGATGGAGCTGGAGTTTTTCTGTGAGCCGGATACAGACCTTGAATGGTTTGAATACTGGAGAGGTTTTTGCCGTGACTGGCTGATAAGTCTTGGCATAAAAGAAGAGGAAATGCGTCTGCGTGACCATGAAAAGGAGGAGCTCAGTTTTTACAGCAAGGCAACGACTGACATTGAGTTTTTATTTCCGTTTGGATGGGGCGAGCTCTGGGGAATTGCGGACAGAACAGATTATGATTTGACACAGCATCAGAATACTTCAGGGGAACCTATGGATTATTTTGATGATGAAAAGAAGGAAAAATATATTCCATATGTAATTGAACCTTCACTTGGTGCCGACAGAGTAACTCTTGCATTTTTATGCGCAGCATATGATGAAGAAGAACTTGAGGGCGGAGATATGAGAACTGTGCTTCATTTCCATCCGGCGATTGCACCTGTAAAAATCGGAGTGCTGCCACTTTCAAAGAAATTAAATGAAGGCGCAGAAAAGATTTATACAGAGCTCTGTAAAAAATATAACTGCGAATTTGATGACAGAGGAAATATCGGAAAAAGATATCGTCGTCAGGATGAAATCGGAACACCGTTCTGTGTGACATATGATTTTGATTCAGAGACAGACGGATGTGTTACAGTAAGAGACAGAGACAGTATGGAACAGGAAAGAATATCCATAAAAGAATTGGATGCATATTTTGCGAAAAAGTTTGAGTTTTAAGAAGAAGTATTATTTTTACTGTTTTGGGATACAAATATTACAGAAAATATAAATAGTATCGCAAATAATGTTATAAATATTTCGAAAAAATTAAAAATAAGGTCTGGAAAATGTTTTTAAATGTAATATTTACTGCTTTATTTTAAAATATTGTTGTTTCTGTCATAAAAATATTGTTTTTGAAATATTTACAGAAATATAAATTTAAAATACAATTTGATGACAAACCAAATAAAATCTGTTATACTTTTCATTGTACAGAGGAGGATAAAACCGGTTGAAGCATGATAAGTATCACCTCTGCTGCATCTCACATTAAAATATTGCGTTCAAGGAGGTAGGAATTTCTGCGGGTGTGCAGAAAGTAATCATTTTAACTGAATAGAGTACACGTTTTTGCGTGTATCTTTAAGACTATATACAACAAAGTATACAAACTAAAAGTAGATAACGATTTTTATTAAGGTAAGGCAGTGCAGAAAAAATTTTGTATCGAAATACAACTGATTTTTTCTGTGCTGTCTGCTTTTTTGCTGCTGAAGAAAAATTTAGCCAAAATTTAGAAAAAATGTTGACTACTTAATGATATATGATATAATTAAAACAGTATTTTTCGGTGCAACGGCACTAAAATGCATATAGAACATATAGGTCGGCTGATTTGTGCATAAAATGGCAAAAAGCAGTCATCCTATACAACAAAACTTAATAGGAGGAACATTTAAAATGTCAACAAAATGGGTTTACAAATTTAGCGAGGGCAGTGCTGCCATGAGAAACCTTCTTGGTGGTAAGGGCTGTAACCTTGCTGAAATGACAGGCTTAGGCATGCCTATCCCACAGGGCTTTACAGTTACAACAGAGGCTTGTACAGAGTATTATAACTGCGGAAAGCAGATTTCAAAGGAAATCGAGGATCAGATTTTTGAAGCGTTAGCATGGCTGGAGGAGCATAACGGCAAGAAGTTTGGCGATACAGAAGACCCGTTATTGGTTTCTGTTCGTTCTGGTGCAAGAGCATCCATGCCGGGTATGATGGATACAATTTTAAATCTCGGTCTGAATGATGTTGCAGTAGAAGGATTTGCAAAGAAGACAGGCAATCCAAGATTTGCATATGATTCATATAGAAGATTTATCCAGATGTACTCAGATGTAGTTATGGAAGTTCCAAAGTCATACTTCGAGAAGATTATCGACGAGATGAAAGAAGCTAAGGGCGTTACTTATGATACAGAACTGACAGCTGAAGATTTGAAGGAACTGGCTCAGAAGTTCAAGGCTGTATATAAAGAAGCTATGAATGGAGAAGAATTCCCTCAGGATGCAAAGGAACAGCTTATGGGCGCTGTTAAGGCTGTATTCCGTTCATGGGATAACCCAAGAGCAATCGTTTACAGACGTATGAATGATATTCCGGGCGACTGGGGTACCGCTGTAAACGTACAGACAATGGTATTCGGAAACAAGGGTGACACATCAGGTACAGGTGTTGCATTTACACGTAATCCATCCACAGGTGAGAAAGGTATTTTCGGAGAATATCTTTTAAATGCACAGGGTGAAGACGTAGTTGCAGGTGTTCGTACACCACAGCCAATCACAACACTGGAAGAGGCTATGCCTGAAGTGTACAAGCAGTTTATGGAACTGGCTCAGAATCTTGAGAATCATTTCCATGATATGCAGGATATGGAATTTACAATTGAAGAAGGCAAGTTGTACTTCTTACAGACACGTAATGGTAAGAGAACTGCTCCAGCAGCGATTAAGATTGCATGTGACCTTGTAGACGAAGGACAGATTACAGAGGAAGAAGCAGTTTGCAGAATTGAAGCAAAATCTTTAGACCAGCTTCTGCATCCTACATTTGTTCCGGAAGCATTAAAGGCTGGAGAAGTAATTGGCTCTGCACTTCCGGCATCTCCAGGTGCTGCTGCCGGTAAGGTATATTTTACAGCAGATGATGCCAAGGCAGCAGGAAAAGGCGGAAGAGGCGAGAGAGTTATTCTTGTTCGTCTTGAGACATCTCCAGAAGATATCGAAGGTATGCATGCTGCACAGGGTATTCTTACAGTGCGCGGTGGTATGACAAGCCATGCAGCAGTTGTTGCCCGTGGTATGGGTACATGCTGTGTATCTGGATGTGGCGAAATCAAGATTGATGAAGAAGCAAAGGAATTTTCACTTGGCGGATATACCTTCCATGAAGGAGATTATATTTCACTTGACGGTACAACAGGTAAGATTTACAAGGGTGATATCGAAACTAAGGAAGCTGAAATCGGTGGAAACTTTGGAAGAATTATGGGTTGGGCTGACAAATACAGAAAGCTTCTGGTTCGTACAAATGCAGATACACCGGCTGATACACAGAAGGCTGTTGAGCTTGGTGCAGAAGGTATCGGTCTTTGCCGTACAGAGCATATGTTCTTTGGTGAGGACAGAATCCCTAAGTTCAGAAGAATGATTCTTTCTGATACTGTAGAGCAGAGAGAGGAAGCATTAAAGGCAATTGGAGAGTTCCAGAAGGCAGACTTCAAGGCTATGTATGAAGTTTTGGAAGGAAAGCCGATGACAGTACGTTATCTGGACCCACCTCTTCATGAGTTTGTTCCAACAGAAGAAGAAGATATCAAGGCTCTGGCTGATGATATGGGTCTTACTGTTGCAGAAGTTAAATCAAGATGTGATGCACTTCATGAGTTTAACCCTATGATGGGACACAGAGGATGCCGTCTTGCCGTGACATATCCTGAAATCGCAAAGATGCAGACAAGAGCGATTATGGAAGCTGCGATTGAAGTGAAGAACGAGAAGGGATATGATATTGTTCCTGAAATTATGATTCCACTTGTAGGCGAGAAGAAGGAATTGAAGTATGTAAAAGATGTAGTAGTTGAAGTGGCTGAGGCAGTAAAGAAGGAAAAGAATTCAGATATTCAGTATCATATTGGTACAATGATTGAGATTCCAAGAGCTGCTCTGACAGCAGACCAGGTTGCAGAGGAAGCTGAATTCTTCTCATTTGGTACAAACGACCTGACACAGATGACATTTGGCTTCTCACGTGATGATGCAGGCAAGTTCCTTGATTCTTATTATCAGGCAAAGATTTATGAATCAGACCCATTTGCAAAGCTTGACCAGACAGGTGTTGGCCAGTTAGTAAAGATGGCAGCAGAAAAGGGACGTGCTACCAGACCTGACATTAAGTTAGGTATCTGTGGTGAGCATGGTGGAGACCCGTCTTCTGTTGAATTCTGTCATAAGATTGGACTTAATTATGTATCCTGTTCACCATTCCGTGTGCCAATTGCAAGACTTGCGGCAGCGCAGGCAGCGATTAACAATCAGTAATATACTGGTGAAGCAGTTACAGAATTAAATTAGTTTAAAAAAAATGCTCTTTATGGCAAAACATAAAGAGCATTTTTACATTGATTTATATTAATAAAGTTTTGGGGTATATGGATTTGTTTTCTTAAAATTCATAAGTAGAATTTATGGATATAGAGTTAGAGAGGGATATTATGCAAAAGAAAAATGATATCAAAATTTTTTTCAGTCTAATTTTATGGATGTTAATGCCATCTGTATATTTGCTGGTTCGGATGAATATAGTTTCTGTCAATCAGATAGATATTAATATATTAGGGCAAATGGAATGGTTTGATTTAATAGATGAAATCATTACCACTGCATTTATTACTCCGTTATATTATCTTCTTAAAAATAAAGATTCCAGAAGAAACGGATGTTCATTTATAGTGTCATTTGGTGTGTATTTTTTATTTACCATAGTTCTTTCATTGTATATTGGTAATATATCGGCATTTATGAATGCAGAATATGCAGAAAAATATCTTTTTATGCAGTCAATTTCCATGTTAATTGCTTTTATAGGAGTATTTGTGAATTTACTGTTTGTCATATATGAACACTATAATTTTATCATATTATTTACAGGAATCAAATTACTTTTACTGCCTTTGTTTGATTATTTATTGATACCTGTATTTCAGGATTTGGGAGCTTCCTATTCTGAAATTATTGTAAATACATTTATTGCGGTTCTATCCATGATTTTTGTAATTAAAAAGAATTATATTTCATTTGCTGTCTGTGAAAGGGATTTTCTGTATTTATGGGCAAAAATCGGTTCTTTTTCAGCATTACAAATATTTTTAGATAATTTTATCTATGCAGTGATTGTATGTCGTATGGTAAATGCAGTTTCTGAATCAGGAAATTACTGGGTAGCGAATAACTTTATATGGGGCTGGCTATTAGTACCGATTACTTGTCTAGCACAAATTATACAGAAAAATGCATTGAAAAGTATTACATTTCATAATATTTGGAGATATGTTTGTGTGATTGTATCTGTTTGGATTTTTACAGTACCCTTTTGGAAATTTTTTATACATAGTATAATGGGAATTAACAATGATAAGGATATCTTAAATATCTTATATAGTTTAGTGCCATATTATATCTGCTATATTATAGCAGCTATGATAGATGCATGGTTTATTTCTAAAGGAAAAACCGTGTATTTATTTATTAATTCTATTGTGGTCAATATTATATATTATGGGATTATGTATATCTTGTTCAATATAGGAATATTTACTTTGAACATTTATTTTGTAGTTCATCTTTTTGGATTGGGTATGGTACTTCATATGCTGGTTTCCATATTGTTATATTTTATTGATAAAAATTGTTTAAGTGAGGTGCTTTATGACAACAGCAGAAGGAAAATTTAACACTGCAAAAATTTTTACAGATGTGGTCGAGGAGGAAGCATTGAGGGAAATTCGTCTGTTATGCGACCAGGAGTTTACAAAGGATTCCAAAATCAGAATTATGCCTGACGTACATGCGGGGGCCGGATGTACCATTGGAACCACTATGACAATCCAAAAATGTGTGGTGCCAAATCTGGTAGGTGTGGATATTGGATGTGGAATGGAGACAATCCGTGTGAAAAATAAACATATTGAGCTGGAACAGTTGGATAAACTCATTTATGAAAAAATCCCTTCCGGTTTTCGTATCAGAGAACTTCCTCATCGTTATAATGAAGAAATAGATTTGACAGAACTTCGATGTCTGAAATCGGGAAAAATCAATCTTGACCGCGCCGAAAAGTCTCTTGGGACGCTTGGTGGAGGAAATCATTTTATAGAGGCAGATAAAGATGAAGAAGGAAGGATTTATCTGGTGATTCATTCCGGTTCAAGACATCTGGGACTTGAAGTAGCACATTATTATCAGGAACTGGCATATAAAACATTAAATGGAACTACAAAGGTGGATGCAGAAAAGTTAATTCAGGAATATAAGAAAAACGGCAGAGAAAAGGAAATACAGCAGGCATTGCTTGCGTTGAAATCGCAGGTAAAGACAGAAATCCCAAAAGACCTTGCTTATTGCGAAGGCGCGCTTATGGAAGATTATATTCATGATATGAAGCTGATACAGTACTTTGCAGTATTGAACCGCAAAGCAATGATGAATGAACTGGTGAAAGGAATGAAGCTGAAAGTAGAAGAAGAATTTACAACCATTCATAATTATATTGATACTGATACCATGATTTTGCGAAAGGGCGCTGTATCGGCAAAGAATGGAGAAAAACTGCTGATTCCCATTAATATGCGCGATGGTTCTCTTATTTGTATTGGAAAGGGAAATGAGGACTGGAATTATTCTGCCCCACATGGAGCAGGGCGTTTGATGTCAAGAAAAAAGGCAAAGAATTCTTATACTGTGTCTGAATTTAAAAAGCAGATGAAGGGGATTTATACCACATCAGTAAATGCCGAAACGCTTGATGAATGTCCAATGGCTTATAAGGATATGTCGGATATTGTGGATAATATAGGCGAAACTGCGGATATTATTCATATTATAAAGCCTATTTATAACTTTAAGGCGGGAGAAGAATAGAAGCGGACAATAGCCCCTCCTTTCGGGCTACTTATAGAAAATTGGCAAAATAATTTCCTATAAAATAAAAAAGCGAGGATTAAAAATGAAAATAATGGTGGCAGCGGATATTCACGGTTCCGCATTTTATTGTAATAAATTATTAAGTAGATATGAAATAGAGAAACCGGATAAATTGTTATTATTGGGAGATATTTTGTATCATGGTCCAAGAAATGAACTTCCAGAGGATTACAATCCAAAGGCAGTTATTTCAGAATTAAACAGATTGAAAAATAAAATTCTGTGTGTGAGGGGAAACTGTGATTCAGAGGTGGACCAGATGGTACTGGAATTTCCGATTATGGCAGAGTACTGTTATCTTTCTCTTGACGAAAGTATAATTTTTGCAACACATGGGCATAAATTTAATAAGGATTGTATGCCGTGTCTGGCGGAAAATGAAATATTGCTTTGCGGACACACGCATATTCCGGCATGTGAGCAGATAGGAAAGAAATTGTATATGAATCCAGGGTCTGTATCTATTCCAAAGGAAAACAGTTATCATGGATATATGACAATAGAAAAAGGGATATTTTTGTGGAAGGACCTTCAGGGAGATATAAAAAAAGAATATACTTTGTAACAAAAAAACAGAAAAATTGATAAAATGGAAATATGTGTATTTTTTATGTCTTCCTGTCCGTGCACTTGAAAAAATCTTATATTTGTGATATTATTTGTCAGAATGCCATACATCAGAAATGAAGATGGCATTTTTGATTAAATGCAGAAACTAGTGCAGATGATTTTTCACTGATTATAGCGCTAGTATCTTAGATGAATCACGGAATAGGCGTATCATAAGTATACTTCGTTAGAAGCCGTGTGGTTATAGAACTTATATGAATCGCAGAATAGGAGATTTAAAAACATAGGATAGAAACATGGAGATTTATATTGTCAGGCATGGGGAGACTGTATGGAATAAAGAGAAACGGTTGCAGGGGCGTACAAATGTTCCGTTGAGTGAATATGGAATAGAATTGGCAAAGAAGACGGGCAAAGCATTGCAAAATGTAAACATAGACCGAATTTACTCAAGTCCTCTTGACAGGGCATATCAGACTGCACTTCTTATCAGAGGAAACAGAGAGATTGAAATTACAAAGGATGAAAGAATTCTTGAGCTGAATTTCGGCAGTTATGAGGGACAAACTGTAGAAGAGCTGGAAAAAAATAATGCCAGTACTTTTCGATATTTTTTCAGCCGTCCCGAATTATATCAGCCGGACAAGACAGGGGAATCTCTGGAACAGCTTTGCTTTAGAGCAGAGGATTTTATGCAGCATGAAATTGAACCAATGCAGAAAATATGGGAACGGGTAATGATTGTTGCCCACGGTGCAATGAACAAGGCGCTAATGTCCTATATCAAAGGAAATGAAATCAAAGAGTTCTGGTCCGGAGGACTGCAAAAGAACTGTAATGTGATAATAGTAGATTTAAAACAGGGACAATATCATATTATAAGTGAAGTGAATACATTTTATTAGGCGGTCAGATTCATAAAGTGATTTCCTGTGAAAGAACAAAGTGCCTGCGGCACTATATATTTGTGAAAACCTTTCCTGCACTTTGTTCGATAATAGCTGTCCTTTCGGGCTGCTTATAGGAAATTTGCAAAGCAATTTCCTATAATAATGAGAAAAGAGGTTATAAGATTGAAAGATAAAATAATCAATTATTTCAAAGACATATGGACCAATACAGTAAAGAGAATGACTCTTCTTGTATTTCTTATTGCACCGCTGGTAGCATATACTGTAGCTGAGGCGCTAAATCAGAGGTCCGTGTCCAAGTTTTTTGGATTTATTACCGGAAGACCGATTACTTTTCTGTTAAATTATCTGATTGTATTATTTACCATGTCATTTGTTTTGATACTGAAAAAAAGAATTGCTCCGATGTTTTTAATTGCCTGTGTGTGGATTGGCTTTGGGGTGGCAAATTTCCTGTTAAAGTCTTACAGGGAAACCCCTTTTTCAGCAAATGACCTTAGAATGGCAACTTCTGTTATGAGTATTATGGATAAGTATTTAAGCGGACCATTTGGATTTTTTCTGATTGTATTGATTATTGCCGCAATTATACTGGTAATTTATCTCTGGAGAAAAATACCAAAATATTCTCAGAAAATTAATTATCTCTGGAATATTGCCTTGATTATACTGATAGGTATTATTACAGTAGGCTCTGCAAATATTGGAATTACGATAGGGAGTCTGTCTACCAAGTTTCCCAACCTTTCCATTGCGTATCAAAAATATGGATTTGCCTATTGCTTTGCCAATTCCGTAGTCAATGTGGGAGTAAAGAAACCAAAGGAATACTCGGAGGAAACGATTCAAAAAATCAAACAGAATCTTGACAGCGCAGAGGATGACCCGATAGAGGATGCAAAAACGCCAAATATTATTTTTCTTCAGCTTGAATCATTTTTTGATGTAAACAAAGTAAAGGATTTGGAGCTGTCACAGGAGGCAACCCCTGTCTTTAATCAGTTGAAAAAGGATTATCCATCAGGATTTCTATATGTCAATAACGTAGGGTATGGAACTGCCAATACTGAATTTGAGATGATGACAGGCATGAATCTGGAGGATTTTGGACCGGGAGAATTTCCATATAAGACCATTTTGAAGGAGTCTACCTGTGAAAGTGTTGCTTATGTGCTTCGAGATTATGGCTATACTTCACATGTAATTCATAATAATAATGCCTCTTTTTATTCCAGAAATGAGGTATTTAGAAATTTGGGAATCAATACCTTTACCAGCGTAGAATTTATGAATCCTACAGAATATACACCGTTAGACTGGGTAAAAGATTTTGTTCTTACAGAAGAGATTGTAGATGTGCTGGATTCTACAGAAGAACAGGACTTTATTTATACAATTTCTGTTCAGGGACATGGAAGTTATCCGACTTATGAAGTGCTTGAGGAGCCGTTGATTCAGGTGTCCGGTATTGAGGATGAGGAACGGCGGTATCAGTTTGAATATTATGTAAATCAAATTAAGGAAATGGATGATTTTATTCAGGAGCTGACTCAGACACTTGCCGGATATAAAGAAGATGTGATTCTTGTAATGTATGGAGACCATCTTCCAAGTCTTGAGCTGACAGAGGATGAATTGACAAATGAGAATCTGTATCAGACAGAGTATATTGTATGGAGCAATTTTGGGTTTGACATGCAGGGCGGAGATTTGGAAACTTTCCAGATTTATCCTAAGATTCTGGAACAGCTCGGAATTGATGAAGGTATCATTAATAAATTTCACAGAATTTATCAAAATGATGAGAATTATTTGAAATCCTTAAAGACCCTCGAATATGATATTTTATATGGAGATAAATATGTATATGATGGAGAAACTCCATATGTTCCTACAGATTTACAGATGGGAACTTATCCTTCTGTGATACAGAGTGTGGAGCTTGAGGAAAATCCTGACGAATATCTTGCCAATTTGCCAAAGGACCCTGAGATTGAAAAGGAACCGGAAACAGAAACCGGAGAAAATGACAACATGCGCTATTATCTGGTAAAAGGTCAGTATTTTTCTCCTTCCAGTTGTATATACATTAATGATGAGAAGTGTGAAACAGTGTTTATTGATGAAAATACACTTCTTGCAAAAGCGGAGGATGTCCAGAATCTTGACCCGTTTACAGTAAAGCATTTGTGGAAAAACAGGTCTGTTGTAAGTACTTCAGAGGAATATATTTATATTGCAACAGCAGCAGAACAGGGAACGCAGCCTGGGACAGAGCAAAATACAGAATCTACAGCCGGACAGGAAACAGAATCAGCAGAGCAGAATACAGAGCTTGTCACAGAATCATAACAGTAAATTTTGATAAGAGATAGAGTTGCGGATACTTTGTTCTAATCTCATCTTTTTACGCATAAAATGGCAGTAAGAAAAGATGAGAGAGTGAATATGAGAGTCAATCGAAAACGAAGAGTGATGGCAGTATGGCTAATGATTACAATATTAACGGGCATACTGCCATTTTCCATTTATGCGGAAGAAGATACGGGAAATACAACTGATTTGGGGCTGCAATCAAAGGCGGCAGTGCTGATGGAGGCGTCTACGGGAACGATTATTTATGAAAATAACCCTGACCAGGTATTAAGTCCTGCCAGTATTACAAAGATTATGACATTGGTTTTAATTTTTGATGCGCTGGAAAGCGGACAGATTTCTCTGGAAGAACAGGTAACTACCTCTGCTCATGCAAAATCTATGGGAGGTTCACAGGTATTTTTGGAGGAAGGTGAAGTACAGACTGTAGATACATTGATTAAATGTATTATTATTGCGTCGGGAAATGATGCATCCGTAGCAATGGCGGAGTACATAGCAGGAAGTGAGCAGGAGTTTGTTCAGAAAATGAATGAACGGGCAAAAGGACTTGGAATGGAGAATACAAATTTTGAGGACTGCTGCGGGCTGACGGATTCTGACGGGCATTATACGACCGCGAGAGATGTGGCGATTATGTCAAGAGAGCTGATTACGAAGTATCCGGCTATTTTTAATTATTCTACGATATGGATGGAAAATATTACCCATGTGACAGCAAAGGGAAGCAGTGAATTTGGGCTGGCAAATACAAATAAACTTCTGAAACAGTACCAGTGGACAACAGGGTTGAAAACGGGGTCTACAAGTAAGGCAAAATATTGTGTAAGCGCTACGGCAAGGAAAAATGATATTGATTTGATTGCGGTGATTATGGCGGCGCCAGATTATAAAATACGTTTTGCAGAAGCAAGGACACTGTTGGAGTATGGATTTTCACATTGCAGTGTATATAAGGATTTGAATGAGGATAAGTTGGAAAAGGTGAAGGTTTCGCTTGGGGTGAGCGAGGAGGTCAAGGTTGAGTATAAGGGGGAATTTTCTTATCTCAGCACTACAGGAGAGAATGTAAACGAGATTACAAAGAAGATTTGTTTAAAGGAAAAAGCGGAGGCACCGGTAAAAAAGGGAGATGTGATGGGTACTGCGGAATATTATTTGGGGGAAACAAAGGTGGGAAGTGTAGATATTGTGGCAGCAGAAGAGGTCAGAAAAATTGTGTTTTTTGACTGTATAAAGAAATTAGTGAATGCATTGTGGATATAATTATGATATAATGTCATCAAACGAAGTTTGATGACCTGCGCACGCATTGGCGTGCTTCCTTGCTTTCGCTTCTTATGCTATGTCATCAGGCTGAAACTTGGCAACCTGAAACGCAGTGGTACTGGTTCACAGCATTTCTTTCACTGGTCGAAATGCTGTGAATTTAGTACCGGTGTTTTTTATGCTCCCTCATAAAAGGGTATTTGGAGTTTTACTGTATGGAGGATTTATGTTTTATTTGGTGTTTTTTCTGGTGCTTATAGTTTTGGCTGTTTTGTGCAGAAGTTTTTATGAAATTACACATTTTGTGATAAAAAGGTATGAATTTCAAAATAAAGCTGTTTTAGGACTGGTAAAGATTTTGTACATTTCGGATTTACATGAAAATTGTTTTGGGAAGGAAAATGAGCGTCTTGTTCAGACTGTTTTGAGAGAAAAACCGGATTGTATTATTATTGGAGGAGATTTGATTATCGGGAAAGAAAAAAAAGTAAAAACAGATGTGGGGCTGGAGTTTTTAAAGAAAATAGAAAAGATTTGCCCAGTTTTATATAATTTTGGAAATCATGAAACAAGAGTTTGTGAGACAGACAAGTTTCAGAGTTATTTGGAAGAAGTGAAGAAGCTGGATATTGTGTTGCTGAATAATAAAGGGATTCATTTAAATTTTAAGGGCACAAAAATTTATTTTTGGGGAATTGAGTTAGGTAAAGAATGTTATAAGAAAGGGGAATATATTGTGGGGGAGAATCCTTTTTTAGAGGCAAAAGAGGATGAGATAAAAGTGCTGATTGCACATAATCCAAATTTTTTGAAAGAGTATGCAGAATGGCAGCCGGATTATGTATTTTCAGGGCATAATCATGGAGGAATCGTGAGGCTGCCAGTGATAAATGGGGTGATATCGACAGATAAGAGGTTTTTTCCAAAATATTCTTATGGAGTATATCGGGAAAATCAGACTGCCATGATATTGTCAGGCGGGGCGGGAGCTCATACGATAAAATTTCGACTGTTTAATGAATCGGAAATAGTTGCAGTTCAGATAACAGAAGACACAAGAAATAAAAAACTGTAGGATAAGTAATATATAGAACAGATAAAGTCATGATTAGATAGAAAATAAAAGAAAGGCGGAAATAGTTATGGGAATACCGGTAAAGCTTCAGGTATTTGAAGGTCCGTTGGATTTGTTGCTGCATTTGATTGATAAAAATAAAGTAAACATTTATGATATTCCGATTGTAGAGATTACCAGACAGTATCTGGAATATGTAAATGAGATGGACAGGCAGGATTTGGACGTCGTGAGCGAGTTTCTGGTTATGGCAGCTACACTTCTGGATATTAAGTCAAGAATGCTTTTGCCAAAGGACGAGAACAAAAATGAAGAAGAGGAAGACCCAAGAGAGGAACTTGTGCAGAAACTTTTGGAATATAAAATGTATAAATATCTGTCTTATGAGTTGAAGGACAGAGAATTGGATGCAGAAAAAAACCTTTTTAAGAAACCGACCATTCCAGAGGAAGTGGCAAAATATGAACAGCCGGTTGATTTGGACAGGCTTTTGGAAGGATTGACGCTGGTCAGGTTGCATGAAATTTTTAAACAGGTAATGAAGAGAAGAGAGGATAAGACAGACCCTATCAGAAGCAAATTTAAGAATATTGAGAAAGAAGAGGTCAGCTTAACGGATAAAATCAGCTTTATCAGGGATTATGCGAAGGGGAAAAAGACATTCAGTTTTAAAAGTCTTCTGAAGCTGCAGCACAGTAAAATGCATGTGATTGTGTCTTTTCTGGCAATTTTGGAACTTATGAAAATGGGGGAAATTATCATTGAACAAAAAGAAATTTTTGATGATATTACAGTGTCCATAAGACCTGTCAAGGTCCGTATGAGCAGTTAGGAGACAGGATGAGCGAAGAGAGAAAGAGAAATGAAGAGGAGCTTGTGGCAGCGGTAGAAGCAATTCTGTTTACCATGGGAGATTCTGTGGAAACAGCAAAAATAGCTGCGGCGATTCAGAAAACAGAGAAAGAGACAAAAAAAATTATGGAAAGGCTGATGGAAAAATACAGCCATGAGGATTGCGGATTGAAAATAGTGGAGCTTGAAGATTCTTTTCAGATGTGCACGAAAGGTTCCACTTATGAATATTTGATACAGGTGGCAAGTCAGCCAAAAAAACAGGTGCTTACGGATGTACTGTTGGAAACACTGTCTATTATTGCCTATAAGCAGCCGGTTACAAGAACGGAAATTGAAGCAATCAGAGGAGTAAAATGTGAACATGCGATTAATAAACTGATAGAATATAATCTTGTAATGGAAGTGGGAAGACTGGATGCTCTGGGTCGTCCGCTGCTTTTTGGAACTACGGAGGAGTTTTTAAGAAAATTTGGGGTAGCTTCTATCAGTGAGCTGCCAAAGCCGGATGGAGACAAAGTTTCGGAATTTAAACAGGAGGCGGAACAGGAAGTCGGGTCTTATGAGGAAAATCAAGAGAGCAATGAAACTCAGAAAAAGAATGAAAATGAGGAAAAAGATGTTATTCAGGAACATTGAATTTCTTATGACTAAAGTCACGAGTGTTTTTGAAACATCTCATAAAAAAGGAGAGAAAAATGTTAAGAAATATATTGTCTCATGAAACCTGTGCAGGTTGTAGAATCTGCTGTTCTTTTGTAAAGGAAGATGCATGGGAAGCACCTGTATTCAGTGAAGAGGATATGAAAAAGATACTTGCTCTTGGCATAGACAGGAACAGATTTCAGGAAACAGAGGAAAATGGACGGAAAATGTACAAGGCAAAATATGATTTTGAGACAGATTCTCAGATTTTACTTTGTCCATGTCTGAATGAAAAATCCGGCTGTATGCTTGGAGAAGAAAAGCCTTTTGAATGTAGTATCTGGCCGGTAAGGATTTTTGAAAATAAGAATGGGGCATATCTTGGCGTGGCGTCCGCCTGCCCTGTATTTCAGGGAGAAAAGCTGGAGAGGATTCTTCATGAATTAAAAGAAAACGGGCTGGAAGAAAAAATATTATCTATGAAAGCAAAGCTGAACAAAATAGAAAAAGAAGGAGAGGGGTATTATATGGTAAGCAAATAAATGAAATATGCATATAATTAAAAACTATAATGATAAAAGATTTATTTTGCAAAGGATTGATAAAACTGTATGGAAGATACAAAGTATAATAAACAAAATTATAATGCGATTGATTTGACAAAATTTATTTGCTCAATATTAGTAGTGGCAATTCATATAAAGCCATTTGGAGATAATGTAGATTTTCATTTTTTAAATTATGGAATACAAAATTATCTTGCAAGAATAGCCGTTCCGTTTTTCTTTGTTACATCTGGTTTTTTGTTGTACAGAAAAACTTCTTTTGAAACTTTCAGTATGGAAAGGCCTCTGAAATATGCTTTGAAATTGTTTCGTTTGTATGTTATCTGGTCACTGATTTATTTGCCGTTAAATATTAAAGTGTATCTATCAGGTGGAAAAGATATAGTACATTCGCTGTTGAACTATGTCAGAAATTTTATTTTTACAGGCAGCTATACGCAGTTATGGTATTTGAACGCTACTATTTTTGCAGTTATTTTAATAACAATTTTGCTGAAAAGACAGATTTCTCCAAAAAAAATTGTACTGTTTGCTGTTGTATTTTATTTTTTAGGTTTATTTGCTCAAAGTTATTTTGGTATGATAGAGCCTCTTCGCAGCTTAATGCCAGATATCTGGAATATTCTGAAATTAGTTAGCAAGGTAATTGTTACTACAAGAAATGGGCTTTTTGAAGGGTTCTTATTTATAGGAATTGGAATGTTTTTTGCATTTTATCAGGAAAAGCTTTTAAATTGCAATCGGGGGGGGGTACTTGCAGGATTTGTTATATCTATGACTTTAATGTTTGGAGAGGTTGTTATTTTAAAATATTTTGATTTTGTTCGAGCAAGAGATATGTATTTATTTCTGGTTCCGGCAACAATTTTTCTATTTGGTACTGTTTATAATTTGCACTTAAAAGATAATAAGGTTTATCCATATTTGCGAATATTAAGTTCGCTTATTTTTTATATGCATCTTTGGATATTTAGAATAGTGAATCATCTATTAACAAAGCTGAATATCAATTTTAAGGATACTATGTTATGTTTTGTATTTACTGTTCTGATTACAATTATATGTTCAATCATCATAATAAAACTATCAGATATACATAAATTTAAATGGTTGAAAAAATTGTATTCTTGAAGAATTTTGTATTTACCTATTTTTTACGAACAGCTTTGACAGAAGCTTTTTGCTGAATTGTTTTTTATCTATGAAGGTGAATGGTACAATATATCTTACTGGCGCTTTATCATTGCTGGTGTCTGATGCTGGAAGATAAATTTTTTGGAAAGTAGTATTACATCATTACAGAAAATTTAAAAGAGGCTGTTGCAAAAACAGGTTCAAGCACAATATATGTATTATAATTTTACGCTGATAAATAATATATTGTGCCCGACTGCTATTTTGCGACAGCCTCTTTTTATGTAAAATTTCTTTATTTTCCCATCAAAAATTTCCTGATTACTCCCTTGAAACAGAAATCATAATCAAACTTTTCTACTGATTCAGCAGCATATAAATTAAATTTCTTTACTACCATATCATTCAGGAAATAGGTTGCGCTTCCAAGTACTGCGCCTTTTTCCACAGGGGCCTGAATTTTTGTATTGTACTCATATTCGACCTTTACAGCATCTTCTGCCTTTGTCAGATACACCAGAGCCTGTTCGTCCATTGTAAGACTTATTTCCGGCATTTCTCCTGCATGAATCCCCGATTTCAAAGTTTTATCATAAATACCTTTCTCCACCTTCAGTTTTGGAAGTACTTTTCCATATTCAAAAATATCATTTTTAGTAAAGTTTTCAAGACCATAATTCAACAATAGCGTTGCATCTTTCCATTTATAAGTTTTATTATTCGGCCATCCGCATCCAAGAAGCGCTACTGTAAATATTCTGTCATCTCTTTTCAATGCTGTTACATAGCAGTATCCCGCATCTCCTGTAAATCCTGTTTTTCCTGAAATTACTCCCTCCATCATGGAGAGAAATGCATTTTTATTATTTACAGTATAGCTTCTTGTTCCTGATACTACATTTCCGTCATCTCCCGAAACATAATTGGTAAAACTGTGCGAAGCAGTCTGTGTAATTTTTAAAAATTCTTCATTTTTTATACAATATGCCATAATACGGCATAAATCAGCAGCTGTGGTTCCATGAATATAGTCTGTTCCGTCTACTGTTTCCGATGCATCCAGACCATTTGGGGTGATAAAGTGGCTGTCTGTACAGCCGATATCCTTCGCCTTTTCATTCATCAGCTTTGCAAAGCCCTGCACATCTCCGCCAATATGTTCTGCAATCGCCACTGCGGTATCGTTATGTGATTCAAGCATCAGAGAATATAATAAATCTCCCAGCTTATATTGTTCACCTGTATTCATATTGAGCTGTACATCAGGCATCGAAGCAGCATATTTGCTCACTGTCACAATATCATCAGGATTGCCGTATTCAAGTGCAAGAATACAGGTCAGAATCTTTGTAGTACTGGCATTTGCCCGTACAGTAGTACATTCTTTTCCATATAAGATACGCCCGCTTTCCGCATCCATCAGACATGCAGACAGGGCATAAAGGTTGTTTGGGTTTGGTTCTTCTGCCTGTGCAGAATAGAAGGGAGGCAGAAGAAAGACAGAGAGAGAAAACAGAGAAAAAATAAAAAAAGTTTTTTTAAAGATATGCATGTTATACCTCACGAAAAATATGTAATTTTTGTAATTTTGCATAAAAAACAACTTGCCAATTTCTGTATTTCGATATAAAATTAAAATTGGCAGAATTTTTAATTATTACTTTTTCTTTATTGTATGTGAATATTTGTCTAAGTATGAGTAATAATTTTATGTATCCCATACGGGACAATAAGCATATCTGCTTAAAATATAAAAAATGGAGGGCTGAATTGATGAGTAATTTGGCAAAAGAGCCGGCTATGGCAAGAATCAATGCATTGCTTGACGAAAACAGTTTTGTCGAAATCGGTGGTCTGGTAACAGCCAGAAGCACTGATTTTAATATGCAGGAAAAAGCTGTCGCATCCGATGGTGTCATTACCGGCTATGGTCTGATTGACAACTGCTTAGTCTATGTATACAGTCAGGATGCATCCGTACTTGGTGGAACTGTAGGTGAAATGCATGCAAAGAAGATTGCAGGGATTTATGACATGGCAGTGAAAATGGGAGCGCCTGTAGCTGCGCTTGTGGACTGCGCAGGTCTGCGTCTCTGTGAAGCAGAAGACGCTTTAAATGCTTTTGGAGAAATCTATGCAAAGCAGACAATGGCATCTGGCGTTGTTCCGCAGATTACAGGAGTATTCGGAACATGCGGAGGCGGTATGGGCATTCTGGCATCCCTTTCAGATTTTACCTTTATGGCAGAAGATGGAAAATTATTTGTCAACGCACCAAATACACTGGATAAAAACAGAACAGAGAAATGTGATACAGCTTCTGCAAAATATCAGGCAGAAACAACAGGAATGGCAGATTTTACTGGAACTGAGGAGGAAGTTCTTGCAGGCATGAGACAGCTTATTTCACTTCTTCCACTGAATAACAATGACTATGCAGAGGGGACCTGTTCGGATGATTTAAACAGAATTTGTGAAAATCTCGAAAACTGTGTGGGAGATACCTCAATTGCACTGGCGAATATTGCAGATTCGGGAATGTTTTTTGAGTCCGGAAAGCAGTATGCCAAGGATATGGTAACAGGCTTTTTAAAGCTGAATGGAATTACTGTAGGTGCAGTGGCAAACCGAACAACATGTTACGATGAGGAAATGAATATCACAGATGAATTTAAAAATGTTCTTACTACTGCAGGCTGTGAAAAAGCGGCAAAGTTTGTAACATTCTGTGATGCATTTAATATTCCTGTTCTGACATTAACCAATACATCGGGATTTTCTGCTACTGTAGAAGAAGAAAGAGGAATTGCAAGAGCAGCCGCAAAGCTTACATATGCTTATGCAAATGCTGTAGTTCCAAAGGTAAATTTGATTGTTGGAGATGCAATGGGCAATGCCTACAATGTTATGAACAGCAAGGCATGTCATGCTGACCTTGTATATGCATGGCCGACAGCAAAAATCGGTGCAATGAATGCAGATTCAGCAGTAAGAATCATTTATGCAGAGGAGCTGAAAAAGGCAAAGGACAGCCAGACATTTTTAGCTGAGAAAAAGGCTGAATATGAAGCATTGCAGATAAATGCGGCATCTGCTGCAAGAAGAGGCTATGTAGACAGCATTGTGGAACCGGAGGACACCAGAAAGTATATTATCGGTGCTTTTGAAATGTTGTATACAAAGAAAGAGGAACGTCTGACTAAGAAGCATGGTACAGTATAGGAGGTGGCTGTTTTGAAAAAAATAAAGAAATTTTTAATTGCCTTCTGTCTGGTGCTTGCTTTTTCTTCTGTTTCTGTATATGCAAGTGATTATGAGGATTATTTTTCGAATATGCAGGCGACTCTTTCTGAAAAGGATGCAGCTCTTGCAACCGGAGAGTCTTATATGTCAACGTTTGCTGCAATGGATAAGATTACAGCAGAATATTATAAGGATAACGCAAATGGTTTTTTGGGAGAGGCTGCAGAAGTGTATTACGGCTATCTGGAAAATGATACTCTTGGAGAATATAAAGAGATTACAGAATCAAGTGTAGAAGAGGAAAAGGATGGTTATCTTGTAACAGTGACAGCAGAGTTTGAGAAAGCAAAGCTGACCATGAAACTTGAATGTAAACATATCAGAGGTCAACTTACGCCGACAGGACTTGTGTTTTCAACAGAGGATACCGGTTCAAAATCACTGGGAAAGAAGCTTGCGGATGCAGGACTGAATACTCTGATTGGATTGTTTACCGTATTTTTGATACTGATTTTAATCTCGTATATTATTTCATTGTTTAAATATATTCCGGCAATTCAGGAAAAGATGTCAAAGAAAAATGATAAAAAGAATGTAGAGTTGGCAGCGATTCAGAATACAGCGGCACAAATCGAACAGAAAGAGCAAAAAGAAGAGGAAGAACTTGTGGGAGATTCCGAACTTGTAGCAGTAATTACAGCAGCCATTGTGGCTTCCGGTACTTCGACAGATGGTTTTGTAGTAAGGTCTGTCAGAAGGTCAAAGAGAGTTTGATGAGAAAGGAAAGAATGGAATTATGAAAAATTATAGAATTACAGTAAATGGAAACGTATATGATGTAACGGTAGAGGAAGCTGGTTCTGCTCCGGTGGCATCTGCGCCTGCTGCTCCAGTGGCAGTACCAAAAGCAGCGCCTGCACCAAAGGCAGCACAGACAGCATCCGGTTCACAGGGAGCAGTAAAGATTAATGCCCCAATGCCAGGCAAAGTACTTTCTGTTAAGGCTTCTGCGGGGACAGCAGTGACCAAGGGACAGGTGATTATGATTCTTGAGGCAATGAAGATGGAGAATGAAATCGTGGCTCCACAGGATGGAACCATAGCAAGTATTGACGTGTCAGAAGGTGCTTCCGTAGAGGCTGGTACGGTTTTAGCTTCTTTAAATTAAATTCATAGTATCATAATGAAGCACGCAAATGAACGATTCTGAAAGAATCGTGAAAAAATGAGCGATTCAGAAGAATCGTGAAAAAATGAATGATTCCAAAAGAATTGTAAAATCGGATGCGTGCATAGGTCATACAATACTTTAAAGGAGGTTAAAATGGATTACATTATGGATGTTATGGGAAATCTGATACACCAGTCTGCATTTTTCAGCCTTACATGGGGCAATTATATAATGATTCTGGTAGCATGTGTTTTCCTGTATCTTGCTATAAAAAAAGGTTATGAGCCGCTTCTTCTTGTTCCAATTGCATTTGGTATGCTGCTGGTAAATATGTTTCCAGAAATTATGGCAACAGCGGAGGAGACATCAAACGGCACTGGAGGGCTGCTGCATTACTTTTATCTTCTGGATGAATGGAGTATTCTGCCTTCACTTATCTTTATGGGAGTTGGCGCGCTTACGGATTTCGGACCGCTGATTGCCAATCCGAGAAGCTTTTTAATGGGTGCTGCTGCTCAGTTTGGTATCTATATCGCATATTTTATGGCGATATTTATGGGCTTTAATGATAAAGCTGCTGCAGCGATTTCTATTATCGGAGGTGCGGACGGTCCTACTTCGATTTTCCTTGCCGGAAAGCTGGGACAGACAAATTTAATGGGACCGATTGCAGTGGCAGCGTATTCTTATATGTCACTGGTTCCGATTATTCAGCCGCCGATTATGAAACTGCTTACTACAGAGAAAGAAAGAAAAATCAAGATGGAGCAGCTTCGGCCAGTAACAAAACTGGAGAAGATTTTATTCCCGATTATTGTAACAATTGTAGTTGTAATGATTCTGCCAAGTACAGCGCCGCTGATTGGTATGCTTATGCTTGGAAATCTTTTCAGAGAATCAGGTGTGGTAAGACAGCTTGCAGAGACAGCTTCCAATGCACTGATGTATATTGTTGTTATTCTGCTTGGAACTTCTGTAGGAGCAACCACCAGCGCAGAGGCATTCCTGAACTGGGATACTTTAAAGATTGTTGCACTGGGTCTGATTGCATTTGCATTTGGTACGGCAGCAGGTGTATTAATCGGAAAACTGATGTGCAGAATGTCAGGTGGAAAGATTAATCCTCTGATAGGTTCTGCAGGTGTATCGGCAGTTCCAATGGCCGCCAGAGTATCACAGAAGGTAGGAGCAGAGGCAGACCCTACGAATTTCCTTCTTATGCATGCAATGGGACCTAATGTAGCAGGTGTGATTGGTACAGCAGTAGCAGCGGGAACCTTTATGGCAATTTTATTGTAAGGATTCATTGATATAAATTGGGGAATTGTGAAATCTGTTTATAATATGTTGAAAAAGTTCATGGTTATAAATTTTTCAGAGATTTGCAAATACCTGTAAATAAATTTGTGAAAGGAACAAGGTAATAGAAATGGCGGAAAAAAAACCAGTGAAAATAACAGAAACCGTTCTGCGTGATGCCCATCAGTCGTTGATTGCTACCAGAATGACTACAGAACAAATGCTTCCGATTGTGGAAAAAATGGATAAGGTAGGTTATCATTCTGTAGAATGTTGGGGTGGTGCAACCTTTGATGCTTCTCTTCGGTTTTTAAAGGAAGACCCTTGGGAAAGACTGAGAAAGCTTCGTGATGGTTTTAAAAATACAAAATTACAGATGCTTTTCAGAGGACAGAATATTCTTGGATATCGTCATTATGCAGATGATGTGGTGGAATATTTTGTTCAGAAGTCAGTGGCAAATGGTATGGATATTATCCGTATTTTTGACTGTTTAAATGATTTGAGAAATCTGGAGTGCGTGGTAAAGGCAGTAAAGGTGGTAAAGCATGAAAACCCGAATGCGCATGCACAGATTGCGTTATCCTACACATTGGGAGATGCATATACTCTTGAATATTGGAAGGATATTGCCAAAAGAATTGAAGATATGGGAGCTGATTCTATCTGCTTTAAGGATATGGCAGGATTGTTGCTTCCATATAAAGCAACAGAGTTAATCGGAGCATTAAAGGAGACTGTAAGTATTCCAATTCAGCTTCATACACATTATACATCGGGTGTGGCTTCCATGACTTATTTAAAGGCAGTAGAGGCAGGCGTTGATGTAATTGATACTGCGATGTCACCGTTTGCGCTTGGTACGAGTCAGCCGGCAACTGAGGTTATGGTGGAAACCTTTAAGGATACCCCATATGATACAGGGCTTGACCAGAAGCTTCTGGCTGAAATTGCAGACTATTTCAGACCGATGAAGGAAGAGGCGTTAAAGACAGGGCTTTTAAATCCGAAGGTTTTGGGTGTAAACATCAAGACGCTTTTGTATCAGGTGCCAGGCGGTATGCTTTCAAATATGGTGTCACAGCTTTCAGAAATGCATGCGGAGGATAAATATCAGGAGGTACTGGAGGAAATTCCTAGAGTTCGTAAAGACCTTGGAGAACCGCCGCTTGTAACACCGTCTTCACAGATTGTCGGTACACAGGCAGTTATGAACGTAATTGGCGGTGAGAGATATAAGATAGCAACGAAAGAGACAAAAGCAGTATTAAGTGGAGAGTATGGGCAGACAGTGAAGCCGTTTAATCCTGAGGTACAGAAGAAGGTAATTGGAGATAAGGAACCGATTACCTGCAGACCTGCTGATTTGATTGAGCCGGAGCTTCCAAAGATTGAGGCCGAGATGGCAGAATGGAAGGAGCAGGACGAGGATATATTGACCTATGCATTGTTCCCGCAGGTAGCGATAGAGTTTTTCAAGTATCGCAAGGCACAGAGGGATAAGGTGGATATGAATGAAGCAGATATGGAGAATAAGGCGTATCCGGTGTAGAATGTGATTGATATTTGTTGAGAAATAACGATTGATTGTCAGATAGGAATAAATGAAAGAAGCCGCATTTAGGAAAAGTAGTGCAGATATGGTTTGGTAAAGCTGTATTCTGGATAGCTTGGAATAAATGCGGCTTTTTGGTGAAAAAAGGAGAATGTGATGTTATATTTTATGGAATATGAACCAATGGGCAAGATAGAAGATAGAGAAATGGAACATATGCTTGGAAGAAAACTTTTGGCATACGGATTGAGGCAGGAATATGGAAAAGAGTATAAGGTAGAGCAGGTACAGGGAGGAAAACCATATCTCTTGGAAGCTCCTTATATTTCTTTTAATATCAGTCATACAAGGGGAATGGTGGTTTGTGGTATCAGTGAAAAAGAGATTGGAGTGGATGTGGAATATATCAGAGAGGCAAAGGAGAGCTTGATACGGAGGGTCTGTTCAAAAGAAGAGCAGGAATATATCTGGGGAGAGGGGAACATTCCTTTGAGGTTTACACGTATCTGGACGTTGAAAGAGAGTTATATAAAAGCAATTGGGAAAGGATTGGCTTTTTCTCTGAAAGAAATTTCATTTTCCCTGAAAGAGAGTGAACAGGGAATAATGATTGAAAGCAATGTAGGAGGCTGGAGTTATCGACAGTTTATGTTAAGGGGAAACTATGTGATTACTGTCTGTGAAAAAAACAGATAGAAAAGAAGAGTGTATTTTTTTGCATACTTTATTTATGAACTTCTTATTTTTGCTTGCATAATCAAAAAGATAGTGTTAATATAATAGACATAATAGAATTTAAAGTCTATTAATCAATAAACAAATCCGAAAAAGCAAGGTAATCAACTGATTTTTTCCATAAGTTTATTATAATTTATAAAAGGAGGACGTATCATGACATACGAAGAAATTTTTGAAGAGGTAAAGGAAAAGTTTAAGGATGCAGATGTAAGCGGCATAGATGAGCATCTTGCGTTTCAGTTTAATATTACAGGGGAGGGAGAAGGTGCCTTTTATGCCGAGGTAAAAGATGGAAAGCTCTATGTGGAGCCTTATGAGTATTATGACAGAGATGTTTTGTTTACCTGTTCTTATAAAACACTGTCAAAAATTATTTCCGGAAAATCAGACCCTGTCGCTGCGTTTACTCTTGGAAAGTTAAAAGTGGATGGAAGTATTGAAAAGGCATTAAAGTTAAAAGACTTTGTAAAATAACCGGAAAGGAGTACATATGCGAATTGCAAAGTGGATTGCAGGAGCTGCTATTTTGGGTGGAGCCGGTGAATATGCAATTGCCTCTTATTTTTTTCGCCGTACCATGATTCGTTCAAATGCAAAGAGAGAACGCACACAGAAAATGGCGGGAACAGATTGGGATTTATATATTCCAAAAATTCATGAATGTAAAGAATGGCTGGCAGAGCAGCAGCAGGAAGAGGTATGGATTACTTCGGAGGATGGATTGAGGCTGCATGGAACCTTTTTTACAAATGGTCTGTCAAAAAAGGTAGTTATCTGTTTTCATGGTTATACGAGTGAGGGCATGAATGATTATTCCACGCTCGCAAAATTTTATCTGGAGCATGGGTTTTGTCTATTGATTGTAGATGAACGGGCACATGGAAAGAGTGAGGGGACCTATATTGGATTTGGATGTCTGGACAGAAAAGATGCAAAGCTCTGGATTGATTATACGGTAGAGCGTCTTGGAGAAGATTGTCAGATTCTGCTTCATGGTGATTCCATGGGAGCAGCTACGGTTCTTATGACAACAGGATTGGAACTGCCAAAGCAGGTAAAAGCTGCGATATCAGATTGTGCATTCACTTCTGCATGGGATGTATTCAGCGCTGTATTAAAAAATATGTATCATCTGCCTCCATTCCCGATTATGCAGATTGCAAATCAGATGGTGAAAAAAAGAGCCGGATATGAGCTGGATGAATGTAATGCAAGAAATGAAGTAAAAAAGGCAGAAATTCCGATTTTATTTATTCATGGGGATTCTGATACTTTTGTTCCATGCGATATGGTGTATGAGCTTTATGAGGCATGTGCTTCCAATAAGGAACTGTTGATTATAGAAGGAGCAGGTCATGTGGAGGCTTGTTATAAAAATCCTGAAAAATATGAGGAAGCGATTCGTTCGTTTATTTTTCCGGTTTTAGAAGGAGGAAAATTATGAAAACAAGAAAAGGCAATAAAGTATATCCGTTGACTTCAGCACAGAAATTACACTATTATTGTATGAAATATTGTCCAAAAAAACAGGTGTTAAATATCGGTTCCGGACTGACGATACAGGTAGAGCTTGACTGGGAGCTTTTGAAACAGTGTATCAAAGAGGCAGTTGCCCGCTGCGAGTCTATGCGTATCAGATTTACCGAGGATAAAGAGGGAAATGTATATCAGTATGTAGTAAAAGAGGAAACACAGGAAATCGACCATTTCGATTTTTCAAATTGGAAGCCGGAGCATGCGCATGAAAAAATGACAGAATGGACAAGTACTCCGTTTGAGCCATATGATTCTCCGTTACATAAAATCGTTATGATAAAGATGCCAGATGGTTTTCATGGTTTATATATTAAGGTGAACCATTTGATTATGGATGCACAGTCTCTGGTGGTATTTTTTAAAGATGTAATCGAGCTTTACTGTAGTCGTGTATATGAGGATATTCCATACCCAAAGGAAATGAGCTCTTATTTAAAACAGCTTGAAAAGGATTTGGCATATGAAGCAGGAAGTGCATCTGCACAAAAGGACAGAGAGTTTTTTGAAAAGCTGATTTCTTCTTCAGAGCCGATTTTTACGGATATTTATGGACCAGGGAAACTGAAAGAGGAGAGAAAGAAGAAAAAGAATCCAAAACTCCGCGCAGCTACGAATACCTCTGATAATGTGGATGCGAATCTTGGAAACTTTCATCTGGAAGAGGAAGCGACACAAAAGCTTTTGAAATTCTGTGAGGAAAATCATGTCTCTATGACATGTCTGCTGCTTATGGGACTTAGAACTTATTTGCAGAAGGAAAATAATCAGAATGATGTTTCTGTAAATACTACAATCGCAAGACGTGCTACTTTATCGGAAAAGCGTTGTGGAGGAACCAGAATCCACAGCTTTCCATTCCGTACAATTGTGTCAAAGACGGATACATTTTTAGAGGGAATTTATAAAATCAGGGATTTGCAGAATCAGTATTTCCGTCATGCAAGCTATAGCCCTTCTGAATTTTATGCTTTTAGAAAGAATTATTATCATCTCGAAAATGGACAGACCTATGAGGGACTTGCTTTGACCTATCAGCCGCTGGCAATGAAATATGACGGACCAGGGCTTGACAAACTGGGTGATATTCAATATGATGTAAAGAGATATTCCAATGGCGCAGCAGCGCATACACTGTATCTGACGGTAAGCCACAGACCGGATGGCGGACTGGATTTCTGTTTTGAACATCAGACAGGGGTGGTGACACCGGAGAAGCTGGAGGAAATCTATTACTATCTTTGCAGAATCATGTTTAGAGGAATTGAGGATGCAAGCCGTACTGTCGGTGAAATTATCAAGTGGGCATAACAGGAGGAAGGAAAAAGAATGTTAGAGGAATTAAGAGAGATTATCTGCGAATATGTAGATGTAAAGCCGGAGCAGGTTACAGAAGAGGCAAGATTTATTGAAGATCTTGGCTTTAACTCCTATGACTTTATGAGCATGGTGGGACAGATTGAGGAGCAGTTTGATATTGAGGTAGAGGAAAGAGAAGTAATCAATATTAAAACTGTGGAAGATGCCATAAAGTATATCGAGTCCCTGCAGGAACAGTAAAAAGTCTCCGTTTATCAAACCGTATTTATAAAGGTGCGATAAACGGAGCTTTATAGTTTGGTATTATTTTTATGATGTTATCTGAACGATAACTGTTGATAATAAAAAATGGAGGAAATAAAATGGCAGTAGAAACGTTAAGAGATGTAATAAGACATGCAAAGGATTCCTATGGGAATCAGGCGGCATATCGCTATAAAGTAAAAAAAGAAGTTGAGGAAAAGACTTTTTGTGACCTTGACAGAGATTCCATGTCCGTCAGCCGTATGATAGAAGCACTTGGAATGAAAGGAAAACACATAGCAGTTCTGGGAGCTACTACCTATTCATGGATTGCAAGTTTTTTTGGTATTGTAAACAGTGCAAGTGTGGCAGTACCTATCGATGCACAGCTTGCAGCGGCTGATATTTGCGAACTGTTAAATCGTGCAGATGTGGAGATGCTTATTTTTGATGAGATTCGTGCAGATGTTGCTGCTATGGCAAAGCAGGCATGCCCTCAGATTCAGCATATTATATCTTTGCAGGCAGAAGAGGAAACGGACGGAATTTTATCATGGTCCTCTCTTGTTGGTCAGCATCAGGGGGAATATGAAACAGAGATACAGCCAGAACAGTTATGTACAATATTATTTACTTCCGGTACGACAGGAAAAAGCAAGGGAGTTATGCTGTCTCACAGAAATCTGACGGATAATGCTGTATGTCTTGATATGAAGATTCCGGCAGGCACTGTCACTATGACACTGTTGCCGATTAATCATGTATACTGTCTGACAATGGATATTATTAAGGGAATTTATATTGGAGTCACCAGCTGCATTAATGATTCTATTATGCATGTTCAGAAAAATTTGAAACTTTTCAAGCCTGATATGGTACTGCTGGTTCCGCTTGTCATTGAGTCTATTTATGCAAAATTAAAGGCGGCTGGAGGAATTATGCCGAAAAAAATGGTTGCAAAGGCTGCTTTTGGAGGAAATCTGAAAACAATTTGCAGTGGTGGTGCTTATCTTGACCCTGAATACATAGACAGGTTTGAAGAGTATGGTATTACAATTTTACAGGGTTATGGAATGACAGAATGTTCTCCGGTTATCAGTACAAATCTTGCATGGGAAAGCAAAAAGGGTTCTGTAGGAAAGCTTATGCCAAACTGTGAAGCAAAGATTGTTGATGAGGAAATCTGGGTACGCGGCAGCAGCGTTATGATGGGATATTACAAGATGCCGGAGGAAACAGCGGAAACACTTGAAGATGGATGGCTGAAAACCGGAGATTTGGGTTATGTTGATGAAGACAGGTTTGTTTATATTACTGGTCGTAAAAAGAATCTGATTATTCTTGCAAATGGAGAGAATGTTTCTCCTGAAGAAATTGAAAACCAGTTCAGCCGTTTTGAACTGGTAAAGGAAATTCTGGTCAGAGAGAAGGATACATTGATAGAGGCCGAAATTTTCCCTGATTATGAGTATGCGAAGAAAAAGCATATAAAAGATATTCAGGCAAAATTACAGGAGATGATTGATGAGTATAATAAGGATGTACCAGTTTATAAGAGGATTCACAGTCTGATTGTAAGAGAAACAGAGTTTGACAAAACAACAGCAAAGAAAATTAAGAGATTTTAAAATTTTATTATTTTGAAGGGTTGTTGCAAAAAACAGTTTTTAGCATAATATATGTAGATAATTCTGCCTAACTGTTATTTTGTGACAGCCCTTTTTATTTTCGTTTATTAAATAATAATTTATGGTTTGTATAGCACAGATTTTACAGAACAATTTTACTCTTCCAGCTATTGACAAAAAAGAAATTTTCATGTATAATTTGCAACAGAAATAAAACCTATAAAATACATAGGAATTAAAAAGACATAATTAATATGGAGGAAATGTATAATGAGTCAAATAAAAGAAAGTGCATTAGAACTGATTGGCAGTACACCAATGTTGAAATTAAACAGATATATGAGAAATTCAGGTATTACAGATAGCATTATTCTTGCAAAACTGGAATATCTGAATCCTGCCGGTTCTGTAAAGGACCGCGTTGCGCTGGCAATGATTGAGGATGCAGAAAAGAAAGGCGTTTTAAAAGAGGGAGCAACCATTATTGAGCCTACAAGTGGCAATACGGGTATAGGGCTTGCAGCAGTAGCGGCGGCGAAAGGATACAGGGCTGTTCTTACACTTCCTGAGACAATGAGTATGGAGAGAAGAACTCTTTTAAAGGCTTATGGAGCAGAACTGGTACTTACAGAAGGGGCGAAAGGCATGAAGGGTGCGATTGACAAAGCAGAGGAATTGAAAAATGAAATCGAAGGGGCGGTGATTTTAGGTCAGTTTGTAAATCCTGCAAATCCTGCTGCACATCGGGCTGCTACAGGACCGGAAATCTGGGAGCAGACAGAGGGAAAAGTTGATATTTTTGTGGCAGGAGTAGGTACAGGTGGAACGATTACCGGCGTAGGTGAATATTTAAAGGAAAAAAATCCGAATATAAAAATTGTGGCAGTAGAACCTGCGGACAGTCCCGTTCTTTCTGCCGGAACATCAGGCGCTCATAAAATTCAGGGAATTGGTGCCGGATTTGTTCCAGAGGTATTAAATACAGCGATATATGATGAGATAATTACCATTGAAAATGAGGATGCATTTGCGGAAGGAAAAACATTTGCATTCCATGAAGGTATTTTGGTAGGAATATCATCAGGTGCAGCGCTCAAGGCGGCTTCCATTCTTGCAAAAAGAACGGAAAATGCCGGAAAAACAATTGTGGTACTGCTTCCGGATTCTGGTGACAGATATCTGTCTACACCATTATTCAGCGATAACTGACAGCGGGAAATGGCTGAAAAACAATTTGCTGTTTTTGTGTCAACTCAGGAATCTCACATAAGTATATGAATAGCTATGGAAGGATAAAACAATTTCTACTGATTTGGACCTTTACGAGCTATTCATATTTTTTGATTTTCAGCATTACATTGGATGCAAATTTGTCCTTATTTTCATAAAAATCTGCTACTCCACAATACTTTTCTGCAATATTTCTGACAGATGACAAATTATCTATATATTCTTCATTGTCTGACAGGCTTTCTCTCTGTTTAGCCGTTTTCACACTGTTGGTCATTACAATATATAAGGAATCAGGGGTATCTATATCAGCCGTCAGACAGATACAGCGCTTTTTCTGCTGTACGGTTTTGGCCATCTTTATAGCATTTTCCAAAAGATTGCCAAAAACAATACTCAAGTCAATATCAGAAATATAAATTTTATCTGGAAGTCCGACTTGAAAGTCTATTTGAATATCTGCATGCGTGGCAATATTGGCATAATAACATAAAATTGCATTTACGGCGGTATTTTTACAAAAACTGTATGGCATGGTTTCATCTAAAATATCGTGATAATAATGTCTGGTATAGTTTTGTACTTGTTCATAATTTCCTTTTTGAATCAATTCTCCCACCGTTATCATTATATGTCTGAAATCATGGCGCATGCTTCTGGTTTGTTCCATATATTTTTTTAATGCTTCATACTGACGGGCCTGTATTTGATAGACGAAAGAGGATTTTTCCAGCATATATTTTTCATAGGATGTTTTTGCAATTTGATAAAATATAAATTGAAAAAACATAAAAAAATACAACAGAACCATTTCTATTGTCAAATATAACAGAAATGCTCTTCCAACCCATACATTGCGATACTTTACAGGAACCATCATAAAATTGGTAAAGGTAATAAAAGCGGGTATGGTCCAGATAGTCCGCCATACTATTTTTGAGTGAAAATTTTCAAATATCCATGCAATTTTTTTTCGGAAAAGAAAAGCAATGCCTAAAAAGAAAAAACTGAAAAGAAATTGTGCAATTAATCCATAGTCAAAATATTTATGAATATCGGCCTCTCGATAAATAAGCGCCTCTGTAATATTTCCTGCAAGTCTGCAAAAAGACAGGGCTGTTAATGAAGACAAAAAAAGATAAAACAGTTTTTGTTTGTCCAGATGTACTGTTTGAAAATATATAATCATAAAAATCAACATCAGAAACAGAAAAAGAGTATTCGCAGAATACTTCAAGCTGTTCGGATTCAGACAGCCAAGAGCGAAACAAAGCAGAACAACAATGATAGTGCATAAGGGATAAAGCTTTGCAGGTGCAAGCTTCAGCCATTTTGTGACAGGAAGAAAACAGAAAACTATTGCAGGAAGTATGATAAGATATTCCGCAGCGACGTGTAGAATAAGAGGCAGATTCATAGGTTTTCTCCTTTTGAAATTTTATTCATTCTCAGTGAGAATTGTCTGGCAATATAAGCTTGTTTTAAAGAGGCCTCTTTTTTCTTATTTATTGGAAAAGAGCAGCCGTTTGCAAGCTGACAGCTCAAATTTTCCATTTGCACTACATAGTCAAGATTGATAAGAACTCCTCTGTTAATCATTAAAAACCGGCTGTCACAGGTCAAAATCGCTTTCATACGGCCAAAAGACATACGGCAGCGGTACTCTCTGTCGGTATATAAGATAAGGTAATTGGAATCTGCGATAATATATAAAATATCGGAATATAAAAATGACATGACTTGTTTCCCTATGGTTAAATTTATGTAAGGGCGCTTTTGCATCAGTATTTCCAAAGCATCGTTTAATACCCGTTCAAGTTCTGTATTTTTTATAGGTTTTTCAAGATAATCAAAGGCATGGACTAAAAAGGCGTCTGCTCTGTGTTCGCTGCTTTGGGTAAGAAAAACAAGCAGTGATTTTATATTGATTTTTCTCAATGCTTCGGCAGTCTGGATTCCGTCGAAGGGTTTCATAAAGATATCAAGAAAAATAATATCATAATTTCTAGCTTCTGCTTTTTCTTCTATAACTGACAGAAAATCGGCGCTGTTGGAATATACATCACATTGTATAGAGAGGCATTTTTCAAAACAGTATTTTGAGATAAATTCTTTTACAGAAATTCCTACAGATTCTTCATCATCAATAATTGTTATTTTCAAAGTAGGTTTCTCCTTATCATTTTTGATTTTAGCAGCAAAGTAATCATAGCATAACTTAAGGAAATTTTCCAGAGGGAGTTGGCAAAAAATATAGTGGAAAAATTCCTGAAAATATAATATAATGGCAATATTAGAAAGCTATATTTGTATATTAATTTTTTAAGTATATAAAACATAAATGAAAAAGGGAAGAGAGAAATTCACAGAATGGATAAAATTACTTTGCGAGGGCATCATCTGCTTTGTACCCGACTTTTTTCTGGAAATGGTTATAATCAGATTTTTACGGAACATATGAAAGAAATAGTGGCAAGGACAGGCGTGGATAAATATAAAAAATTTGGCGCTTTTCCACGGGCAAAGGAACTTTTGCTTGTTTGTGGAACAGATGATATCTGCAGAAAATGTCCAAATTTTTCAGAAAAAGAAAAGTATTGTATACTTGGAAATGAAGATGTGCAGAAAAAAGACAGATTGACATTAGAATATGCAGGACTTTTGGAAAACAGACTCTATACGCTTCAAGAGGCAGAGGCCGGAGTCAGGCGAATCAGCAGAGAACAATTTGAGGAAATCTGCAGCAGTTGTCGGTGGTATGGAAAATTTTGCAGATATGAGGAATTGTTTGAATACGTAAATTTTATATGAAATGATTGGACGGTTAAAATTTTTGTTGCCAAAGGCAAACAAGATTTTGACTGTCTTTTTGTTTTGTAATCTATTTATTCCATTCGTCCCAAAAATCTTCCATTTATCCCAGAAATATTGTAATTTTGAAAAATAAAAAGTATATTTTCAGAGAGAGATTTTATAAAATAACCGTTTTTGGCGGTAACAAGATTTTAATTACTTTAATCAGGAGGGATAATATTTTGAAACAAAAGAATTGTATATTAGCTCAGGGGGGGGGGTAAATGCAAAACAGGCATAAAAATAAAACGTTGCATCAGTTTTCTGATGGCAGTGGTTTTATTACTTTTTGCGTTGCCATTGGAGAAAATAAATCTAAAGGCAGAGGAGGCAAAAGCAGGTATTGTTTACAGAGAATATAACACTGAAACTGAAGAATGGGAAACCAAGTACTGCAATGAATATCAGGTACTTACAGATTCAGATGAAATATTAAAGGAGGGCTGGTATGTTGTAAACGGGGAAGTGACTTGCAGTAATGTACTTACTGTACAGGGAAATGTTTGTCTGATTTTAACAGATGAGTGTCTGTTAGCGGCTTCAAAAGGTATTCGTGTACCAGAAGGGAATCAGATTACCATATATGCTCAGTCAGAAGGGGAGACTATGGGGAAATTGACAGCGAAGGGCTTTAGAGGGGAAGCGGCCGGAATCGGCGGATATGAACCAAAGGAAAGCAATGGCCCGATTACAATACATGGAGGAAATATTACATCAGAGGGAAATACATATGGAGCTGGAATTGGTGCAGCCAGTAGGGGAAATGGAAAAGATATTATTATCAATGGGGGTGTTGTAACAGCTATTGGAGGAGAATATGGAGCCGGAATCGGCGGCGCTAGTAGCAGCAATTATGATACTTCTGTTGGGAATGGATATAATATTACTATAAATGGGGGTACTGTGACAGCGAAAGGCGGGTCATATGGCGCTGGAATTGGTGGCGGTTATGGCGCTGGAACAGATATTACCATAAATGGCGGAACTGTAAATGCTACTGGCGGAGCTTTTGGTGCTGGAATTGGCGGTGGTGACAACGGCGTTGGAAGTAATATTGTTATAAACGGCGGAATTGTGACAGCCGACGGAGGATACAGCAATGCTGGAATCGGCGGCGGTATCAGGGCAGAGGGAACAAATATTACTATAAACGGCGGAATAATCGATGCAAAAGGAGCTGCGGGTATCGGTGGCGGCGGCAACAGTGGTACTAGTATCAATGCAAAGGGGAGTAATATTGTTATAAATGATGGAACTGTGACAGCGAAAGGTAATTCTGGAGCCGGTATTGGTGGTGGCGGTGGCGACGGAACAGATATTTATATAAATGGAGGAACGGTGAAGGCTGTTGGTTACTCTGCTGGAATCGGCGGCAGCGGATTGGCTGATAATAGTAGAAATGGAACTAATATTCATATAAAAAACGCTGTGGTAGAAGCTACTGGCGGAATGTCTGGTACTGGAATTGGCGGAGCTGGTTATACCGGAGTTGGAAGTGATATTTCTATTACAAACAGCAGAGTGACAGCCGCCAGCGGTCAGTATAGTGGTGCAGCCGGAATTGGAGGCGGCGGTTATGCGGCTTCTGGAACAGCTATTTCTATTATAAACAGCTATGTAATCGTTACTGGAAATGGAACTGCTGCTGCAATTGGTGGCGGCAGGGCAAGTTCGGGTGAAAATATTTCTATTGAGGGAAGCATTGTCAGAGCCAATTCCGGTAAATCAAAAAAGCCTTTTATCGGCGGCGGTGACGACGGTGAAAGTATTAATATTACCAAAGAAAACAGTATTATTTTTGAAGGAAACGAGGGAACGGTCTATGGTGAAGCAGTTCTTTTCGAACAACTTCTTGGAGAAGATATAGAGGTGGAGATAGGCGCCGATGATACTCTTACAGCTCCAGAACATACCTTCCTGCTTCTTTCAGGCAGATTGACAAATAATGGAGTATTCAGCATTTATAACGAAAACTGTCTGTCAGGCGAAGGTATGCTAAGCGGAAGCGGAGAATTTATCTTGGAACATGCTTGTTTTACGGCAGATGATATTATTGTTCCAGAAGGAATGATATATAATGGTGAAGACCAGACGGATGATGTAAATACGATTGTTGATATTGATATTTCAAACTACACAACCAAGACGATTTGTAATACAGAGTTTACAATAAAAAATGTGGATACGGAAAATTGGATAAAATCGATTGTTCCGGCAGAAGTCAAAGACGCCGGAACCTATTCGGCCGTATATACAAATACAAAATCCGGCGATTCATTATCAAAGGATTTCACAGTAGCAAAATCCGAAACTACTTACAATGACAACGCGGGAAATACTACATTAAAAAGTTATGAGAACGCTGTACAAAAGAATGAGTTTATCTATGGAAGTACAATCACTTTAAAAGTAACTCCAAGACTAAGCGGTACAGCGGCACAGTCCGAAGCAAATAAGATACAGGCAGCAGATTATCAGGAGCCGGAGGCAGGTGAAATCACAGTATTTATGCAAAAAGACGGTGAAGAAATCCAGCTTGCAGAGGCAAAGCCTGTAACCAGCGGAAGCGAGGTTTCCTTTGATATTCCTACATTACAGAATGGCTTGACATCTGGAACTTATACGTTCTCTGTCCGTTATACAGGAACAGAAAATATGGCGGATTATTCGGAGGATATTGACATCACTGTCAACTACCATAACGCAGCGGGCAGCGCAGTATTGACAGATACAAACAAAGGCGAAAACGGCTGGTATACAGGTCCCGTTACCATACAGGCGCCGCAGGGATATCAGATAGCGGATTGTAATACAGAACAGGCCGTATGGCAGGACAGTCTGACGGCGGAAGATTTGGAACTGAATGAAGACGGGAATTATATTTATTTCCTGAAAGAAACAGCGACTGGCTATCTTACAGACGAAATGATTCTCGCATCAGTAAAAATTGACAGCACAGAGCCGGAATTTAGAGACTTTACTTATACAGAGGGGAAAGCCGGCACAGGGATTTTTATAAAAATCTGGAACTGGCTGATTGGAAAGGATTATATCACAATAACTGTTCCAATTACAGAAAATGAAAGTGGACTGACACAGGAAAATATTGAAATTCATTTGACGAATGTTGACGAATCAAATATGAACAATGCAAATATGGACAGTATGTTACAAAACATTACCTTGACTGGAAATACAATCGACGGATATATGCTATTCTTTACTATTCCTGCTGTTTTTGACGGATATTATTCTATTATGGCGAAAGATACGGCAGGTAATCAGAGCGTTGTGCGCAAACAGCGGGTAATCATAGATACTGCGATGCCAAAAATCAGCATAAATGTAAATAACGAGCTATACGATGAAACAAAGAATACTTTTGAGCACAGGGCCGTAATAGATATCAATATAAAAGACGACATAAATAATGAAATCAGCGCAGGTTTAAAATCAGCCTCCTATTCTCTGGATAAAAAAGCTCCTGTATCCTTAGAGCCGGAAGGAGGCTTTAACGGTACGGAAGAAAGCTTTGTACCAGTGTTCGAGACCAATATCAAAAATATGGAAATCACAGAGAAAGGTGCGCATACGCTTCAGGTTTTTGCCGAAGACCATGCAGGAAATAAAATAGAAAAAGAGATTTCTTTTCAGATTTATTATTCCACAACACTTGTTCTTTCTGGAAAAAGCGGGGAATCAATTGTTTACGATGAAAAGCCAATAGAAGCGGGAATTGATTTTATCATAGAAAAAGAAGGTTCTAAAAAAGAAATTCTTTATTTCTATCAGGACCTTGATTCAGAAGATAACAGCTATAAAACCGGACTTCCGACGGACAGCGGAAATTATAGAATCAAGGCGGAAATTCCACAGGATAATGAAAATTTTTATCTGGGCACAGAAGCCACACTTGAACTTGCAATTGAGAAAATCAAGGTAAAAGGAACTATGGATACCCTGCAGAAAGTCAAACAGAAAAAACACAGTATTTCATATGAGTTAAGCAGGCTGCTTCCAGAAGAAGTGAAGGGAACTACTGTTTACAGTATTTCGGATATTGACAATAAAGATGGTATCCTGTCAGTTGATACCTTACCTTCTGTGGGTGTATACAATCAAACCGTATTGTCTTTTGATACAGAAATTGTAAAAGAAGCAGGAAAACAGGCAGTGTTTACAATAAGCTTTGCAAATAAAAATTATGAAATTTCCGATGCTAGTTTGATAATAGAAATTACTGACAAAATTCCGGTACAGCTTTCAGGATTTGAAATTTTGGGAATGAAGCAGTCACAGCTTTTATACAATGGCACAGCAGCAGAATGGTCAGGTACTCCAAAGGCCCAGACTGAAGAAGGACAGATGGTAGAGTTAAAAAACAGTGATTGTCAGTTTTTCTGGTATCAAAAAACAGGAGATGAATATATACCTATTCCCAATTATCTCGCACCTGTTGATATTGGAAGCTACAAGCTGGTAATAAAAGCAGAAAACAATGATTATCTGGGAACACAGGAAATCATAGTTGACATTATAAAAAGAGATATTTCCGATGCAGTTGTTATTCTGGGAGAACCATTGATTTTTAATGGCACTGTACAGACACAGACACTGGAAAGTATCAAAACAGGTACATTGCTTTTGACAGACAGGGACTATACGATTGAACAAAATACAGGCTGTGAAGCGGGAAATTATATTTTGAAAATAACAGGTATAGGTAATTTTACAGGAACAGTGGAAAAAGAATTTACAATCGCTCCGCTGCCAGTAAAGCTTTTCTGGAATGTACAGACTTTTGTTTATAATGGAGAGCAGCATGGAATATTGGCCGATGTGTCCAATGCTGTCAATGGGTGGAAAGTATCGGTCAACGGCTATGCTAATGCGACAGCTGTCAATGCCGGAACATATACCGCACAGGCAATAAGCCTTGACAATCCAAATTATACCTTGGCAGGAGGCACAAACGTTTCGGAGGAATATACCATAGAAAAGCTGGATATTACAGATAGAACAGACCTTGAGATTGTAATGGGAGAGAGCTTGACCTATAATGGAACCATTCAGATACAAAAAATAAACAGTGTGAAAATTGGAAATTTGAATGTTGTTTATGAAATTTCTGATAATTCAGTAACGGATGCCGGTGCATACACTTTGACAATAACAGGCGCCGGAAACTTTACTGGTGCTGTCAAGGCGGATTTTACAGTATTACAAGCTGAAAATGCTCCCAATATGCCGGATTCAGTTATGAATACAGTCATCAGAAATGGCAAGAAAGTAGGTGATATTTCACTGAAAAAGTATACAGACTGGGCATGGAGAATCGAGGATGCAGACAAAATTCTTCCAACAGAGGAAAATGAAAGTATAACAGTTACTGCATGTTATCAGGGTGCAGATAAAGCAAATTATAAAAATACCATACAACAAATTCTTCTTACAATGAAAAAGGAAGAAACGCGTCTGTTGATTTCGGAAGGAATAAAAGATATTTCAGAAAGTCTTAAAAATGCCGGCTATGACACAGAAGAAAAAATTGCACAGGCATGTGTGAGAACAGTTCTGGAATATTCGGGTTATCGGGAGGATTGTACGCTTCTTTATGATATCGTGCTTCAGGTCAGCTTTGATGGAGGAAAAACATGGGAAGTTGCTACAGAAGAAAACTTTCCGAAAGAAGGCATTATGGTAGCAGTTCCATATCCGGAAGGAACAAATGAAAAAGAGTATGATTTTATTGTCACTCATATGTTTTCTCACACAATGAACGGATTTCTGGCAGGAGAAATAGAAATCCCGAAGGTTATGAAAACAGAGAACGAGATTCGTTTTCTTGTAAAAGGATTGTCACCAATTATGATTGCATGGAAATCTTTAGACAGTGAAAATGAAAGTACAGAAGCACCAAGTGAGGAAACTACCAAAAAACCGGAGGAAAGTACTCAAAAACCAAGCGGGGAAACTGCTGGTAATTATGTGGATGATGAAACAGATAAAAAAACAGAACCACCAACAACGGGAGACGAAAAAGAAATAAAGATATGGATTGTGTTATCCGTTCTTTCTATGTTTGAATTGGCGGTTGTATTATGCCGGAAGAAAAAAATAACTGAGAAATAAGGAATGATAAAAATATATGGGCTGCTGCATGAAAAAATACAGCAGCCCATTGATATTTTTTATATTGCTGTTATCTCACAGGTGATTTTGCTTTATATATTTAAAAAATATTTCTGATATATTGACAAATATGTAAAAATAATGTATGATAAGTGAAAACAAAGCATAAAAATATTTGGAATATAGAATAAAACCAAAGGGAGACGGACTATGAAAAAAATTATTTTGGCAAAACATGCAGTAGAGACATTAGAATTTTTTTCTATACAGATGGCAGAGACCTTTCAAGAAGCAGGGATAGAAGTCTGGTTTTGGGACTTGGAAAGACCCGAAAAAAGCAGAAAAGAATTTCAGAGCTTTTATCAAAAGGGAGAAACTGTATTTTTGACATTCAATTTTATCGGATTGAGCGAAGAAGCTCAGTTTGAATGGAGAGAACACAAAAGTGTCTGGGAAATCTTTGAAATCCCCTGTTACTGTATTATGGTAGACAGTCCTGTTTATTATTTCAAACAGCTCTCTGCTGTGCATAACGACCTTACTTTGCTGTGCATTGACAGACAGCATGTAAAATTTGTAGAAGAATATTATCCAAAATATGGAAAAGTATATTTTCTGCCGCTTGGCGGTACAGAGCTTTCAAAAAATCCCGCATACAGAGACAGAAAATATGATGTAGTTTTTGCTGGAAATTATGTGGCGCTGCCAAACCTTATGAAACACTTAAAGGGAGTAGATGAAGAAAATAAAGAATTTTATTTTGAAATTATACAGAGGCTGAAAGAAGAACCAAATCTGCCTCTGGAACAGACAATGATTTCATATTTGAAAAAGGAAATTCCAAAAATCACAAGACATGAAATACTTGCCTGTCTGTATGGGATGGTTTTTGTAGATTTATATATCCGTTCTTATTTTCGCAGAGAAATTGTCTGTTCGCTTGCGGAGGCTGGTATCAGAGTAGCAGTGCTTGGAAAGGACTGGGAACTTTCACAATGTAAAAATATGGATAACCTTATTATGGCAGGTCAGGTAGATTCAAAAACCTGTCTTGAATATATGAGAAATGCAAAAATATCGTTGAATATTATGCCATGGTTTAAAGAAGGGGCACATGACAGAATTTTTAATTCCATGCTTCAGGGCTGTGTTTCTGTGACAGATACTTCACAATATATTACAGAAAAATTAATAGATGGGCAGGATTATATCAGTTTTTCACTTGAGAAAAGAGAAGAGCTTCCAAAAAAAATAAAAAAGCTTCTGTCAGAATCCGGTTATGCGGAAAAAATTGCTTTGCAGGGCAGGCAAAAGGCAGTGAAAGAACATACATGGAAACAGCGGGCGCTGACTTTCCTGAAAATTGCAGATACATAATATCAACAGGCTTGTTTTGTGGATTTGCCAAAATATCAGTTGACAGAAAAAGAAAAAATATATATGATACAAAATATATTTTAGAAGGGGACAGGATATGGAGAAAAAGGATACAGAAAATATTTTTCAGATTATAAACAATAAATTTTCCAGTATGAGCAGGGGACAGAAGAAGCTTGCCCGTTTTATTATGACAGATTATGACAGAGCAGCATTTCTGACTGCTTCAAAAATTGGACATGAGGTAGGTGTCAGTGAGTCTACAGTTGTGCGTTTTGCCTCTATGCTTGGATTAAAGGGATTTCCGCAGCTTCAGGGTGAGCTGGAAAAAATGGTTCGCCGAAGGATTCATGAACCTCCTGCAGTTGATATTGACAATGAAAACATTTCCCGACAGGAAGTTCTGGAACAGGTTTTGAAAAGAGATATGGAAAATATCCGGTATACCATAGAGCATGTAGATTGTGATGCCTTTGAAGCGGCTGTGGAACTGCTTTTAAGTGCAAGAAAGGTCTATATTATCGGAATTAGAAATAGTGCTCCTCTGGCTGCCTGTATGGAAAGCAGTTTAAAACTTATGCTTGATGAAGTGATTTTGCTGTCTTCGGACAATTCCAGCAATTTATTTGAAGATATGCTTCGTATGAATGAGGAGGACTGTATTGTGGGAATCAGTTTTCCAAGATATTCCATTCGTACCTTAAAGGCAATGGAATTTGCCAACAGCAGAAATTGCAGAGTAATTACGATTACAGACAGCAGAACATCTCCCATGAATCTGTATTCGTCGTGTAATTTAGTTGCAAAGAGTGAAATGACATCGGTGGCGGAGTCACTGACAGCCCCTTTGAGTATTATTAATGCATTAGTGACAGCGCTTATGGCAAAACGTAAAAAAAATCTGGTAAATCGTCTGGAAATGCTGGAAGATATCTGCAATGAATATGCAGTTTCAGGAAATGATGAGTTAAACTGGGTAGACGATTCGGATTTGGCAAATAAAGAGGAATAGATGAAGTGAAGAAAATAGCAGTAATAGGCGGCGGACCAGCTGGAATGATGGCAGCCATATCCGCGGCCAAAGCAGGAAAAGAAGTTCATTTATATGAAAAAAACGAAAAGCTTGGAAAAAAGCTTTATATTACCGGAAAAGGAAGGTGTAATCTTACAAATGCATCCGATATGGAGGAGGTAATGAAAAATGTTGTTACAAATGCAAAATTTCTATACAGTGCATTTTATACAATGTCCAATGAAGATGTGATACAGATGTTTGAAAAAGCGGGCGTGCAGACAAAGGTAGAAAGAGGAAACCGTGTGTTTCCGGCATCTGACAGGTCTTCGGATGTGATATTGGGATTGACAAGAGTATTGAAGAAAAATGGTGTCCATATTCACTTAAACACAGAAATTCAGGATATTATCATTGAAGATACAGAGGTTTGTGATGTTATGGCAGAAAAAAGAAAACAGAGCTCAAAAGTAAAGGGAATATTGTTTAAAGACGGCACAGAGGAAGTGTTTGACAGTGTAATTATTGCAACTGGAGGCTGTTCTTATCCGTCTACCGGCTCGACAGGCGACGGATACCGATTTGCGGAAAAAACAGGACATAAAACAACAAAGCTGTTTCCCGCACTTGTACCGTTGATTGTAAAGGAAGAATTTGTCAGAGAGTTGCAGGGACTCAGCCTGAAAAATATACAGGTAGATTTTTATCAGGAAAATAAAAAACTGTATTCGGATTTTGGAGAATTGCTTTTTACACATTTTGGAGTCAGTGGTCCAGTCATTTTAAGTGCAAGCAGCATACTTACAAAAAGGCTGCATGAAGGGAATCCTCTGAAGCTTGTAATAGATTTAAAGCCGGCCTTGGACAATGATGTTTTAGATGAACGGATTCTAAAGGATTTTCAGAAATTTAAAAACAAAAATTTTAGAAATTCTTTAAATGAACTGCTTCCAAAAAGTATGATACCACTGATTATTATGCGTTCCGGAATTGACGAATTTAAAAAGGTGCATACAATTTCAAGGGAAGAACGAAAAAATCTGGTGCATATCATAAAAAACTTTACACTGACTGTCACTGGAACAAGAGGATTTCAGGAGGCAATTATTACACAGGGCGGAGTGGAAGTCAAAGAACTTTTGCCGGCAAGCATGGAATCAAAAAGAATCGCAGGACTGTTTTTTGCCGGAGAGGTGATTGATACAGATGCCCTGACAGGCGGCTATAATCTTCAGATTGCATGGTCTACAGGATATCTTGCAGGTTTTTTTGCATAAATACTTTGTTAAAATATAAATTTTGTTGTATAATAAATAACAGGAAATGTAAGGCAGTTTCCAGTAAAAGAACAAAGTGCCGGTTGACGGCAGATGGAGGAAAATATGTTTCAAGTGGCTATTGACGGACCTGCCGGCGCAGGCAAAAGTACAATCGCAAAAATACTTGCAGAAGAGTTGGGATTTATTTATGTAGATACCGGTGCCATGTATCGGGCGATGGCTTTGTCCTGCCTGAGAAATGGAATAGATGTGGAAGACAAAGAAGCTGTAGTTGAACACTGTAAACAGCGAAAGGTCAGCCTAAACTATGAAAATGGAGAGCAGCAGGTATTGCTGGATGAAGAAAATGTAAATGCATATATCCGCACAGAGGAGGTCAGTCAGGCAACCTCGGCAATTTCTATCTATGAGGGAGTCAGAGAAAAACTTTTAAATTTGCAACAGCAGCTTGGACAGGAACACAATGTGGTAATGGATGGTCGGGATATTGGTACAAATGTGTTAAAAGATGCACAGGTAAAGATTTACCTGACAGCAAGTGTTCAGACAAGGGCAAAACGCAGATATGAAGAACTTGTCAAAAAGGGAATGGAATGTAATCTCAAGGAAATCGAAGAGGATATCAAAGAGAGAGATTACAGGGATATGCATAGAGAAATCGCACCGTTAAAGCAGGCAGAACAGGCGGTTTATCTGGATTCTTCCGAGCTTGCCATAGAGCAGGTGGTTGAAAAAATCAGAAAAATAATAGAGGACAGGAAAAATTTATGAAAGTAACAGTTGCTAAGAGCGCGGGCTTCTGTTTTGGAGTAAAAAGAGCAGTGGAAACTGTATATAAGGAAATTGAAAGCAGAAGGGAACAGAGGGAGTTTAACAGAGAAAATAAGAACGAAAAATTCAATTCTGAAGAATGGGACCACATCTATACGTATGGTCCGATTATTCACAATGAACAGGTAGTTGCAGATTTGGAAAAAAATGGAGTAACAGTGCTAAACAGCATGGAAGAGCTTCAGGCCGTAGAGCATGGAACTGTTATTATCCGTTCACATGGTGTAGACCAAAAAACAAATGATTATATACGGGAACAGGGCTTGAAGCTTGTAGATGCCACCTGTCCGTTTGTAAAAAAAATACATAAGACAGTTATGGAAAAAAGCCGTGATGGTTATGCGATTTTAATTATAGGAAATGAAAAGCACCCCGAGGTTCAGGGGATAAAAGGATGGTCAGAATCAGATACTTTTATTATCAATACAGAGGAAGAAGCGCAAAAGTTTGAATATGACAAAGGCAAAAAATTGTGTGTTGTGGCGCAAACGACATTTAATTACAAGAAATTTGATAAAATGGTTGAAATTATTGGCAAAAAGGGGTATGATATAATAGTTGTGAATACTATTTGTAATGCGACCAATAAACGACAGGCAGAGGCAAGACAGATTGCTTCAGGATCAGATGCCATGATTGTGATAGGTGGCAGAAGCAGTTCAAACACACAAAAACTTTATGAAATATGTAAAGAAGAATGTAAAAATACTTACTATATACAGAAACTAGAAGACTTGGATTTAAAAAAGCTGCAGACCTGTAGAAATGTAGGTATTACAGCAGGGGCTTCAACCCCTAATAATATAATAGAGGAGGTTTTGGCAGAATGTCAGAATTAAGCTTTGAGCAGATGCTAGAGGATTCAATTAAAACTATAAGAACAGGAGAAATCGTTGAAGGAACAATCATCGACGTTAAACCAGATGAAATTGTTTTAAATATAGGTTACAAGTCAGATGGTATCATTGTCAGAAATGAATATACCAATACACCTAACGCAGATTTAACAACAATGGTAAATCCGGGCGACAAGATGGAAGCAAAAGTTCTGAAAGTCAACGATGGAGAAGGTCAGGTATTGCTTACCTATAAGCGTCTGGCACAGGAAAAAGGAAACAGAAGACTGGAAGAAGCCTTTGAAAACAAGGAAGTATTAAAGGCAAAAGTAACACAGGTAATGGCAGGCGGTTTAAGTGTGACATTGGATGAAGCCAAGATATTTATTCCGGCAAGTCTGGTATCAGACATGTATGAAAAGGACTTAAGCAAATATGCCGGTCAGGAGGTTGAATTTGTAATCAGTGAGTTCAATCCTAAGAGAAGAAGAATTATCGGTGACAGAAAAACTTTGCTGGTAGCAGCTAAAAAAGAGAAGCAGGAAGCATTGCTTGCAAGTATTCAGGAAGGTCAGGTAATTACCGGAACGGTAAAAAATGTGACAGATTTCGGTGCGTTTATTGACCTTGGAGGAATTGACGGACTTCTTCATATTTCAGAGATGTCATGGGGAAGAGTGGAGCATCCAAAAAAGATGTTTAAAGTCGGCGATAAGGTAGAAGCTCTTATAAAGGAAGTCAATGGAACAAAAATTGCCCTGAGCCTTAAGTTTGATGAGACAAATCCATGGATTCATGCGGCAGAAAAGTATGCTGTTGGCAGTATTGTAGAGGGAACAGTGGCAAGAATGACAGATTTCGGTGCATTTATTGAGCTGGAGCCGGGCATTGATGCATTGCTTCATGTATCACAGATTGCAAGAGAGCATATAGATAAGCCTGCAGATGTGCTAAAGATTGGTCAGAAGATTGAAACAAAAGTAGTAGATTTTAATGGAGAAGAAAAGAAAATCAGCCTGAGCAGAAGAGTTTTACTGGATAATACAGCAGAACCGGAAAAAACCGCAGAGGAAGCAGCAGAAGAACAGACAGCCGAATAGAAACAGAGATACGGGGCTTGAGCGTTTTCAGCTTGGGAATAAAGCATCATAAGAAATATCAAATAATTTCTTATGAAAAAAGAAACGAGTAGGGGTCAAAAAAGACGAACTCCTACTCATTTTTCAATATATAATATCATTAAATTATAGAAAACATGATTTAATGGCCTGCGCATGTGTCCGCATGCTTCATTATATAAAGTTATTGGTTGAAAGTGAATGATTGTGTGTGTTTGCGCACTCCTTTTAAATAGTTTGTCTGAAAATAGAATATGAGGTGGAAAAGATGGATTATGAACAATTTAAAAGTCAGATTTTGTCTCTTACAAAAATTGATTTAAATGCATATAAAGAACGGCAGATGAAAAGAAGAATCGATGCATTAATAGCAAAAAATAAATATCCTAGTTATAGAGAATATGTAGACGCAATCAAAACAAATAATCGTTTATTTGAAGAGTTTGTAAATTATCTGACTATAAATGTATCGGAGTTCTGGAGAAATCCCGAGCAGTGGAAGGTTTTGGAGCAGGAAATATTTCCGGAGCTTATAAAAAACTTTGGAAAAAATCTGAAAATATGGAGTGCAGCATGTTCGACCGGTGATGAACCATATTCGCTTGTTATGCTTTTGTCAAAATTTGTTCCGTTAAATAAAATTTCCATTATTGCGACCGATATTGATAAACAGGTTTTGGAAAAAGCACAGGCAGGATTGTATAATCAGAAGAGCATAGCTGGACTTCCACAGGAATTTAAGGACAAATATTTTACAAAAATTGGAATGAGCAATTATCAGATTTCTGATGAAATAAAAAAATGTGTGGAATTTAAGCAGGGAAATCTGCTTGAGGATAAGTATCCAGCCAATATGGATTTAATTGTATGCAGGAATGTTCTTATTTATTTTACAGATGAAGCAAAGACAGAAGTTTACAAAAAATTCAATGCATCCCTGAAAAAAGAAGGAGTTCTTTTTGTGGGAAGTACAGAACAGATTATTAATTATCGGGATTTGAACTATCAGTCTTATCGTTCTTTTTTCTATAAGAAAATATAATTGGGGTAAACTATGAGAGTAATTTCAGGGAGTGCAAGAAGAACTCTTTTAAAGACAATCGAAGGACTGGAGACAAGACCGACAACGGACAGAATCAAAGAAACTCTTTTTAATATGCTTCAGGGCAGTCTTTCTGATTGCAGGTTTCTTGATTTGTTCAGTGGAAGCGGAGGGATAGGTATAGAAGCGCTCAGCAGAGGTGCAGAGAAGTGCTGGTTTGTGGAAAAGAATGCAAAGGCTGCAGACTGCATCAGAGAAAATCTGAAAGCGACACATCTTGAGGACAGAGCAGTTTTGATGGAATATGATGCCGTTGCTGCTATTAAAAAGCTGAGAACAGAAAAACTTACTTTTGATTTTATATTCATGGATCCGCCATACAACAAAAAATATGAGTTTTATGTTCTAAATGAATTGAGGAATACAGAACTGGCAGATGAACATACAATTATTATTGTAGAGGCAGCAAAAAATACCTCTTTTGATTATCTTGCAGAATCAGGGTATGAGATAGTTAAAGTGAAGGAATATAAGACGAATATACATATATTTATCAGAAAATGTAAATAATGCAGTCAGTTTTTCGCTGACTGTCCGATTACAACAGCTTTTGGCTGATTGTAAAAACAGAAAGGTATGGTATAGAATGATAAGGGCAATTTATCCGGGAAGTTTTGACCCTGTGACTTTAGGCCATCTGGATATTATTCAAAGAGCAGCAAGAAATTTTGATGAATTGATTGTAGGTGTTCTGAATAATCAGTCAAAACATCCATTGTTTACCGTAGAAGAAAGAGTGAAGATGCTGAAAGAAGTTTCCGGAAAAATTTTAAATGTAAGAATTATGTCTTTTTCCGGACTGCTGGTAGATTTTGCCAAAGAGGAGAAAGCAAATTGTATTATCAGAGGTCTCAGGGCAATTACTGATTTTGAGTATGAGCTTCAGATGGCGCAGACAAACAGCATATTGAATAGTGAAGTAGACACAATGTTTTTAACCGCAAGCAATGACTATTCCTATCTAAGTTCAACTACAGTAAAGGAAATTGCCAGCTTTGGAGGCAATATTGAAAAGTTTGTACCAAAAGAAATCTGTAGCAGAATATATGAAAAGTATTCGGGTAAAAGATAAGGAAGGCGGATTTAATCATGAACAATAATATAGAACAAATTATCAATGAATTGGAAGATTACATTGATTCATGTAAATATTCACCATTATCTACCACCAAAATTTTGGTGAATAAGGAAGAAATCGAGGAGCTTCTTGGAGAGCTGAAAATGAAGACTCCTGATGAAATAAGAAAATATAAAAGGATGCTGGCCAATAAAAATGGAATTTTGGATGATGCAAAGCAGAAGGCAGAAAATATTATTACGGAAGCCACAGAGCAGGCGAGTGCTCTGGTAAATGAGCATGAGATTATGAGACAGGCATATATTCAGGGAGAAGAACTTGTCGCACAGGCAAATGAAGAGGCACAGCGTATTATTGCAGAAGCAAATGCACAGGCGGAAGAAATTCAACTGAATGCAATCCGGTACACCGATGAACTGCTTGCAAATATTCAAAATACAATTGCGTATTCTATGGATACAATTGCTACGCGGTACGAGGGATATATGAAATCTCTTCAAAATACATTGGAAACAGTAGTTTCCAATCGAAATGAACTGAATGTTCCGCAGTCGCCAGTACAGCAGTCAGTACCACAGCAGTCAGTACCCCGTACCGCAGCAGTTTCACAGGAACAGACCTATCAGGAAGAACAAGCGGATGAGGATTTTGAGGACTATAGGGTAGAGATTGAGGATATGGATGAATAGACACTATTCATATTATGGAAAAGGGAGATTTTAAAAATCTTCTCTTTTTTTATAAATTTTTAGACCTTATTCACATTCCTTTCATATATTTTTGGTATGATATTATAAATTTATTATGATGTATATTATAGTATAGGGTAATATAGAAAAAAGAGGAAGGATTTTTATGGAATCAGAACAGAATAAAGATTTTTACAAAGATGCTCAGGTTCTTTTGGAAAGTGTGCTTCAGGAGCTTCTGCTTCGTATTAATCTTTTGCGCCGGTATCAGGTACTTCTGGGGGAACGGGACCCTGTGGAGCACTGTAAAGGAAGAATCAAATCGGCAGAAAGCATGAAGGAAAAGCTTGTCAGAAAAGGATTTCCAGTAACACTTGAAGCTGCACTGAATAAAGTATACGATGCAGTTGGGATTCGAATTGTCTGTCAATTTGTAGATGATGTATATAAAATGGTAGATGTGATAAAACGTCAGGAGGATATGACGGTTATAAAAGAAAAGGATTATATTCAAAATCCCAAATCAAGCGGTTACCGCAGCTATCATCTGATTGTCCGGCTGCCGGTTCATCTTCTGGACTGCACCAGAGAACTGTATGCAGAAATTCAACTTAGAACGATTGCAATGGACTGCTGGGCAGCATTGGAACATGAGCTTCGGTATAAGCATACCATTTCCAATCAGGAACTTTTACAAAAGGAATTAAAGCGATGCTCTGATGAGATGGCTTCTACAGATTTGACAATGCAGACGATTCGTCAGATGATAAATCAAAACGGACAGGACAGCAGACAAGAGAAGAGAGAGTGAGGTGAAGTATATGAGATTATTATTGGCGGAAGATGAAAAGGAACTTTCAAATGCGCTGAAGGCGATTTTAAAAATAAAGGGATATCAGATAGACACTGCAGTTGATGGAGCAGAGGCGTATGAACAGGTATTGACTCAAAGTTATGATGGAATTATTCTGGATATTATGATGCCCAAAATGAGTGGTCTTGAGGTGCTGGAAAAAATGCGGGCTCAAAACATAGTTACACCGGTACTGCTGCTGACAGCAAAAGCAGAGCTTGAGGACAGGGTAGAGGGATTAAACCTTGGTGCGGATGACTATCTTGCAAAGCCCTTTGCGATGGCAGAGCTTTTGGCAAGAGTAAATGCTCTTGTAAGACGTGGAGGTGAATATTCCATGCAGACATTCAGTGTAGGAAATACTGTTTTAAAAACAGATGGTATGGAGCTTTCTGTGGGAAGTCATTCTTTAAGGCTTGCAGGAAAAGAAGTCGAAATGCTTTCCATGTTGATGAGAAATCCAGGAAGAACAATTCTGGTATCTCAGTTTATAGAACATTTAAGTAATGAAGGGGAAGTAACTTTGGAGATGATTCGACTGTACATATCTTATCTGGAAAATAAACTGGATTCTTTGCAGGCGGATGTCTTTATTGAGGGAACTATGGAAACTGGATTTAAGCTTTCTGAAAAAGGAGATGGGTGAATGTATGATACAGAAGATGCAGAGCAAATTTGTAGCAACTGTAATGGCGGCATTTTTGATTCTCACAGGGATTGTAGCAGGCAGTATTAATCTGTTTAGTTTTACACAGATGATAAGCAGATATGACCAGATGCTTGAAATTCTGGTTAGCAACAATGGGGAGTTTCCTGAACCGGAGGAATTTAATCAAAAGATTACAGATAATTTTGGTCATGAATTTGAAATTACTGTGGAAACAAGATTTGAAAGCCGGTATTTTCTTGTTTATCTTGACGGAAATGGAAATTATCTTGACAGTGATATTTCACATATTGCAGCAGTCAGTGGAGAAGATGTGCTTTTTTATGCAGAAAAAGTTTTTAAGGAATTAAAGCCGGGAAAGGTTTCAAGAGGAACTTGTAATATTTACCGATACCGCTTGGAACAGACAGACAGAGGTTATGAAATCGCTTTTATTGATATGACACAGCAGATGGCAAATCTGGAAAATATTCGTACCATATCTCTCATAATTTCAGTTGTATTGCTGATTCTGCTGATTATTATTGTATCTTTTCTGTCAAAACGTGCGATTCGGCCTATGGTGGAAACAATGGAGAAGCAGAAGCGTTTTATCACAGATGCGGGACATGAGCTTAAAACGCCATTAGCAGTAATTTCCGCCAATGCAGATGTACTGGAACTGATTGGTGGAAAAAACGAATGGATAGAAAGTATTCGAAACCAGACAAAGCAGATGGATGTTCTGGTAAAAAGACTGCTGTTTTTATCCAAAATGGAGGAAGGGGAGCAGATGGTTTTTGCAGAATTTGATTTAAGCAAGACCGTTTTTGAAAAGGTTTCTCAACTTTCAACGATTGCATACAGTTCAGAGAAAGAATTTGAGACAGATATTGCAGAAAATATCCGTTATAAGGGAGATATGACAGCAATTGAACATTTGGTTTCTGTTTTGACAGAAAATGCGATTAAATATTGTTCGGAAAAAGGAAAAGTACAGGTAAAGCTGTATAAATCAGGAAAAACAATTCATTTTGAAGTACGAAATGAGGGGGACCCGCTGGAGGCATCCGAGATGAGCCGGCTGTTTGAACGATTTTATCGACCGGATTCTTCCAGAAGTAAAAATACCGGCGGGCACGGTATTGGGCTTTCAATTGCAAAGGCAGTAGTAACAGCGCATAAGGGAAGAATTTATGCAAAAAACGAAAAAAATAATATCGTGGCTTTTTGTGTGGAGTTTTGAACCTCTCATGACTAAAGTCATGAGTGTTCTTGACACATTCCATAAAATACCGGCATTTGTTTTAGAATAATAAAAACAATCAAGACAGCAAAAACAGACAATGTTAAAGCTGTCTTTTGTCATATAAGTTACAGATAAGAAATAAGTTACAGATAAGAACAGGTTACAGGAGAAAATAAAACAAAATCATACAGGTGATAAATGTGACCACACCTGTCAGCAGTTTTGCAAAAAAGTACAGCCGAAGGCTTAATCCACTGCCTTTTATCATACTGTGTGTCTGCATAAGACAGCATATTCCTCCAAAGGCTGTAAAGGCAGGACATTCTGTCAGAAGAATATAAGGAGGACAGGCATTGCCTGAATAGATATTTAACCCTGAAGTAATTTCAAGCAAAGCACAGATACGATTTTGCAGAAATGGCGCATTAGTCAGTGCATTTCGAATAAATTCACTTAAAATGGAAAATAAAATAATATAACCGCCCAGCCGGAAACAGTTTTCAAAGCTTGATGTAATACATGAATCAAAAGAGCCATTTCTGGCAGGCGTGTTCTGTTTTGGTGAAACAATATGTGTAGAGGCTGTCTGTAAAACAGATGTTTTTTTATCTATTTTATTTTTTTTGGTCTGTTTTTGTTCCAGATACAATGAAACTCTGGAAAAGAGAATACCAAGGAGCAGAGGAACTCCAAACATAATTGTCAGAAGCATGGAGGAAAACGCAGGAATATTAATAATGCCACCAATAAGAAAGGTAATCATAAACGCGGGACTTACATTGTTACAAAAAGAAATTAATATCTGCCCTTCTCGAACAGAAATCTCATTTCTTTTTATCAGGTCTGCCGACAGCTTGCTTCCAATGGGATATCCGCATAAAAATCCCAAAAGAATCACATATCCACATTCCTCTGACAGCTTAAATATATGCTTTGTAACAGGAGACAGAAATCGGGACAGAAATCGGAAGCTTCCGTTTTCTGTCAGAAAAGCAGAAATCATCATATAGGGAAGCAGAGACGGTACAACTGTAAAAAGCCATAAATTGAGGCCATTCAGCGCTCCAGCCATTGTTTCAGAAGAATGAAGCAGCATAAGAAAAAATAATGCAATTAAAATACAGGGAAGAAATGTTTTTTTCATTTTGTGTATTGAAATATGGGAATTGTCTTAATATAATATATAAGAAGTGCAGGAAAATTATGCATTTTATTATAATGTCTGCCAGAGTGCAGAGAAATGGAGCAGAAAATGACATTGTTACAAACAAAAGCGTTATTATCAGACAGAGTATTTTATTATTTTGAGGAAATATCAAAAATTCCAAGAGGTTCTGGAAATACAAAGGAAATCAGCGATTATTGTGTAAAATTTGCAGAAGAAAAGGGACTTTCTGTCCGTCAGGATAAGTGGAATAATGTTGTAATCAGGAAACCGGCATCGCCTGGCAGAGAAAACGAAGACGGAATGATTATTCAGGGACATCTTGACATGGTGACGGAAAAGCTGCCGGATTCCCCGCATGATTTTTTGAAAGATGCTATTGAACTGGTGATAGAGGGAGATTTTTTAACTGCAAAGGATACCACCTTGGGCGCAGATGATGGAATTGCCGTGGCCATGGGACTTGCGCTTTTGGAAAATGATGAACTGTCTCACCCTTGTCTTGAGGTGATTTTTACTTCGGATGAGGAAACAGGCATGGATGGAGCAATGAATCTGGATATGTCTGATATTACTGGAAAATATGTTTTAAATCTTGACAGTGAAACAGAGGGTATCCTTACTGCAGGCTGTGCCGGAGGAGCAAAAGTAAAAACAGTTCTTCCTCTGGCAAGGTCAGAATATAAAGGAGTGTGTTACAGTATTATAATTACAGGTCTCAAGGGTGGTCATTCCGGCGCAGAGATAGACAAAGAGCGTGCAAATGCAGATATTTTAATGATAAGACTTCTGAGGATGCTTTACAGAGAAGAAGGAATCAGACTTTTGTCTCTGTCAGGAGGCGGCAAGGACAATGCAATTCCAAGAGAATGCAGATGTCAGGTTATCCTTGACTCGGACCATATTGATAATGTCAGAGAAAAAACACAATATTTTGAAGAAATAATAAGAAAAGAATACGCCTCTTCAGATTCGGATATATCTGTACAGATAATGGAAGAGGAAGAGGGAATTTTTCAGATTCTTGATGAACAATCATTGAAAAAAGTATTATTTTATTTTCACAATATTCCAAACGGAGTAATCTTTATGAATCAGGATATACCAGGACTGGTGGAAACCTCGTTAAATCTCGGGATTCTTACTGTAAATTCCTATAAAGCGGAATGTCATATTTCAGTGCGAAGTTCTGTTGCTTCCAGAAAAAAACTTCTGTTAGAAAAGCTTTCCGATATGGCTGAGCAGGTGGGTGCACAGATGTCTGTCAGTGGAGAATATCCAGAATGGGGCTTTCGACGGGAATCAAAGTTGAGAGAAACTATGAAAATGCTCTATCATGAAATGTATGCGGAAGAATTAAAAGTGGATGTGATTCATGCAGGATTGGAATGTGGATATTTGTTGCAGAAAAAGCCGGAGCTTGATATAATATCTTTCGGGCCGCAAATGTATGATATACACACAACAGAGGAGAGGCTCAGTATTTCTTCTGTAAATAAAATTTATGCTTTTGTAAAACGGCTGATAGAGACAGGGATAAGAAAATAATCCCTGAGGAAAAGGAAAGCAGGAATGAGGTAGCTTATGAGAATATGCAGTATAGCCAGTGGAAGCAGCGGAAATTGTATCTATGTTGGAGATGAAGATACACATATTTTAATTGATGCGGGAATCAGCAGAAAAGCGATAGAGACTGGATTAAAAGGACTGGATATCGAGGGAAAGGATTTGGACGGGATTTTTATTACACATGAACATTCCGACCATATCAAAGGATTGGGAGTTATGGCAAGAAAATATGCAATACCAATGTATGCGACAAAGGAAACAATCTGGTGCATAAAAAAAATGGGGTCGCTTGGAAAAATAGAACCCGAACTTTTCAGTGAAATAGAGCCAGACCAGAAAATGAAGCTGAAAACCCTGAGCTTGTGTCCTTTTAAGATTTCCCACGATGCGGTAAATCCAGTGGCATACCGCGTGGAATCCGGAGATAAAAGTGTAGCCGTAGCTACAGATTTAGGGATATATACAGATTATACAGTAGAAAATCTGAAGGGGTTGGATGCGATTCTTTTGGAGGCAAATCATGATATCAGGATGTTGCAAACTGGAAAATATCCATATTCTTTGAAGCAGAGGATTCTTGGAAAATATGGACATCTCTGTAATGAGATGTCGGGAAGACTTCTGGATGCCGTTTTGTCGGAGAAGATGAAACGGATATTTCTGGGACATCTGAGCAAAGAGAACAATTATCCGGAGCTTGCGTATGAAAGTGTGAGAATGGAAGTGAATCTAAGTGAAAGTAAATTTCGGGCAGATGATTTCTGTATATCGGTAGCAAAAAGAGATATGGTATCTGAATGTTTCGAATTTTAAAAATAAAAATAGGATAAAATTTTTACAATTTATTTGTGTCTTGGAAAGGAATGGCAAACAATATGAAAAAAACAATTATTACAGTAGTAGGTAAAGATACAGTTGGCATTATTGCAAGGGTATGTACTTATCTGGCAAACAACAGAGTGAATATTCTCGATATTTCACAGACAATTGTTCAGGATTATTTTAATATGATGATGATTGTGGATGCCAATCAGTCAGAGAAAAAATTCAGTCAGCTTGCAGATGAACTTGCAGAGCTTGGAGAAACCATAGGGGTTCAGATTAAAATGCAGTCGGAAGATATTTTTAAGGCCATGCACAGAATTTAATGCTATCTGCTCTTTGACAGATTGTATTTTTACAGAAAGGATTTTGTAATGATTAATATATTTGAAGTAAACGAAACAAATAACATGGTAGAGCACGAAAATCTTGATGTCAGAACGATTACAATGGGAATCAGCCTTTTAGACTGTATTGACAGTGATTTGAACAGATTGAACGAAAAAATTTATGAAAAGATTACAAAAAAGGCAGAGAAACTTGTAGAAACGGGAAATGAAATCAGTAAGGAAATCGGTATTCCGATTGTAAATAAAAGAATTTCGGTTACTCCAATTGCACTTGTCGGTGCTTCTGCATGCAGGACATCCGATGATTTTGTAAAAATTGCAAAAACGCTTGACAGAGCCGCAAAAACAGTAGGCGTAAATTTTCTGGGCGGTTATTCCGCACTTGTTTCCAAGGGAATGACTCGGGCAGAAGAGCTGTTGATCAAATCTGTTCCTCATGCTCTTGCTTCTACGGAATTTGTATGTTCTTCCGTAAATGTAGGTTCCACAAAGACAGGACTTAATATGGATGCTATCCGGCTTCTTGGTGAAAAAATAAAAGAAACAGCAGAGCTTACAAAAGAGAATGATTGTCTTGGCTGCGCAAAATTTGTGGTATTCTGTAATGCACCAGATGACAATCCTTTTATGGCAGGAGCTTTTCATGGAGTAACAGAGGCGGACACTATTATTAATGTAGGTGTCAGCGGACCTGGGGTGGTAAAGAATGCATTGAGCAAAGTGAGAGGCAAAAACTTTGAAATACTCTGTGAGACAATTAAAAAGACTGCCTTTAAGGTGACAAGAGTTGGTCAGCTTGTGGCACAGGAAGCATCAAAAAGGCTGGAGGTTCCTTTTGGTATTATTGATTTATCACTTGCACCGACACCCGCAGTCGGAGATTCTGTAGCGGAAATTTTGGAGGAAATTGGCCTGGAAAGAGCTGGCGCTCCGGGAACAACAGCGGCTCTTGCACTGTTAAATGACCAGGTGAAAAAGGGGGGTGTTATGGCTTCCTCTTATGTAGGCGGTTTAAGTGGTGCATTTATTCCTGTCAGCGAGGACCAGGGCATGATAGATGCAGTCAATGAAGGAGCTCTGACTCTTGAAAAATTAGAAGCAATGACCTGTGTATGCTCTGTGGGACTTGATATGATAGCAATTCCCGGAGATACGCCGGCTTCAACTATTTCGGGTATTATCGCAGATGAGGCAGCTATCGGCATGATAAACCAGAAGACAACAGCCGTTCGTCTGATACCTGTCATTGGAAAAGGGGTTGGTGAAACAGTAGAATTTGGCGGGCTTCTGGGCTATGCACCGATTATGCCGGTAAATCGGTTTTCTTGTACTTCCTTTATTAACAGAGGAGGAAGGATTCCTGCACCGATTCACAGCTTTAAAAATTAAGAACAGTAAAACAGAAGTCCGTCTGATAAAATGGACGATTTTACAGTTTTTTATAGTATCCTGTAAAATGTTACAGGACAATCAGTTTTTGGGTAAATTCATTGGGAAAATTTTGTTTGAATTTACTCATAACTGCCATTCGATATAATTCGTCGGCATGGAGATTTAATTCAAAAATTTTTCTGTCAGCAGGATTTGTGAGCACTTTTTGATATCCGGCAGTTCGGGTAAGCAGTACCACATCGGAACGGATATGAGAAAGCAGCTCACTTCCTTTTTGGGTAAAGCCCAGTATCCTGATATATTCCGGCAAATTTTGCATAAGAGCATTTTGAACAGTATCTGTATGGATATCAAGCATAATATGCAAAAGGCAGCGGCAGATTCTTGTGTATGTCAGACTTTTGTTTTTCAACAGCATGGCAAAATCATGAAATCCTGTATAACAGGACAGATTTTTTCGTATTGCGTTTTCAATATCATGGCTGATATCAGAAAAAATAGCAAGACTGGAAGCACAGGCGGACAAAAGACGCTGTCCCAATATTGTATCAAAATCCTGTGTCTGGACTGGACAGGAGATATGAAACTGTTTTTCGTATATAAGGTCAATTTCTTTCAGTGCAGATAAAAGAGCATCTGTATTTTTGACAGAACGGAGGGCCGAGGCTGAAAAGAAACGGTTTTCAAAAGAGCTGTCGTGATAGCCCGAATGAATGCGTGGAATAGAACAAGGAATCATACTGCTGTTTCTTCGAATAAGAGTTTTTAAATATTCCACAGCAAGAATATTATTTGGCTGACAGATACTGTCTTCTGTGAAATCCCTGTCAAAATACCCAAGTACACACAGTGCCTTGGCTCTGGCAGCAGGAAAGGAGAGACCTTTTTTCAGATATTCTTTTAAGGCATGTTGAAATTCCGGTGGCTCAAATGCAAGAATCTGCGCTGTTTTCAGAAGTTTTTCGGTATCTGTTTCTTCTGCACCAAAACAGAGAAAATCTGTGATTCCAATTCGGTCAAGGAGTGAAACAGCTCCCTGCGCAAAAATTTCTGCACTTCCCACAGCAAAAATCAGAGGGAGTTCAATAACAAGGTCTGCACCGTGCTTTAATGCAATTTCTGTACGGCTGTATTTGTCCAGAAAGGCCGGAATGCCCCGCTGTACATAATTTCCACTCATTATTACAACTGCAAGGTCTGCGCCGGTTCGTCGTTTTGCTTCATGGATATGATATTCATGTCCTTTATGAAAAGGGTTATATTCTGTAATTAGTCCGACTGTTTTCATAATCTTTGTTCTATTTGTTCTTTCTATATTTATAATGCTTTTATTATTTTCCTATATTGTAGAAAAAAAGTCAAGAAAAATACAAAATGCTATTGACAAACAGGAGATAAAATGGTATTGTAATTCCTATAAAACAGATAGGATATATACCGGATAAATAAAGAATTTGCTGGTACATATTTAAAAATGGTAAATTTAGAAAAAGAAAGCAGGAAAAATAGATGAAAGTATACGCAGATAATGCAGCTACAACCAGAATCAGTGAAGTAGCCAAAAAAGAAATGTTGCTTTGTATGGATAAATTTTATGGAAATCCATCCAGTCTTCATACAGTGGGACAGGAGGCAGCAGAAAAATTATTTGAAGCAAGAAAAATCATTGCAGACTGTCTGAATGCGGATATCAAAGATATTTATTTTACATCAGGAGGAAGCGAAGCAGATAATCAGGCGATTATTTCCGCAGCAGAGGCAGGAAAATTAAAGGGCAAAAAACATATTGTTTCAACTGCCTTTGAACATCACGCCGTATTGCATACATTGAAAAGACTGGAAACACAGGGATTTGATGTGACTTATCTGGATGTTCACAGAAATGGTATTGTGGCAGCAGAGGAAGTAGAACAGGCAATTCGTGAAGATACTGCACTTGTCACTGTAATGTATGCAAATAATGAAATAGGAACGATACAGCCAATCAGAGAAATAGGAGAATTATGCCGGAAAAAGGGGATTTTGTTTCATACTGATGCCGTACAGGCTGCAGGGCATATAAAAATAGATGTACAGGAGGACAATATAGATATGCTGTCTATTTCTGCGCATAAATTTCATGGGCCGAAAGGTGTGGGAGTGTTATATGCCAGAAAAGGGGTAAGACTTTTTAATATAATTGAAGGTGGAGCACAGGAAAGGGGAAAAAGAGCCGGAACAGAGAATCTTCCTGCTATTTGCGGCATGGCGGCGGCATTTTTGGAAGCCTGTGAGAATAGAGAGAAAAATGCAAAGAAAGTGTCGAGGCTTCGAGATTTGTTAATTGAGCATTTAAGTAAAATACCACATTCTATATTAAATGGTGACAGATATAACCGTCTTCCGGGAACGGTCAATTTCTGCTTTGAAGGTATTGAGGGTGAGTCTTTGTTGCTTCTTCTGGATGCAAGAGGAATAGCCGCTTCCTCGGGTTCTGCCTGCACATCGGGTTCTCTTGACCCAAGTCATGTATTGCTGGCGCTGGGGCTTCCCCATGAAGTGGCACATGGTTCGCTGCGTCTTTCCATAGGAGAATATAACACAGAGGAGGAAATACAACATATTATTCAGACGGTGCCGGAGATTATAGGTTATTTAAGAAATATGTCACCTGTATGGGAAGAATTAGAGAAGGGAGAAAGAAAACATGTTATATAGCGAAAAAGTAATGGACCATTTTCAGAATCCAAGAAATGTGGGGAAAATGGAGGATGCCGATGGCGTTGGAGAAGTGGGGAATGCAAAGTGCGGGGATATTATGAAAATGTATATTAAAGTAGATAAGGGAAGAATTACGGATGTGAAATTTAATACCTTTGGATGTGGTTCTGCAATTGCTACAAGCTCTATTGCAACGGAGATGATAAAGGGAAAGAGAATAGAAGAGGCATTGCAGCTTTCAAATAAGGCGGTGGTAGAAGCGCTGGACGGACTTCCAGCACATAAAGTACATTGTTCTGTTTTGGCGGAAGAGGCGGTAAAAGCGGCAGTAAAGGATTATTATGATAAAAACGGGATTGAATATGACAGAGAGGTATTTGAAAAAATCGAATATGAGCATTGCAGGTGAAAAGCTGATTTGCGATAAAATTGAATAATAGAATATAATAATAATATATAAAAAAGTCTTGCAGTTTATACTGCAGGATTTTTTTATATATTATTAAAAACATTATTTTTACAAATCATAATAAAATTATGGTATAATGTCATCAAATGAAGCAAAGCGAAATGTCATCAAAGCTATCTTGTAAATATGAATTCTGTGCGCCTGCTGGATTCGAAAAACAGAATATTTATATTAGATACAAATGAGGAAATCTGGATTAGTAAACGCATGATTTCGGAGACAAAGAATACATATCTGCAGTATATTGAAAATAAACAGAATATTTTAGACACTATACCATTTTTGCCAAAATAATTCCCGTTTTTGCCAATTTTGTGACAAAATAAAATCAATATGTTATATTTGTCATATCAAAACAGAAAGGAGCAAAAGTTATGTTTGATTTATTTGAAGATTCTATGAATATCTTTGAAAACAGTGATGATATGGGAATGGAAAATGAAAATATGGATTTCGATATGGAAGACATTTTTGGCGGGGATTTCGATGAAAATAATTTTGATGAAGAAGAGTTTGTCCCTTATAATATGGATAATTTTGAACAGGATGATTTTGATTCTGACAGTGAAAATGATTTAGAAAACGAAGATGCTGAAAATGAAGAAGAGTTTGTGATAACAGAAAATGATGACTCTGAAGAGGATTTCGAAAATGAAACTGATTTTATGATAACAGAAAACGAGGATTTTGAAGAGGATTTTGAAGAACATAACAATGATTTAGAGGCGGATATCAGTTTCAATGACTTATTTTTTGAAAATTCCTCGGATATTTCTGACGACCCTTATGCAGTTCCGGCATATATTGCCTTTGACCCTGACAGTGCGGATAATATTATTGGAAATCCCGAGGAAGTGATGGATAACTGGCATATGCAGGAAACATCTTCTTCCTGTGCAGTCGCAGCGCAGGAATTTGCACTAGAACAACTCACAGGGCAGGAATTTGACGAGGCAGAACTTCGTGAGCTTGCATCAGAAAACGGCTGGTATGATATAAATGGTGGAACTTCTCTGGAGGATGTCGGAAATATCTTGGAATATTATGGTCTTGATGTGGAACGAGGATTTGACAAAACAATAGACGATATTGAACACTGTCTCGAACGGGGAGGTCAGGTGATTGTCGGCGTTGACAGCGACGAAATCTGGTTTGGGAAAGATAATGATTTCTTTTTTCCAGGAAATGATGCAGACCATGCCATACAGGTAATCGGAATTGACCGCAGCGATACAGACAATCCAATGGTTATTTTGAATGATTCAGGTGTAAGCAATGGAGCCGGAGCAAAAGTTCCTCTTGATTTATTTTTATGTGCATGGGAAGACAGCGGAAATTTTTTGGTGGAGGCATACAAGTAAAAAAGAAAGGTGTAAAGCTATGGAAAATACTTCAGTTTATAATTTAATTACAGAATTTAATCACAGCGATTTCAGAAGAAAAAGTATTCCGCAGGAGGTTGCCGCAGGATGGCCCTGCGTACAGTATGCAGGAAAAATGCTTGCAATTACTATCCCATTTTTTGCAAGAAAGGCGGGAAAGGATAAAATTGCACTTTATCCTATTTACTGTTCCGTTACTTTTCCAATTTTAAATCCAAAGCGTTTGCTTGATTTTACTATTTATCCGTTAAATCCATTGTGGAGCAGTGTTGACTATAACAAACCGGCAGGATATTTTAAGCATGAAGCTATAAAGGATATAAAGAAACAGGAATATAAAGAAATGTGCATGGAGTTGTATGGTTATTATGATAAAATGGTAGAGGCTGTTCTGGCAAAAAAGCCGTTTGAGGAAAGCGATGAAATGAGCAAGCTTTTTACAAAGCTTATGGAACCAGGACTGTATCCTTTTTATAAAAAGATAAACGGCAAGTTTTATACAAGTTTTTGCAGATTGTAGAAAGGAGTTTTATATGACATTTGCAGAATTAAAAAATCAGAGCAGTACATTGATGAAAAGGAGCGCGACGCTGGCAGAGGAGCTTGGTTATCCCATATCAGCGGCAAAAATCAAAGAAATAATCGAGAAGTATGAGAAGAAGGAATTTATGCTGGTTGCCGTAGGGGAAGCAAGACGGGGAAAATCTTCGCTTTTAAATGCTCTGATTAATGAGGTGATTCCCATATTTCCTGTTGATATCAATGTATGTACAAATGTAGTAACGTATCTTCGTTATGGAAAAAAAGAAAAGATTGAGGCAATCAGCCAGAAAGAGAATGGAAACTGCAAAATAGAAGAAATCACAAGAGAACAGATTCAAGATTATGTATCTGAAAAAGGAAATCCGAATAATTACAAAAATGTGACAGCCCTGAATGTATATCTTCCAAATGAATTTTTAAGAAATGGTATCGTTGTTGTAGATACACCGGGAGTAGGAAGCCTTAATATTGTTCATGCTCAGACATCATACAGTGTTTTGCCAGATGCAGATTTGCTGTTGTTTGTCAGTGATACATATGCAGGTTTTACAGAGAGTGAACTTTCTTTTTTAAAGCGTGGTTATGAATATTGTCAGAATATTTTATTTCCAATTACAAAAATTGATAAAAATGCAGAATATGATGTGATTGTGGAGGATAACCGTAAAAAAATTCATGATACAATTGGTATGTCTGATAATGATATTAAGGTAATTCCTGTTTCAAGCCTTTCAAAAATAAAGTATCTTGAAAAGGGTACTTCCATGTATTATGAAAACAGTAATTTTGAAGAGCTGGAGCAGTGCATACAGGCAACAATCGAGCAGACAAGGGCAGAAGTAATGATTTTGCCGTATGTAACAGAGGTTCTCAGGGAGCTTGAAAAGATTTCTTATGCTCTGGAAACTCAATATCAGGCGCTTGACAACAGTAAAGAAGATGTAGAAAAAATGCTTGCCGCCTTAAATATGGAAAAAGAGCGTTTGAAAAATCTTCAGGAAAGCGGCGCAAAATGGAAAACAGATATCAATGACAGATTTATGTTGTTAAATAATGACGTGGCAAAACAGCAGAGAGAAACCCGCATGGCGGCAAATCAGATTTTAGACAGGAACTTGACGAAACTTGGAAAAAATATCTGCAAAGAAGATAATCGAAATAAAGTTCTTGAAGAAATTAATCATGAGTTTGTAACGGGAGTAATGGCAGTCAAAAATTTAATCATGAACAGCACAAATCAATTGATAGGAGATGTAAATGAAAGCCTTGGACTGACAATGGATATTAATAAAAAGCTTCTTCAAAATATGAATGTAAGTACTTCTTCCGAAATTGAAGTTGATTTTTCAGGACAGACAAAAGTGTCAAGAATAAAGGAAAAAGGCGGAGAAATAGGAAGAGACGCTTATGTTTTTACAGCGGTTGGAGGAGCTGTCGGTACGATTATCGGAGGAATCGGGGGACTTCTTTTGGGAGGACCGGCAGGAGCTGTTATCGGAGTAAAGGCTGGAATGGCGGTAGGTTCATCGGGAGGAGGCATGATAGGCACTTTAAAAGGGGTACATACTCTTTGTCAGACATATAATAATACTGATGTTAATAAGGTAAAGCAAGTATTACAGCAGTATATTATGACTGTAATGGACGATATGAAAACAGATGTAAACAATATTACTACACATCTCAAACAGGAAACAGTACAGTCCTTCCAGACTTCCTTAGAGAATAGAATACATGAGATTGAAGATAATGCCGTTCAGATAAAAAGTAATATCCGTCTTGGAAAAGACGAGCTTGAGGAAAAGCGCGGTGAACTTCAAAACAGCAAAAAAAAGATAAAGAATCTTGCAGATTCCTATCATATTGTTTTTCTTGAAGTGGATAAAATGAAAGAGAAGGAAAAAAGCAGTGAAAAGAGCACTGAAAAAGACGGCGAAGTAACTTATGACTTTTTATAACACAAATAATAAGGAGAGTGAATAAATGAAGGAAAATCGTTATAGCAGTATGGTTCGTCTAAGGGATGCATTGAATTGTGTATTTGAACAGTGCGGACTTGACTTTCCAAAAGTGGAAATAAAAATGTCGCCAAAAATTATAGAAGTTATCAACTGGCTCTTTCAGGATAAAGCAGTCTGTGAATATCTTGACACTCTTACAGAACAGTCTGTTCAGGCAAAAAGAAAGATTGAAGATATTAATATTAAACAGTGGAATTATGAGCAGATTGAAAAAAAATATATGCTTTTAAAAGATAGTATAAAGGAAAAAGAAGGAATAGAAGAAGGGCAAAAGGAAAAAGAACAGCAGGAAAGAGAAGAAAAAGAGAGGGAACAACAGAGAAAAGCAGCAGAAAAAGAAAAGGAACAGCAGAAAAAGGAAGAAGACTCAAAAGAAAGTCTGAATATTATAAAACAAATTATTACATTGCGTGACAATCTGATGATAAAGCTGGATATAGCAAAAGAATCAGGAGAGAAGAATATCATTAAAGTAATTGAAGGTGAGTTAAATCACACGAGAAGAATACTGGAAAATGCGGATGTGGAAGTAATAGAGCAGGTAGAAGAATTTGACGACAGTAAGCATATAATTGCGGGGGTCAGGCAGACAGACAATCCTGATATGGAGGGACATGTAGCGGCCGTTTTAAGACCAGGGTATATTTATAAGGAAGAAATGATACGACCTGTTGAACTTATTTTGTATACGGAGGAAGAAGATTATGTCATTGAGAGATGAAGTCGGGAAGCTTTTAAATAATTCTATTCACCTTTGCAAGGAGTGTGGCGAGGCAGAAGAATTTTACCATATTTTGCTTGATATGAAAAAAAGACTTGCTATGCCGCTTCGTGTAGCGGTAGTGGGTATTATGAAGGCAGGAAAGTCTACCTTTATGAACGCTCTTTTAGGGGCGGATATTGTTGATACAGGTACAACAGAGACCACCTATACAGTATGCTGGTTTAAATACGCCAAAGAAAAATCCCTTACCATATGCTTTGACGATGGCAAAGAGGAGAATGCCCCGTTCTGTGACCTTGCAAAATGGTCAAACAGGCTGTATAAGGAGCAGAATCCACGTATCGAGCATGTGAAATATATTATTATCTATTATCCGAGCGAGGTACTTAAAAAAATTGAATTTATTGATACTCCAGGTCTAAATTCCTCATATGGCAAGGATGCGAAAAATACAAAAGATTTTCTGGCTCTTTCCGGAGATGCCAATACAAGGCGGGAAGCGTCAAATGCGGATGCTATTATATATGCATTTAACCGTACATTGAATGAGAAGGACGGTGAAACATTAAGGTCTTTTTTGGCAGAACAGTCGGTATCTCCAATTAATTCAGTAGGAATTTTGACAAAGGCAGACTATCTGTGGGAAGTGGGAGAAGCTGCGCTTCCCATTGACAGAGCAAGAGAAGTTTCCGAGCATATTATGAGCGACCATATGATAAAAAGTATGATTTATTCAATTCTCCCTGTATCCGCAAAGCCTGTCGAGGGTTATGTACAGCTTACAAAAGAGGATTTTGGTGTTCTGGAAAAAATATCGGAGAAATCTTATGATGAACTGGAAGCACTTTTATTTTCGGCAAAAGATTTTGAACAAAGCGAGAAAAAATTCCTTCAGGAAATAGGTACAAAAAATCAGCGCAAAGAGTTGATGAAAAAGCTCTCCCAATATGGAATTTATGAAATGGTTCGTTTAATAAAGGAAGGAAAGAAGGAGGAAGAATTAAAATCTGTTCTTGAGGAAAAATGTGGAATCAGAGCAGTGGAGGAGATGCTTTTAAATCATTTTGGAAACAGGACATTTCTGTTGAAAAGCAATTATATTTTTCAGCATTTGCGCTCCTATATCTTATGGGTGAAAAAGTCCGCGGATAAACAAGGGACTGTCAGTAAAAGCCTGCAGAATACCTGTGCTATGATAGAACTGGAAATAAACAGAATTATTTCTTCTGTTCATGTATTACAGGAGCTTGAAGCTTTACAGTTATATTATAACGGACAGATTAAATTTTATGATGAAGATGAAAGAAAAGATTTTTTGTGCATTATGGGTGAAAACGGACGTATGCCGGAGCAGCGGCTTGGAATGCCAATGGGCAGTTCTGTAAAGGAATTAGAGATAGCGGCAAGAAGAAAACATGATATCTGGAATGGCAGAGCAGCTGATTTTATGAGAGATAATTCTTATATCAGTATGGCTTCTATTGTGGCACGTTCATATGAATATTTATATTATCATCTAAATGCGCTTGTGGAGGAGTAAATTATGATGGAATTGTTTCAAAGGTTATTTGGCAGGGAGGAACGAAAAACTGAAGAAAAACAGACAGCACAAATATTATCAGAAGCCGTTCCAAAAGAGACACAGTCGAAAGAACCGAAAGTATATCCGTTTACTCAGCGGGTGACATTCGGGAAGCAGTTGTTTAAAAGAGATGAAAAAGTAGATGTGGAATTTATCGATACAGAGATAAGAAAAACAATTGTAGACACAGAAGGAAGAATTATTGATTTTCCAGGAATAGTCAAAGAAAAGGAATGGGTAGAATATCTGGAATCTGAAAAATACATGGAGCCGGTTGTTCGCTTTAGAACCTCGTTTGAGACATATGGAAACCAGTATCTTATGCTCTGGCAGATTCAGCCGGACGGACGGTACTGGGAGGATGAGGATGGATTTGGCGGAACGTCTGATTTAGAGATTACTTTATATACTTTTATTGATAATAAGGGTGATTTTATGCAGCCGTTCAAGGTGTATAAGGTAGGAACACACAAATATTTTCAGGAAAAGCAATAAAATAAATTTATTCCCTGACTTTCCTGTTTTTATTAGTAGCATCAAAAAAATGTTAGTGTATGGAAGGAGAAAAAAATGATAATAGGAATAGACATAGGAACAAGTTATTCCAGTGTATGTATGCTGGGTAAAAATGGAGAGGCAGTTCCTGTCGATATTGCCACAGGGCTTGGTTATGGGGATAAATATTCCTTGCCGTCAGCAGTATTTCTTGAAGAAAAACAGGGGGATAATACTTTATTAATCGGGCAGGCGGCAATGAACAGCAGAGCGATAAAGCCGTCTCGTTTTCGAATGGAATTTAAACGCCTGTTAGGACAGAAATTTCCTGTTATGTTGGGAGAGAGCCAGTTTATGCCGGAGGAATTCTATACGGAATTTTTCCGGCATATGAAAAAATGTGTGGAGAAAATAAGCATAGATAAAAATATTGATATGGCATATATTACATATCCAGCATCCTTTGATAAGGTGAAAAAAGAAAAGATAGAGTGGGCAGCACATATGGCGGGATTTAACGAGATTACTCTTGTGGACGAGCCGACGGCTGCAGCAATGAGTTATCCTGAAAATCTTTATGATAATATGAAGCTTTTGGTATATGATTTTGGCGGCGGCACATTTGATGCGTCGCTTTTGGAATATAGGAATGGTATATTTCGGCTGCTTGCCGAGCCTGCCGGTATAGAAAATTGTGGCGGAAGTGATATAGACAGGCTGATATTTAAAGATATTGCAGAGCATATTGACAAAGAAGTGCTTGATATGGTAAGTAAAAAGCCGGAAAATAAAATAAAGCTTGACAGCCGTATAGCAGAGGCCGCTGTCAAAATCAAACATCAGCTTACTTCTGCCAGCGTCAGCAAAGAGTATATTCCCATAGGTTTTGATGATATGGAATATACATTAACAACAGATGAGCTGAATCAGATGATAGCAGGAATGGTGGGGCAGACAGTAAATTTATGCAGGACACTGCTTATAAAAGCAGAAATAACTGAAAAAGATTTGTCCGCTGTACTTATGGTGGGAGGAACAAGCAGGATTCCTTTGGTACAGAGCATGGTAAAACAGTTTGCAGGGACAGTTCCGGTTTTCTGTTCACAGGACCTTGAGCTTGCTGTTGCACGCGGGGCTGTTGCATATGAATCTTTAAAAAAATCAGAATATCATAGCAAGGAGATAATAAATACAAAGGAAAAAGAAAAGAAAGACAACAGCATAAAAAATGATAAGAAAACGCCAAAACAATTTTTTGATAATTATAACAATTCAGAAATGAGGAAGGTTTTTAATCTGTCAGTGTCTAAAGAGGATTTTTGCTGTCTTGATCTGCTTCATATTCTTTTAAACAAATCAGAAAATAAAAATATGTTGGATAAGGCGAAGCAAAGATTTGTTTTAGATAAAGAAAAGTTACCTTTTTTGGAAATATATGCGGGTTGGAACGGGAAGATAGATGGTATAGAAAAAATGGCTTTAATTCAGACTTTAGCTCCAACTGTATTTACAGAATTTAAGGAAGGCCATTTGAAATTTAATAATACTACTTTGATTTATGAAGGAGGAATCCTCAATAAAAGTTGTCTAAGAGAGCTAAGATTTATTACATGGGAAGAATTTGTAAGAGGAACAATTCATCTGGGAAAAAACAATGATATTTATCTGGACGATAAAATATTTGACAGCAGAATATTTGACAGAAGATATACTGCAGATGAAGCAGAAGTTTTATGTGGCTTTTACAAAGAACTTCAGGCCTTTTTAAAAGCATAGGAGGGATTGTTATGATTATTGGAATTGATATAGGTACAAGCTATTCCAGCGCGTGTATAATAGATAAAACAGGAAAAGCTGTTCCCGTAGATATAGCCACAGGATTAGGTTATGGAGATAAATATTCTCTGCCGTCAGCAGTTTTTCTTCAGGAAAATCAGGAAGGAGAAGATGTTTTGCTGATTGGCCAGATGGCAATGCTGCATCGCAGGAGAAATCCTTCTCATTTTAAAATGGAGTTCAAGCGTCTTTTAGGAGAAAAAGTTCCCATTATGTTAGGAAGAAGGCAGTATCGGCCAGAGGAGTTTTATGTAGAATTTTTCCGTCATATTAAAAAATGTGTTCAGAAAATCATACTGGGAGATGTGATAGAAAAAGTGTATATTACATATCCGGCATCCTATGAGAACGACAAGAGGGAAAAAATAGAATGGGCTGCACATATAGCAGGTTTTGGGGATATTATACTGTTAGACGAACCAACAGCGGCAGCGATAGGGAGTATTGAAATATTCAGCGACAATATGAAAATTTTAATCTACGACTTTGGAGGAGGGACTTTTGATGTTTCTCTTTTAGAGTATAAAGATAAGCACTTTCGACAGATTACAGAATCGACAGGTCTGAAAAATTGTGGTGGGAACGATATAGACAGAATGATATTTTCAGATATTATTTCTCATATAGATAAAGAAATACTAAAAGAACTGAGAGGGACTTCTGAGAGACAAGGCAGATTTGACAGTCAGATAGCGGAAACGGCCGTAAGGATAAAACATCAGTTAAGTTCGGTGAATACTGCTGTGGAATATATTGCTGCAGGTTATAATGATATCGAATATACTCTGACTGTTGATAAACTGAATCAGATGATAGCACAAATGGTAGGTCAGACGATAAGTTTGTGCTATTCACTTTTAACAACAGCGGGATTATCCCCGAAAGATTTGTCAATGGTTCTGATGTCAGGGGGAACAAGCAGGATTCCTTTAGTGCAGAGCATGATTAAACAGTTTGCAGGAGATATTCCTGTTTGCTGTTCACAAGACCTAGAACTTGCTGTTGCCAGAGGAGCTGCTATATACGGCGCAGGCAGCCAGAATATAGATGTGAGCCCAATTGTAAATATTATGGAGGCGGCGTTAAATGGAGATAAAGAAGCACAATGGAAGCTTGGGAATTGTTATGAGAAAGGGGAGGGGGTAAAGAAAAGTATAAAAGAAGCAGTGAAGTGGTATGAAAAAGCTGCACTACAAAGTTATGCCAAGGCGCAGTGGAGACTGGGAGAATATTATAAAAAAGGGGAGGGAACAAAAGAAAATCTATCAGAAGCCGCAAAGTGGTATAAAGCAGCGGCAGAGCAGGGGTATGCTCCGGCTCAATATTCCTTTGGAATGTACATGGAATCTATGGAAAACAGGCAAGAGGCAGTAAAGTGGTATAAAAAAGCCGCAGAACAGGGATATGCTGCTGCTCAGAATCAATTTGGGGTATGCTGTGAGAACGGAACAGGATGTCCTGCAGATAGAAATGAAGCCGTAAAATGGTACAAAAAGGCCGCAGAACAGGGCAATATGGATGCGGAGTATCATCTGGCAAACTGTATGCTGACGGAAACATGGATAGTTGATATGGAAGAAACAAAAGCAGAACAATATGAGATAACAGCGGCAGAGCATTATAAGAAAGCCGCCGAAAAGGGACATATAGACGCCTTATATTGTATGGGACTAAGTTTCTTTTATGGAAAGGGGATACAAAAGGATAGAGAACAGGCATTGAAATATTATAAAACAGCTGCAGAGAAAGGTAATATAGCGGCACAATTCAAGCTTGCAGAATGTTATTATTATGGAATAGGAACAGAAGAAAATAAGCAGGAAGCTGCAAAATGGTACAAAGAGGCGGCAGAACAGGGTGATGCGCAGGCACAATATCAATTCGGGTTATGCTGTGAGTATGGGGAAGGAATACAAAAAGACAAAAAGGAAGCATTAAAATGGTATATAAATGCCGCAAAGCAAAATGATAAAAGAGCACTGCGTTATCTTGAAATGATTTATCCTGAAAAGATACACACAGAAGTAAATAAAACAGATTATTTGTATTACAACAATAATGAGATACAATATCATATTTCTAAAATGTCAGCCAGTATGAAAAATACAGTTCTACTCAAAAAAGATGGGACTGTAATAGCAGCAGGAAGTAATCAATGGGGGCAATGTAATATAAAAGATTGGAAAAATATTATCTCAGTTGATTGTAGTGATTATATAACAGTTGGTTTAAAACAAAATGGAACGGTTGTGGCAGTGGGAAACAATGAAGAGGGTCAGTGCAATGTACAGAGTTGGAAAGAGATTGTTTCCATTGCCTGCGGAAGATATCATACAGTGGGCCTGAGTATTTATGGAACTGTAAAAGTTGTTGGACGTAATAAAAATGGACAATGTGATGTGCAAGGTTGGAAAGAGATTGTTTCCATTGCCTGCAGCAGTGTTCATGTAGTCGGTTTAAGAAAAGATGGAACAGTGGTAGCAAGGGGAGAGAATGGTTATGGACAATGTGATGTAAGAGACTGGAGAAATATTAGTGCTATTTTTTGCTGTGGCTGTTATACAGTTGGACTGCAAAAGGATGGAACAGTAGTAACGACAAAAGGTAATCATGGACCATATCATGTACAGAACTGGAAAAATATTATTTCCATTAATGTAAAAAATTTTCATATTGTTGGATTAAGAGAAGATGGAACAGTAGTAGCAGATGGAACGAATCAGGACGGACGATGCAATGTGAAAGATTGGAAAAATATTATTTCGATTGCCTGTGGAGTTGACCATACAGTTGGATTGAAAAAAGATGGAACAGTAGTGGCTACAGGAAGAAATGGATATGGGCAGTGTGATGTAGAAAACTGGAAAAATATTATCGCAATTGGCTGCGGATATCATCATACAATTGGTATTAAAACAGACGGAACAATAGTGGCCACAGGAAGAAATGATTATGGGCAATGTGATATAAAATATTGAAAGAGTTTTTTCTTCTTGCCTTTTTGATATTATCTGAAAAAAGATTTCATCCTTTGATATGTTATTCAAAAATTCATATTTTTTCTTGTCTTGAATTGAATCTTCTCTTGATGTATAATCATACAGGAAATAATTGTAGTTGAATTTATTTCCTCTAAAATAATATGACAAGCATAATAGGAGAACCAAAATGGAATCACAAAAGCATATTATCAATAGAAATCTGATTATTGGCTGGACAGCTATTGTTGCAATACTATTTATCGCCTATGCAGGAGAAGTTTTAAAAGGTGAACGCACCCTAACTTATCTTATCGTTTTTATGCTGTTTACAGGAATACCTGCATTATCTGCAGTACTGCTTTACAAAAAAAATCCTGTTTCAGACAGTTTGAAATATTATATTGTAATTGGATATTTTGTAATGTATATCTTTGTTATGATTACAGGAAATACTCCGCTGATATTTACCTATATATTTCCAATGCTTTCATTAGTAGTTCTCTATCAGAAAAAAAACTTGATTCTTGGAATGGGAATTGCGGCATTTCTTGTAAATATTTTATTTATTTTGATAAGAGCATTTCAGCATCAGATAACGATGGATAACAGCAAGGATATAGAGATACAACTTGCCTTGATTTTTCTGTGCTTTTCCGGTTCTTATATAGCAGCTGAACTTTATGGAAATGTTACGGAAAAGAACAGAGAATATACAAAAATGCTTGACGAAAAGACAAAAGAAATTCAGAAAATGACGTTTCAGGCCATTACAGTCATTGCAAATACAATCGATGCAAAAGATGAATATACAAAGGGACATTCTCAGAGGGTTTCGGAATATTCCTATGCACTTGCAAAGGAACTGGGACTGGAGGAAAAAGAAGCACAGAATATTCGAAATATTGCTCTTTTGCACGATATTGGAAAAATAGGAGTGCCAGATTCGGTTTTAAATAAGCCAGGCAAGCTGACAGATTCGGAATATGAAATTATGAAGCAGCATCCGATTGTGGGCGCTGATATTTTGAAGGATATCAAAATGATTCCGGGACTTGATATCGGTGCAAAATATCATCACGAGAGATATGACGGAAAGGGTTATCCTTCAGGATTAAAGGGAGAGGATATTCCCTTTATTGCCCGTATTATCTGTGTGGCGGATGCCTATGATGCCATGAGCAGCAATCGTGTATATAGAAAACGTTTTTCAGAGGAAAAAATATTAGAGGAGCTTGAAAGAAGCAGGGGAACACAGTTTGACCCGCAGATTGCGGAGGCTTTTATTCGTCTGTTAAAGGAAAAGAAAATAAAACCGTTGATTCCGGGTATGGTGGAGAGAAGAGAGAAACCGGTTGAAGTAATTATACCGGAAAGTTTATTGGAACCACAGCAGAAGCAGAATCTGCTGGACGAATTGTCCGATATAAAAAGGATTAAGAGCGTGGAAAAAAGTATTGGTCTGGAATTGGAAAGAGGAGACGGTTGCCTGTTATTAATTGATGTGGATAATATTGGAGAAATCAATAAAAATTATGGGTATATTCGGGGAGACTATTGTCTGGTTACAGTGGCAAGGGCATTGACAAATCAGAAAAAGAATCTGCTTGTGTCCAGAGTGGGAGGAGATGAATTTTTATGCTTTCTTCCGGAAATAGGTTCCATTATGGACGCAGAAAAAACAGTCATGAATCTTCTGCATATGATTAATACAAGGATATCCAAAATAGAAGAATTAAAGGGAATTACGCTGTCAGCGGGTGTCGCTTTGTCTGTCGTCAGTGGAAGAGAGTACTCTAAACTGTATATGGATGCAGATAAAGCGCTGTATCATATAAAACAGGAAGGGAAAAACGGATTTTATATTTATAATGACAGCAGGAAAGAGGATGACAAGTATATGAGCAGCCAGGACCTTGATAATCTTGTACATATGATACAGAAGGAATATTCCTATCAGGGTGCGTTTAAAGTGGATTATCCTGAGTTTGAAAAGGTATACGAATTTATCCGGAATATCGGAAAAAGAAATGCACAGACCATTCAGCTTGTGTTATTTACAATTAAGCCGGTAGATGAGAGAAGCTTTGCTATGGAGGACAGAGCGAATGTTATGCAGTACGTGGAAAGTGCGATTGCAAATACAGTTCGTACTGTGGATGTTACGACAAGGTACAGCAGTACGCAACAGATGGTTATTTTTATGAATCTTGAAAATGATTCTATCCATATGGTTATTGACAGAATTTTAAAAGAATTTTACAAAATGTATGATAAAAGAGATGTCGCACTGACCTATGATGTGGCCAATCTGGATTTTGACGGCGATGAGGAAAATAACAAAAAGGAAAATGTTAAAAAGGAAATGGGATGATGAAAAGAAATTATAAAATGATAATAAGCTATGATGGCAGCAGATATTATGGATGGGAGCATCAGCCGGACAGAGATACCATACAGGGAAAGCTCGAAGCTGTTCTGGAAATTATGTGCGGGGAATTTACAGATGTGATTGGCGCCGGAAGAACAGATGCCGGAGTACATGCAAAAGCAATGACAGCAAATGCGGTTCTGGATACAGAAAAATCACCTGAAGAAATACGGGATTATATGAACCGGTATTTGCCGGAGGATATTGCAGTGGAAGAGGTACGGCAGGCATCGGAGCGTTTTCATGCAAGGTATAAGGCAGTGGGAAAAACCTACTGCTATACTTGCTGCGACGGACCTGTAAAGCCTGTATTTAACAGGAAGTATGTCACAAGACTGGATACGGTTGTGAATGTGGAAAAAATGAGACAGGCGGCGGTATTTTTAGAGGGAGAGCATGATTTTAAAAGCTTTTGCGGAAATGCAAGGATGAAAAAATCTACAGTCAGAACAGTTGACAGTATTGAAATAAAGCGGAGTCGTGGATATGTGTATTTTACATTTCATGGGAACGGGTTTTTGCAGAATATGGTGCGTATTCTTGTAGGAACATTGCTGGAGGTGGGAAAAAATACTATACCGCCGGAGAAAGTCAGAGAAATATTGGAAGCAAAAGACAGGAGACTTGCAGGACCGACAGCTCCGCCGCAGGGATTGTGTCTGGTAAAGGTGGATTATTGACAAGTTCAATACATTTATGCATTGAACCTGTCAAATTATCCGTTTACGGAAATTGAAGAATAAAAAAGAATGAATCGATGATTTCAGTAAATCAAAGGTTCATTCTTTTGTTTTAAAAAAACATTGCCATAGCCAGATAACCGCAGCTCCAGTGTAAAAATGCACAACCCCAGATGTTTTGGTGCTTTTCATAGACAATGCCAAGAGCTATGCTTAAAAGAAATGCTCCCATCATAAATGGAAAATCAAATGGCAGATGCATAAGTGCAAACAGCAGAGAAGTGAGAAAAATACTGAAAACCTTTTGATATTTTATCTGCATAAGCGCTTTTACTGAGGTCTGTATTACCCCTCTTGACAGAAATTCCTGAAGAATGGCAGTAAAGATATAAGTATATGCACCGCCAAAAGAGCCGCCGATAAAATAAGGTTTGACAGGATGACCTGTGATACGCAGCAAAAAATTAAGCAGCAACAGAATACAGCAGACTACTGCTGCAATTGGAACAGCTGTCACAAAGGTTTTTAATAATTTTGAAGGTTTTACAAAAATTCCGATATCTTTAAATGTCATGCTGGTAAAGAAAATAATCTCCAGAAAAAGCAGAAATGCAATTCCTTCGATAATGAGAGTATAGACAGAGGTATTCAGTCTTATCCCAAGGGTAAACCGTATCAGACTCCATACAAACAGATAAATACAGATACAGGTAATCAGCCCTGCAAAAATCATGGCGCAGTCGCGCTCGTGTTTTTTCAGGTTATGTGTAGCGGTAATGTCTTCCATCAGTACCAGAATGGTATCAGGGCCTGTCTGGCTGGTTCTTATATTTAAGATTCTTTTTTCATTTCCATTCTCATAACTTGCAACAGCCATATCAGATTTCGACTTGTTTTTCAATGCCTGCAATAGAAATCTGTAAAAAGGTTTGTTTTTTTTATTGAAAAGAAAATCCTGCATAACAGGCGCTTCTCTGTACAGGTTTAACATTGCTTCAGCGGCAGGGTTGCTATAAGTAATTTCCTGATTACTGTTGATAAGAAGAACGCCGTCGCTCATGTTCATAAAAATTGTTTCTTTTTGTTTGGATGTAATAGTATCTGACATATTTTAAACTCCCTTTTGATAAAATATAGAAGAAAGCATTTCCGGCGCAATGATATCATTTGCAAATATTTAACATGATACAATAAAGAACAGGAGAATGTCAAGGAAGAATATGATATCTTCTTGCAATCTCAAAGTGAATGTTGTAGAATGTAAAAAGATTTTTAGAGTGCCGCAGGCACTTTGTTCTATAAGAAAAAATAAAATAATATCATGATTGAGGTAAGAAAAAGTGCAGAAATACAATACTATTATATTTGATTTGGATGGAACTTTGTTAAATACTCTGGAAGACCTTGCAGACGGGGTAAACTATTGTATGAGAAAATTTTCCTGTCCGGAAAGAACCCTAGAAGAAGTCCGGCAGTTTGTGGGAAATGGCATCAGAAAACTGATGGAAAGGGCAGTTCCCATGGGAACAAAAAATCCTCAGTTTGAAGATATTTTTGAAACCTTTAAGGCTTATTACACAGAACATTGTCAGATAAAGACCAGAGCTTATCCCGAAATAGAGGAGCTGTTATTCAAACTGGCAGAAAATAAATGTAAAATGGCAATTGTTTCAAATAAAAATATCGATGCAGTGAAACAGTTAAACAGACTGTATTTTTATCATTATATCAAGCTGGCGGTGGGTGAGCAGCAGGGAGTAAGAAAAAAACCATTTCCTGATTCTGTCAATCATGCAATCAGCGAATTGGGAGCCGATAAAGAACATGTGTTATATGTAGGAGATTCCGAAGTGGATAAAGCAACAGCGGATAATGCAGGAGTTGACTGTGTGCTGGTCAGCTGGGGATTTCGGGAGAAAGAGAAGCTTTTGGAGCTGAAACCGCTTGCAGTGATTGACAAACCGCTGGAACTGCTGCAATTTGTATAGGATGTATTTTTATCTAAAAGTTTATTATGCAGATTTGTCAAAAATTTTTTGGCACTGCTGAAATAAAAGAAAAGAAAGGATAGAAAAAATGGATGTATTAAAATCAATACTATTTGGTATTGTGGAAGGTATTACGGAGTGGCTGCCTGTGAGCAGTACCGGACATATGATTCTGCTGGAACAGTTTGTAAGCTTTAAGAATGTATCACCGGATTTTTTTGAGATGTTTGAGGTGGTAGTTCAGCTTGGAGCAATACTGGCAGTGGTGATTCTTTACTGGAAGGACATATGGCCGCTTACAAACAGTGAAGGGCGAGGATACACAGAAACGGGAATACTTGCGCATTTCGACAAAAAGATTATGACTCTGTGGTTTAAGATTCTTGCTGCCTGTATACCGGCTGCAATTGTCGGAATTGCGTTTGATGATTTTTTGAATGAGCATTTTTACAATCCTTATGTAATTGGCGGCGCATTAATTGTTTTTGGTATCGCTTTTATTGTTATTGAGAATCATAACAAAAATATGAAGCCTGTAACCAAAAAGGCTGCACAGATTACATACAAACAGGCGGTGATTATTGGTATATTTCAGCTTCTCGCAGCAATATTTCCGGGAACCTCCCGTTCAGGAGCAACGATTATCGGTGCGTTACTGATAGGGATTTCAAGAAAGGCCGCGGCAGATTTTACCTTTTATCTTGCCATTCCGGTTATGTTTGGTGCAAGTCTTTTAAAGATAGTGAAATTCGGTTTTCATTTTACGGCAATAGAGGCGGCAGTGCTGCTTGTAGGTATGTTTGTGGCGTTTATTGTTTCTCTCGTAGTGATAAAAATGCTGCTTGGATATATCAGAAAGCATGATTTCAAGCCGTTTGGATGGTACAGGATTGTATTGGGCATCATAGTATGGCTGTATTTTGGAATAAATGGAGTAAAATAGAGCTGTTTATTTTCAGGAAAGTACGGTATGCTTAACAGGAAGAGAGACTGTCATATTCAGCAAAGACAGTACAAAATAGAGTGATTTACATGCTATGTTTTGTATGCGTTTTGCTAAATATGGCAGTCTCTTTTTTATGGAAAATTATAGGGAAGATTAAAAAAAACTCTTGACAAAAACGTTATTTCTGATAATATATTCAAAGAACATTCGTTCATAATCTTCGTATATTCTATATTTGACAGCTTTCTATTTTTGCTATATACTACCGATTGGCAGTACTGGCAGTTGTCCTATACTGCTAAGGTTGAGTATTATATTTATACAAAGGGAAAAGAAATGGAGAATAAAATCATATGATAGAACTAAAGGAAAATACATTGGATTTGAATACATATCTTTCACTTCGTGCTTCTGTAGGCTGGAAACGTTTGACACAGGAGCAGGCTAAAAAGGCTGTCTCAAACAGTCTTTATACTATTACAGCCATAAGGCAGGGAGAGCCTGTAGGTATGGGAAGAATCGTAGGAGACGGAGCAGTTATCTGTTATATACAGGATTTTATTGTAAAGTCGGAATACCAAGGCGAAGGGATTGGAAAACAGATGATGAAAAAACTGATTCAGCATGTGGAAAGTCTTCGAATGGAAAACAGTGAAATGATGCTCTGTCTTATGTGTGCAAAGGGAAGAGAAACATTTTATGAAAAATTTGGTTTTGTGGGAAGACCAACAGATAGTCTTGGACCAGGGATGATTCAGTATCTGAAATCAGAATAAAATACCAGAAGATTTATGAAAATTTCCTGTGCTTTGTACAGGAATCGCTGTTTTATAAAAGATGTTATGGGAAACACAAGGTGACTTTCTGTAAAAAATGTAATAAAAGGAGTAAAATAACAATGACAAAAGCAGCAAATAATTATGATGCAAACAGCATATCCATACTGGAGGGATTAGAGGCAGTACGAAAAAGGCCAGGAATGTATATTGGAAGTGTATCTACCAAAGGCTTAAATCATCTTATTTATGAAATTGTGGATAATTCTGTGGATGAGCATCTTGCCGGTTACTGCAATCATATTTATGTAACACTGGAAAAAGACGGGACTGCGGTGATTACAGACAACGGAAGAGGGATTCCGACAGGAATTAATGAAAAAACAGGACTTCCGGCAGTAGAAGTGGTCTTTACCATGCTGCATGCAGGGGGAAAATTTGGAGACGGAGGATATAAAATATCCGGTGGCCTTCATGGTGTAGGTGCCTCTGTCGTAAATGCATTGTCAGAATGGCTTGAGGTGACGATTAAGCGAAACGGCGTTGTATATAGACAGCGTTATGAACGCGGGAAGGTAATCTATTCATTAAAAGAGGTCGGAACATGCAGAAAAAGCGAAACCGGAACAAGTGTAAGATTTCTTCCGGATGCTGAAATTTTTGAAAAAACATATTTTAAAGCAGAAGCGATAAAGGCAAGAATGCATGAAACCGCTTATTTAAATCCTGAACTGACAATTACCTTTGAAAACAAGCGTTTTTCTGAAGAGGAAAAGATAGAATATCATGAAGAAGAGGGAATACAGGCATACGTAAAAGACATTAATCAGGGGAAACCGGTCGTTCATGATGTTATTTATTTTAAGAAAAAAAAGGATGATATTGAAGTAGAAGCTGCCTTTCAGTTTGTAGACGAATTTCAGGAAACCATGCTCGGTTTCTGCAACAATATCTACACACAGGAGGGAGGCACACATCTTGTCGGATTTAAGACAAGATTTACCACGATTATGAATCAATATGCAAGAGAGCTTGGAATTTTGAAGGAAAAGGACAGCAATTTTACAGGCTCGGATGTACGAAGCGGTATGACAGCAGTGATTGCGATTAAACATCCGGACCCGAGATTTGAGGGACAGACAAAAACAAAACTGGACAATCCGGATGCCGGAAAAGCGGCAGGTGATGCAGCAGGTGAGGAATTAGTGCTGTATTTTGACAAACATCTTGAGGTATTAAAACAGGTCATTGCCTGTGCAGAAAAATCTGCAAAAATACGAAAGGCAGAAGAAAAGGCCAGAACAAATATGCTGAGCAAACCGAAGTTTTCCATAGACAGCAATGGAAAGCTTGCCAACTGTGAAAGCAGAAACCCGAAGGAATGTGAAGTATTTATCGTAGAGGGCGATTCAGCGGGAGGTTCTGCAAAAATGGGAAGAAATCGAAAAACTCAGGCCATTATGCCAATCAGAGGAAAGATTTTAAATGTGGAAAAAGCTACTATGGACAAGGTGCTTGCAAATGCAGAGATAAAGACTATGATTCATGCGTTTGGCTGTGGATTTTCAGAAGGCTATGGCAATGATTTTGATATTTCAAAGCTGAGATATGACAAAATTATTATTATGACGGATGCGGATGTAGACGGGGCTCATATTGATACACTGCTTTTGACTTTTTTCTATCGTTTTATGCCGGAATTAATCAATGAGGGACATGTTTATCTTGCAACACCGCCGCTATACAAGGTGATTCCCAAAAAAGGAAAAGAGGAATATATCTATGATGACAAGGCGCTGGCAAAATACCGGAAGGCACACAAAGGAGGCTTTACACTTCAAAGATATAAAGGACTTGGAGAAATGGACGCAGAGCAGCTCTGGGAAACTACATTAAATCCGGAAACAAGAATTTTAAAGCAGGTAGAGATTGAAGATGGCAGAATGGCGTCAAAGATTACAGAAATGCTTATGGGAAGCGATGTGTCATCCAGACGACAGTTTATTTATGAACATGCTGAGGATGCAGAGCTTGATGTGTAATAATGGATTTGATAGAATGATAGGTTTGATAGAACAATAGGTTTGATAGAATGATATCACAGATGGATTGAAATAATAGAATAACATAAAAAATAATGGAAAGGTACATAAAATGTCAGAACAGATTTTAAAAACAGAATATGCAGAGGTTATGCAGAAATCCTATATCGATTATTCCATGAGTGTTATATGCGAGAGAGCTCTGCCGGATATCAGAGACGGATTGAAGCCGGTGCAGCGCAGGGTATTATATGCGATGAATGAGCTGGGGTTAAACTATGATCGGCCTCACAGAAAGTCTGCACGTATTGTGGGTGATACTATGGGTAAATATCACCCGCATGGAGACAGCTCGATTTATGAAACACTGGTGGTTCTATCTCAGGACTTTAAAAAGGGCATGGCGTTGGTAGATGGGCATGGAAATTTCGGTTCCATAGAGGGAGACGGTGCAGCGGCCATGAGATATACGGAAGCAAAGCTGAAAAAATTTACTCAGCAGGTGTACCTTGCAGATTTGGATAAAAATGTGGTCGATTTTGGACCGAATTTTGACGAGACAGAAAAGGAACCTCTTGTACTGCCAGTCAGGGTTCCAAATATACTGATTAACGGGGCAGAAGGCATCGCAGTAGGGATGACAACAAATATTCCGCCACATAATCTCGGTGAAGTCATAGATGCAGTCATTGCCTATATGGATAACAATGAAATTACTACAAAAGAGTTGATGCAATATATCAAGGGACCAGATTTTCCAAGCGGGGGAATTGTGATTAATAAAAGTGATTTATTAAATATTTATGAAACCGGTGTCGGAAAAATAAAGCTGCGTGGACGAACAGAATTTGAAGAGGGAAAACGGAAGAGCGACAAGGACAGACTGATTATCACCGAGATTCCATATACTATGATAGGGGCAGGAATCGGTAAATTTATTGCCGATATCTGTGAATTGATTGAAAATAAAAAATTAAATGATGTGACAGATGTTTCAAATGAATCCTCAAAGGAAGGCATCCGAATTGCACTTGAGCTGAAAAAAAATGCTGATATAGAGAAAATAAAAAATATTCTTTATAAAAAGACAAAGCTTGAAGATACCTTTGGGGTAAATATGCTTGCCATTGTGGATAAAAGACCAGAGACACTGGGATTAAAAAATATTATTGCCCATAATGTAAATTTTCAGCTTGAGCTTACTTCAAGGAAATATCAGTATCTGCTCAAAAAAGATTTAGAGCAGAAGGAAATAAAAGAGGGATTAATCAAGGCATGCAATATTATTGATTTAATTATAGAAATACTGCGCGGTTCTACAAGTCTCAAAGATGCAAAGCTTTGTCTGACAGAGGGAAACACGGAAAAAATAAAATTTAAAAATCCGGAATCCAGACTCTATGCCTCGCAGCTCAATTTTACCGAAAAGCAGGCACAGGCAATTCTTGAACTGAGACTTTACCGGTTAATCGGTCTGGAAATTCTGGCTCTGGAAAAAGAATATAACGAGCTTTTGAAAAGAATTGCGGAATATGAAGATATCTTAAATAATCCGAAATCCATGATGAAGGTAATCAAAAAGGATTTGTTAAAAATCAAAAAGGAATATGCAGTGGACAGAAGGACCTCTGTCGAAAATGGAGCTGTGGCAGTCTATGTGGAAGAACAGATAACAGAGACGGAAAATATGTTTGTAATGGACCGTTTTGGTTATGCAAAGCTGATTGACATGACAAGCTATGAGCGTAATCGTGAGACAGTAGAGAGCGAAAATAAATATGTAGTTTCCTGTATGAATACAGACAAAATATGCGTATTTACGGACAATGGAAATCTTCATCAGATTAAGGCACTGGATATACCGGTAAAAAGGTTTCGAGATAAGGGAGTTCCTCTCGATAATCTTGGAAATTATAACAGCAGCGGAGAAAATATTGTGTTTTTATGTGCAGCAGCAGAAATAAAACAGAAAAAACTGTTATTTACCACAAGACAGGCCATGATGAAACTTGTGGATGCTTCGGAATTTGAAGTATCAAAAAGAACCGTAGCTTCTACGAAGCTGAGTGAGGGAGATGTGATTGTCAGTATAGAAGTACTCAATCCTGACGCTCAGAGCTGTATGTCAGAGGCGGAAAGTAATATGATGTTATCCGGCGGTTTTGGTGAGGATATGGATATTTTTTCAGAAAGGAATACAGATTTCGATATTGTTCAGGACGCTGGGGAGATTTTGACTTTGGAAGAACATTTGGCAGAGCTGTCAATAAACAGTATTGTAACATTACAGACAGAAAAAGGATATCTTCTCCGTTTTCCTGTTATGGAAGTTCCGGAGAAAAAGAAGAGTGCTATCGGTGTTAGAGGCATAAAGCTTATAAAGGATGATATGATTGTCAGAGTTTATGTGACAGATGCGGGAGACAATCCGGAAATTGAGGTAAATAAAACAAAGATATGGCTTCGTGATATAAAAATAAAAAAGCGTGACCAGGCAGGGCAGAAAATAAAATGAAAATGAGGAAACGATATGGCACAGGAATTGACAAAGAAAGATGTTGAAAAAATTCAGGCAGAGATTACACACAGAAGTACAGTAGTTCGAAGAGAAGCTATCGAAGCGGTAAAGGTGGCAAGAGAACAGGGAGATTTAAGTGAAAATTTTGAATATTATGCAGCAAAAAGGGATAAAAATAAAAATGAGAGCAGAATACGCTATCTTGAAAAAATGTTGAAAACAGCAAGAATTATATCTGATGAATCAAAGGAAGACGAGGTGGGTATAAATAATACAGTGGAGATTTACTTTGAGGAAGACGATGAAATAGAGGTGTATAAACTTGTCACCTCTATCAGAGGAGATTCTCTGGATGGAAGAATCAGTATTGAATCCCCGATTGGGAAAGCAATACTGGGACACAAACAGGGAGACAGAGTTTATGTAAAGATAGATAATGCAAATGGATTTTATGTTGTCATAAAATCCATTGAAAATACAGACGATACAGAGGCAGATACAATTAGAACTTATTAAATTTTGCATATTTGAAAATGACAGGAGAACTGGTATGAAAATAGCATTGACTCAGGTAGATATTATATGGGAAGAAAAAGAAAAAAATAAAGCTGTTTGTGAACAGCTTGTAAGAGAAGCCGCCATGCATCAGGCAGAGCTTATTATTTTTCCAGAGATGACGCTTACAGGTTTTACCATGAATCCGGAAAAATATGGAGAACACAGTTTAATACAGACAGATGGCAGCAGGGAAACTGTCCGCAAAGAATCTGAGAGGTCAGAAGAATTTTTTCAGGCTCTTTCTGAAAACTATGGTATTGCGATTTTGTTTGGTTATATAGAGGAAAAAGAGAACAATTATTATAATATGCTTGAGTTGACAGACGGAAAAGAAATACTGATGAAATATGCAAAAATACATCCTTTTTCTTATGGAGAAGAAAGCATGCATTACTGTGGTGGAGACAGTATTGTATATGCCTGTATTCATGATATATGTGTGGGAGGCTTTATCTGTTATGATTTGCGCTTTCCGGAAGTTTTTCAGATAAGTTCCAGAAAAAATGAATTAATCTGTGTGATAGCAAACTGGCCGGAAAGCAGAATCGAACACTGGAAAACTCTGCTTCAGGCAAGAGCGATTGAAAATCAGTGCTATATTGTCGGAATAAACAGAAAAGGCGAAGGAAACGGCCTGTATTATCCGATGAGTTCAATGGCCTTTGACCCATATGGAAAAAGAATTGATTATAAAGAAAAAAATTCCGAATCAGAATCTACGCTTCTCTATGCAGATATAAAGGCAGAAATCGTGCAGCAGTGCAGAAAGGAGTTTCCTGTAAAAGAAGACAGAAGGGAAAATCTGTACAGAGAATTAAATAAAAATCTGTCCGGTTTTCAGGAGTTTTTTTGTACTGCAAAATTAAGGCAGTATTAAATCATTTGTTCTTTTAGCCATATTCTAAGTCTTCTCCTTCCTCAATCTGCCCTCCGGTGCAGTCCCATCCACGGTTATGTGTCTTTACAAGCAGAATATTTCCTTTTCTGTCAAACACATATCCTCCAGCAGCAACAATATGTATTGGCCATTCCATAGTAAATGCTCCTTTCAAAATTTTATGATACGTCATCAAGTTTCGTTTGATGACATTGTATCATAAACTTTTTACATTGTGAAGCTTCGAAGGAAAAAGTCAGAATTCTTTCTTACACATATTGACAAAGTGTAGTTTGAAATGGTATTATCTAGTAATGAAAACTACATCTTGAAATCATGATGAAGGAAATAATAGTAATTAAAAGGTCATACAATAAACCTGCAAAAGGTTGATTGTTCAATAAGAAGAAAGAAGGAAAAAAGATGAATTTTAAAATAGTTGCCGACAGTTGCTGTGATTTAAATGATAAGTTTGAGTATCGTGAAAAAGTGGAATTAATCCCGCTTACTTTGACTGTAAATGGGGAAGATATTGTGGATGACAGTACATTTAATCAGAAAAGCTTTTTGGAAAAGGTAAGCAGAGCCACAGAGGAGCCAAAATCCTCCTGTCCGTCGCCGGAAAGATATCGTCAGGCATATGAGGGAGATTATGACTGTGTCTTTGTTGTTACGTTATCTTCAAATTTAAGTGGTTCTTACAACAGCGCCGAGGTAGGAAAAAATATGTATTATGAGGAGCATCCAAACGATAAAAAGAAAATCCATGTTTTTGACTCCTGTTCTGCTTCCGTAGGAGAAACGCTGATGGTTTTGAAAATTATTCAGTATGCTGAGGAAGGAAGGTCTTTTGAAGAAATTGTTCAGGAGGTGACAAAGTTCAGAACAGGAAGAAGCACTTTCTTTGTCATCGAATCTCTTGAAACTCTCAGAAAAAACGGAAGATTAACGGGATTGACTGCCGTTATTGCATCAGTGTTAAATATTAAGCCTATTATGTATGGTACAACAGAAGGGACAATTGCAAAACTTGACCAGGCAAGAGGCATGGAGAAGGCTCTCTTGAAGCTTGTGCAGTATATTGCAAATACAACAAAGGATGCACAGGAAAGGATACTGGCTATCAGCCATGTAAACTGCCGTCAGCGTGCAGAATGGGTAAAGGAAGAGATTCTGAAGCTGAAAAAATTTAAGGATGTCATTATCGCAGATACAGCGGGGGTATCTTCCATGTATGCATGTGATGGAGGGATTATTGTCTGTTATTAACTGTTTGATAAGGTTATGCAGTCAAAATGGAACCTCTCATGATTAAAGCCACGAATGCTCTTGACAATCTCATAAAATATATTTTGTAGGGTATGTTTATTATGAACCATATGTTTACTGAAAAATAAAAAATCATCGCTTTGAATCTAAAAACATTCAAAGCGATGATTTTTTATGAACTATTTTAAAAGCTTCCAGTCGGAATCGAACCGGCAACTGGACATTACGAGTGACCTGTTTTACCTTTGAACTATGGAAGCCTGAACAATATCTGATTATAAAGGATAATAGAAAAAATGTCAATTGTTTTTTTAATAAGATAAAGAAGTAGCGACAGGGTATTTGTTAATTGTTTATTTAGATTTATTTTATTGACGTCTATGGAAGAATTTGTTAGACTTTATATCTGTAATAGTAATTGCAGTAAATAATATTAAAGCAATCAGCACAGTCAGTTTCAGACAAATTACATGATAAAGGTTGATTGTAAAAGGAATTATCAAAGGAAAGGAATTAAATATGCTTAGTTTGAAAAATATTGTCAAGGAATATCGTTCCGGTGACACAAAGGTTCAGGCATTAAAAGGAATAAGCATCGATTTCAGAGAGCATGAATTTGTAGCCATACTCGGACAGTCGGGATGCGGAAAAACGACAACGTTGAATATTGTGGGAGGACTTGACCAGTATACCAGTGGCGATTTGATTATTAATGGGAAGTCAACTAAACAGTTTAAAGATAAAGATTGGGATACTTATAGAAATCATTCCATAGGATTTGTATTCCAGAGTTATAATCTGATTCCACATCAGTCTGTACTGTCAAATGTGGAGATTGCTCTGACTCTTTCCGGTGTATCAAAGAGCGAACGAAGAGAACGCGCCATAGAAGCACTCAAAAAAGTAGGTCTTGGCGACCAGATTCATAAACGTCCAAATCAGATGTCGGGTGGACAGATGCAGCGTGTTGCAATTGCAAGAGCTCTGGTCAACGACCCTGATATTATTCTGGCAGATGAGCCGACTGGAGCACTGGATACAGAAACCAGTATTCAGGTTATGGATATTTTAAGAGAAATATCCAAGGATAAGCTGATTATTATGGTTACACATAATCCTGAGCTTGCCAAGGAATATTCTTCAAGAATTATCAAGCTTCTTGACGGGAAAGTGATAGATGATTCTAATCCATATCATCCTGAGGGCGAAGTTGTTGTAAAACAGGAGACAAAAAAGAAAAAGGCATCCATGTCATTTTTAACTGCACTGTCATTGAGCTTAAACAATCTGATGACAAAAAAAGGGCGAACAATTTTGACTGCCTTTGCAGGCTCTATCGGAATTATCGGTATTGCACTGATTCTTGCTCTGTCAAACGGTGTACAGAACTATATTACAAAGACAGAGGAAGAGGCATTATCCAGTTATCCAATCAGTATTCAGGAAACGACAATGGATATGAGCAGTATGATGTCAATGATGATGGGGATTCATATGGACGGAGAAGATTCTGTGAAAAATCAGGAGGAAAACCATATTTATTCCAACAACATTATGTCAAATATGCTTGAAACCATGATGCAGGAGACAAAGACAAATAATCTTCAGGCTTTTATGGAGTATATTGAAGATGAATCCAATGGAATCAAGGATTTGACAACAGACATAAGCTATCGTTATTCCACGCAGCTTAATATCTACAAGGCGGATACTTCTGAAGGAGTAACGCAGGTCAATCCAAGTCAGGTATTTAATGAAATCGGTATGGGTGGACTGATGGGAACAGATAACAGTGAGGGAGCTTCTCTGATGAACAGCTTTTCTGTAGGAAATACAGGTACAGATGTATGGAAAGAGCTGTCCGAAAATGACAATATTATTTCCGCAAGCTATAATGTAGTGGAAGGAAGGCTTCCTTCTTCCTACGATGAAATTGTAATAGCAATGGATGAAAATAATCAGGTCAGCGATTATTGCCTGTATGCATTGGGAATCCTTGATATCAATGAATTAAAAGAAATTATGCAGGAGATTTATCAGGGCAATCAGATAGAAAAGGCAGAACAGACAAATTATTCTTATGAAGATATTATGAATCTGAAATTTAAACTGTTATTAAATACAGATTATTTTGAAAAGGAAAATGGTATCTGGACAGATAAACGGGATGATGTATTATATATGAGAAATAAGCTTGCCAGTGCAAAGGAATTAAAAGTTGTGGGTATTATCAAACCAAAGGATGATAATGAGGTACATGAGACAGGAACAATTTTTTATACGCCGGCTCTTATGGAACATTTAATTACGGAAATTAATGCTTCGGAAATTGTAAAGGAGCAGAAAGCAGATGAGACCACAGATATCTTTACAGGAGCGCCTTTTCTCTCGGATGAGGAAGAAGAAACAGGAGCCGAATTTACACAGGAAGGTTTTATGCAGGGATTGCAGGGGCTTGTTGCAGAAAATGTTCTGACGCAGGAAGAATTTGCAGCTATACAGACAGAGATGGGAACACTTGCAGCACAGGGATTGGCACAGGAAACGGTACTGATGCAGATTGTAAGTGACCATCCGGCAGTTTCTGTATTGTTTCAGCCAAAGGAAACAAAAAATACCTATGCCGGCAATCTGAATATTCTGGGCGTGGCTTCACTTGACAAACCGAGTTTGATTAATATTTATCCAAAAGATTTTGAGGCAAAAGATAAAATATCAGATATTATTGACAAGTATAACAATTCTGTAGCAGAAGAAGATGCCATTACCTATACCGATTATATAGGAATGATGCTTTCCTCTGTAACAACGATTATCAATGCAATCAGTTACATTCTGATTGGATTTGTCTCGATATCGTTAATTGTGTCTTCGATTATGATAGCGATTATCACTTATATTTCCGTATTGGAAAGAACCAAGGAAATCGGTATTTTGAGAGCAGTGGGAGCTTCAAAGAAAGATATTTCGAGAGTGTTTAATGCAGAAACATTAATCGAGGGATTTGTAGCAGGTGTGATTGGTATTGGAGTATCACTTTTAATCTGTGTTCCGATTAATGTAGCAGTGAAAAATGGATTTGATATTAATAATATTGCAAATCTTCCATGGAAGGCGGGAGTAGTGCTTGTGTTAATCAGCATGTTCCTTACCTTTATTGCAGGCCTTGTACCATCGAGAATGGCATCTAAAAAAGACCCTGTGGTAGCGCTTCGAACAGAATAAGAAAAATTGTTTACAAGAATAACACAATTTCCATAAAAGCGGGAGATTGTGTTATTTTTTATATAAGAAAAATTATTTTAGGATAGAAATTATAAATTTTGTTTATGGCTAAATAATATAAAATTTTAATATATTTATTGACAATTAGTAGAAAAACATGTATTATAAATATAATATAAATGAGTGAACTTGTATAATTGACACTCCCCATGCCTAAAGGGTCTTAACTTGACCCACATCTCAAAATCCATTGTAATCTTGCACAATATATGATTAAAAAATGCTTCTAAAAACAGAATTAAAACAATTTTCAAGTCTTATTGCATGTAATATTTTCTAGCTTTTGTGCAGTTTCACAAATGTGGGTCAAGTTAAGGCCTAAAGGGTAGGGGATTCTAGCTACCTGCCGAAGTGTATCGGCTAACCAGTAC
>CAJUDQ010000002.1:145957-147436 GCA_910585215.1 uncultured Lachnospiraceae bacterium | reverse complement strand
TTCTCCGGAGTGACTGGAGTTCAGACGTGTGCTCTTCCGATCTTACTTCTGTAAAGCCTGTTTCCTGACTGATATCCGCCTGTTCTTTTTCACTGCAAAGCAAAGACAAAATCTCCTCATATTTTTGCACTGTCTCCAAAACCTTTTCTCTTTTTCCTGACCTGACTGCTTCCAAAAAGACTTCCTCTAATGTTCTGCCAGAAATATACTCAAATGAAATTACATTTTCATTCAAAGATGCTACACACAATATCTGTTTATCCTGATACATTAAAAAAGTATCATATATATTTTGTATATGCCGTTCGCCTTCTCCATGCAGATTTCTTTTTGTTATAAACCTTCTGTTCTTATCCTCCCATATAGCAGTCTCTATCTGAAATTCTTTTTTTCGTTCTTTTACAAATTTTGAATATATTTTTTCCATATTTCATCTCCGTTCATTTTCAATCTCAATAAAATATGAGTTTGCAAAAAAATCAAATTTGCCTGCTTCTATAATATTTTTAAACGCAGCCGTTTCATCAAACAATCTCAATCTGTCATTATCAAAACTGTCAAGACTGCATACAATCTCATTTTTATCTGGCAGGTAGTTATCCGAAAAAATCTGCTGCGCAAATTTATAGTCGGGAAAAGGATAATAAAATTTCCAGCCGGAAAATCCCGCTTCTGTTATAATCTGAATCAGTTCATCCTTGGAGAAGGTTCTTACCTTTGCCCCTGTATGCGTATATCCCATAATTCCATCAAAATAATGCGCTGTGTGGTCTTCTGCGCTTCCTGCCCAGTATTTCAGTCCAAATTTATTCTCAATGGCAATCAGAAGCTTTCCATTTTCCTTTAATGCGTGCTTTAATTTCGTTAAAAATTCAATAAACGGATTTTCTGCCGGAGTATAATATGCTGCATACTCAAAAACACCAATCAGAGTAATATAATCATATTTCTGCTCCAGCCGGATATCATTAAAGTTCCCCACCATAATCTTTAAATTGTCATATCTTTTATTTCGATAAGCATTAATCAGAGAGCGTTTCAGAGACAGCTCAATGCCTGTTACCGTTTTTGCCTTTTCACAAATTGCTCCTGTGACAGCACCACAGCCTGCTCCCACTTCTAGGACTTCTGCCCCTTTTTTAAATTCATACCACTCCAGAATATTTTTTCTCACAGGTGAAATATGATAAAGAATCGGCCAGCGATTATCCAATTTCAATATTTCCATTTCATCTTCATATTTCTGTACATACTCCAACAGCTCATTTTCAATACTTCCGTCACTGTACTCATCTGTACCGGAATAAAACACATCATCAATTATTACATTTCCGATTTTTTCCATTTGATATACTCCTATCTCTCCATTTTTATTCCTTCAGCAGGAATACTCTGTGACCGTCCTGTCACTTTCACTATTATGAAAGCTTCAAATCTTCCAGTATCTTATCTATAAAAGAAAATACATGATTATTTTCT
>CAJUDQ010000002.1:136266-145947 GCA_910585215.1 uncultured Lachnospiraceae bacterium | reverse complement strand
GAGCACTTCAAGTCGATAGTCTGCAGTATAGTCTTTACATATTTTTTCAAGCTGCATGGCGATGTTATCAGGACTTACATTACTTACCGAGGTAATATTTTTATTAAAAACAGACAAATCCTTGTTTGCATAATTATTTGTAATCACCCTTACCCCAAATTCTGACATTTCAAGCGGTGGATAGCTTGGATGTGGAGAGGACATCAATGAAATTCCCGCATAGCTTTCCATCATAAGCCTTGCATACTCTTCAATCGTTACCTTTCCGACAGAAGTAAGGCTCTTTCCTTTTCCAATATTTACCTTGTCATGATACTCGCCTGCGGATACAAACTCCCAGTTCTCTGCCGAATCCATTCTTTCTACAAGCTTCTTCAGGCTTGACACTACCAGTGAAAACGCATTTCTGTCAACAGATGGCCTTCCATAGACAAGAATCTGCCTTTTTTTATTTACTGTTTCACCTGCATGCTCTGACAATTCTTTTTTCAAACCTGCATTTAACACCGGTTCAAAAGCATATTCTCTGTAAAAAGCATATTTATTTTCCCTGAAAAATTCATATAACAATCCGCTGTTAAATACGGCAATCTGTTTTCGGTCACTTCGATAGGTGGAATCTGCCAGAAGATATCTGGTCGACCATGGATAAAAACCTGGCTCATAATCCTGAATAAAATAAATAAACGGATTTGGTGCAATATTTTGTTCCTGCTCAAATTTAAGATATGCCTCCTGTGTACAGTATGCTGTCCACCATCCTGTAAATACAAAAATATCCTTTGAAGAAACAGGTATGCTTCTCTGCCATCTGTCACTGTACGGCACAAGCTGATGTCTTGCATCACAGTCTTTCGTACACCGGACATACCGGTATTTTTCACCATATTTTCGAATGGCTTCTCTTGATGGAAGCGCATCGGTCAGAATAATTCTGCTGGCATAACCCGACTGCTCTGTCAATTCCTCAAAGAACTTCAGTGCTGTAGATATTCCACCAAATACATGCTCCGGATTGACAGATGGAACCAGAAGATTCAGCCTTGGTTCCTCAAATTTACTTTTTCTGAAATTGTATTGTAATATTTCAGCTACTTCAACATCGCTATCTTTCATCATGGTATTGTTCCCCTGCATATTTATATATTTCATAATGTCGCTTTCCGGTTTTACAAACTGTATGTTTGATGTTTCTGTGGGAATTAGTTTGGAATAATCCAGACATTTATTATAATATGGGTCTCCCTCTTCCTTACAGGTACGGTAGGCAAACTCCGACATCTCAAAATCAATCTCAGGAATATAGCTGTCTCTGCTCTTTGATTCATAATGATATAATCTGACATGAGGGTCATAGATATTTCTAAGCCCTTTGTTATATGCTCGAATACAGATTTCCACATCACTGCCGCAGATAATAAATTCATCATCAAAGTCACCGATAAATTCGATTGTTTTTCTGGAAACAGCCATCAATGCTCCAGTACACGCCATTACATTTCTTGTGACCATCGGAGAAATAAACGGAGAACCATAATGCACCGGCTTGCATCCTTTATAAATATGGTCTGCATATCCACAGATGCCAACTACCACACCGGCATGCTGAATCGTATTGTCCTCATACAGAAGCAGACCACCTACAATACCTGTTTCGGGTAAAACTGCCTTCTCTACAAGGCGCTCCATCCAGTCTTTTGTTAAAATCTCCATATCATTATTCATAAAAATATAGACATCGCCTTTGGCTTCGCGAATACCATGATTATTTAAAGCAGACCAGTTAAATGGATACGATGCTTCGATTACTCTTATATTTTGATGTTCTTTCTGTATTTTTTCAAAATAATCAAAACTCTTTTTCTCTTCAGAATTATTATTCAAAATAAGAAGTTCAAAATTTTCATAGGCTGTTTTTTTATAAATACTGTTTAACAGATTCTCAAGCAAATCCACATGGTCCTTTGTCGGTATAATCACAGATACCAGAGGTTTTGTTTCCAACGAATATCTTACATCATATACGAATAAATCCTCTGTCTCATTTGCTTTCGCCCTGCCTGCTCCCAGCGTGCGGTCAAGATGCTCTTGAATCGCTTTTAAACCGGCAGTCTGCGCATATGGCTTTGCCTCCGGGTTTGTCGCTGTAGAAGACGGAATATCTCTCCATCCATACAAAACTTTTGATACATGTTCAACTCTCTCTGCCTTTTCTGTAATTCGAAGCAATAAATCATAATCCTGACTTCCATTAAATTCACTTCGAAAGCCTCCAACTTCTATGAACAGCTCTCTTCGAAAACCTACAAGATGTCCAAGATACATTTGGCTTAAAAAAAGTTCCGGTGACCAGTCCGGTTTATGTAATGGTTCCCTTCCCACACCATTGACATCAATAATATTTTGGTCACTGTAAATGACATCTGCATTTTTTTCCTTTACAGCACGCAGAAATTCGTATAAGGCATCATAGGTAATTTCGTCATCATTGTCCATCAAAACAATATAGTCTCCAGTAGCAAGCTTTGCCGCTTCATTGCTGGCGACTGAAATACCCCCGTTTTTTTCCAAAAGTACGATTTTTATTTTATCCTCATGAATCTTGCTTAAATACTCTCTTACCTCTTTTTTAGTAGAACAGTCATCTGCAATACACAGCTCCCAGTTTACGTAATTCTGATTTTTTACAGATTGAATTGCCTTTTCCAGCCATTTTATTTCTACATTATATACTGGCATTACAATAGAAAATTTAATATTACTGTTATATTTTTTATCCGGACTGCTGTCTTCCTGCATCTGTACAGGGACCGGCTCATCTGTATTGATTGTACTGCCAATTTTTCCCTTCAGTCCCGATAAACCATTCTGATAGACATAATTAATGCCTTTTTTTATATATTTGGGTTCCTTTACGCAAGTCTTTACCGCCTGTGCAACTTTTCGTAATTTAGCCATTGTTTTCCTCGCCTTTCATTTTCCGGCAATTAAATATGCCTGTAATCCACAGTGGAATCCATATCAAAATATCCAACAGTAGTTTTGTCTGATATAATAGTGATACAGCAGATATCATACAATCGGTTGTATACCACAAGATTATCACCCTGATATCCTGTGCATCCAAGCAGAAGAAGATACTGTCCCCCCTGTATTCTCATAATCTGTCTGAATTCTATAATGATTTCCTCTCCTGCCTTTACAATCCCTGTATCGATATCTTCAATAATGGTATTGGTTCCTGTAAGCTCTGTTCCCTTTGTATCCTTGATACTGAATGCAAAAATGGGATTTTCTATTGTCTCATGAAATTTTACCTTCATTTTTACAGAAAACAGACGCATTTTACTGATAGTATTATTTATTTCTCCATTCTCATCAAATATTCCAAAATCTATAATTTCAGCTCTTTTATCGCCATATATCTGACTGTTTGGATTTATCAGCATATAATCCTTCCACATGCCGGAAGGTTCGACAATATTATGAACTTTACTGGTAATATTGTCATCTATTGCGTCATCCATTTCTTTTTTATCTATTTCCCTTTTGCTAATTTCCTCTTCGTTTCCTGTGTCATACTGACCAACCAGAACCTTTTTATAAATATCTACAATCTTCGCCGGTTCCCCCTCTGCTGCAATGACTCCATCATTAATCAATATCGCTCTGTTACAGTATTTAATCACGCTTCCCATATCATGCGTGACAAATAGAATCGTCTTTCCGCTGTTCTTTAAATCATTCAGCTTTTTATAGCATTTCGCCTGAAAAAACACATCGCCTACTGACAATGCCTCATCTACAATCAAAATATCCGGCTCAACATTGATGGACACCGCAAATGCAAGCCTTGCAAACATACCACTTGAATAAGACTTTACCGGTTGATAAATAAAATCCCCAATATCTGCAAACTGAATAATATCATCTATCTTTGTATCCATTTCCTTTTCCGTATATCCAATCATAGAACCATTTAGATAAATATTTTCAATTCCTGTATATTCGGGATTGAATCCTGCTCCAAGTTCAAGCAGCGCGGAAACCTTTCCGCTTATTTCCACGCTTCCCTCGGTCGGAGTCAGCACTCCGGTAATTATCTTTAACAGAGTGGACTTTCCTGCTCCGTTTTTTCCGATAATCCCAAGCATTTCTCCTTTTTCTACTTCAAAAGAAATATCTTTCAGTGCATGAAATTCTTTGTGATATTTCCTGCCTGAAAGACTGAATGCTTCTCTTATCCGCAGGGAAGGTTTATCATAAAGCTTATAGGTCTTTTTTATATTCTTTACATTTATTGCCAATTCAGTCATAATTGTCTCCATTTTTGTCTGCCACAATTCCTTTGTGATTCTTCTATCATTTTCTATAAGGAATCTGCAAAATGAGGTTTCAATCTCTTATAAAAGGCAGTCCCTGCTGCCAGAAAAACAAGAACCACAACCCAGAAATAAAGCGTCAGATATGGCATATCCATAAAGGTCTTGCCATAAATCAGCGTATCTCTGTATCCCCGCACAATATAATACATGGGATTTACTTTAAATATAATCTTTAAATTTTCACTCAAATTCATTCCGTCTATATTCCACATAATCGGGGTAATCCATACACCTATCTGCATGAAAACCCCCGCTATCTGTGAAGTATCTTTAAAAAATACTGCTGCTGCAGAAGTGAAATATACAATGCCAAGAGACAGCATAATCATTCCAAAGGAATAGTACAAAAGCTGAATGACAACCACACCCGGGAAATATCCAAATATCGTATAGATATCCACCAGCACCAGCAGAAAAAAGATATGAATAAACAGAGCAGAAATAATCTTTACTACTGGAAGTATATCAATATTAAATACGACCTTCTTAACCAGATAACTGTATTCCGTAAAGCTGTTTGTAGCATTTAACACTGCATCCTGAAAAAAGAACCAGGGAATCAGACCCGCCATAAGCCACAGAACAAATGGCACATCCGCCACATCCTGACTTCTAAGCCCTATCTGAAAGACAAACCAGTATAGAAGAATTGTAATTACCGGCTGGACAAACGCCCAGAATATTCCCAGATAGGAGCCTGCAAATTTGTTCTTCATATCATTTTTTGCCAGATATACCGCTAATTTTCTGTTTTTTATTATATTTGAAAAAATCTTCATGTCTGCTCCTGACTACTGTTTCAGTTCTTTTATTCCGCCCCATTTCTGATCTTTTTCTGCAATAATCAGCTCATCCCTTGTCATTCCTTCTGGCATCGGCCAGTCAACCCCAACATCAGGGTCATCCCACTTCAAGCCCCCCTCATCATTTGGATGATAGAAGTCTGTACATTTATATGCAAATTCAGCATAGTCGGATAACACCACAAAACCATGTGCAAAATTCTTGGGAATAAAAAACTGTTTTTTATTTTCTGCCGACAGAACAACTCCGTACCATTTTCCATATGTCTTGGAATCCGGTCTTAAATCCACAGCCACATCAAACACTTCTCCGCTGACCACTCTCACAAGCTTATCCTGCGGAAAATTTATCTGAAAATGAAGTCCTCTCAAGACGCCTTTCTTTGAACTGGACTGATTGTCCTGTACAAACTCCATATCTATGCCTGCCGCCTTATAATCATTATAATTATAAGTTTCCATAAAATATCCCCTCTCATCACCGAATACGGCAGGAGTGATGATTTTTAATCCTTCAATTTCACATGTTTCCACTGCTATCTTTCCCATTATCTTTCAATCCTTTCTGTAATAATAAGTTTCCTGTTATAAGTTTCCTGTTATAACTTATATCTTTTCTATTCTATTTTGTCTTTTGGTTATTTTTGTATATCTAATATTATAAACACATTACCTATACTTTATTTATAATCCATTTGCAACATCCACAAGATATTGACCATATTCTGTCTTCATAAGAGGTTCTGCCAGCTTTAACAGCTGTTCTTTATCGATAAACCCCCGCTTATATGCAATTTCTTCAATACATGAAATATATAATCCCTGTCTTTTCTGGAATGCAGACACAAAATCCGCCGCTGCAAGAAGCATGTCATGATTTCCGGTATCCAGCCATGCAAAGCCACGGCCCAGCGTTTCAACATGAAGAGTCCCTCTTTTCAGATACTCATTATTTACAGATGTGATTTCTATTTCACCTCTGGCTGACGGTTTTACATTTTTTGCAATCTCTACAACATCATTGTCGTAAAAATACAGTCCCGGTACTGCATAATTTGACTTTGGATGCTCTGGTTTTTCTTCAATTGAAAGTGCTGTTCCCTCCTCATTAAATTCCACAACCCCATATTCTCTTGGGTCCTTTACATAATAACCGAAAATGGTTGCTCCGGTTTTTCTTTCCGCAGCATGCTTTAATACTCTTGAAAAGCTCTGTCCATAGAATATATTGTCTCCCAATACAAGCGCTACATTGTCGCTTCCTATAAATTTCTCACCGACAATAAACGCATCGGCAAGTCCTCTTGGAGTTTCCTGAATCGCATACTGAATATCCATGCCAAGCTGTGAACCATCACCAAGCAGGGCTTCAAATACCGGCAGGTCTCTTGGAGTAGAAATAATCAAAATCTCCCGAATCCCTGCAAGCATAAGCGTTGACAGTGGATAATAAATCATCGGTTTGTCATAAATCGGCATAATCTGTTTTGAGATTGCCTTTGTCAATGGATAAAGACGAGTTCCTGAACCGCCCGCTAAAATAATACCTTTCATGTTTTACCTCTCATATTTTTATACTTGTTTGCTTTCATATCTGTGTTCAACAATTCATTCCCGACCAATCAAAAAGGAACTGTTTGCTGTTATTATTGAGTAATTGTTAAGAGTATACCACTAAATCCAAAATTTAACAACATATTTTAAGTTTTAGAAAGATTTCATTTTGTTGTCTAAGAACTTTCTATCCTCTTTCATAAATTGGAAATACTGTTTTTTCCAAAATAAAATTTGATTCTGTAATATATTTTTGAGTAAACAGACAATATAGGTCGTTTTCTTTTTTTTCAACATCATACAACAAATTTCCTATATTATTTTGAAGAGGAATTTCTATAGGATTACCTATACACTGCAAATTCTCATTATATTCCTGCATATATATTTTTGCTCCTTCATATGAAGTTCCTAGATTTTCTATGTCACTACTATAATACAAATAAAATTTATGATTGAAATATTCAAATACCGCTGGTTCATTATCAGCATTTTCTTCTATCAAAACCATATTTTGTTCCCAGCTCTTTCCATTATCATTTGAAACCAGCAAATTAATAGAAGAATTTGCCTTATCATAAGATTCTTTCTCATAAGTAAGAAAGAATTTGTCATTATAATAATTTAAGTCAATATCTTCAAGATTCTGTTTTGCTTCTATTACTTTTGATATCTCTGTCCAATTTTTTAAATCTTCAGAAAAATACATTCTAATTGAATAATTGCCATTTTCCTGCTGAATATCTGCATTATTTATATTTCCAGTAATATGTGTAACTGTAATATAATATTTATCATCTACTTTACAAATAGACGGATCAATTCCCAAGTCTTCCTGAATCTCTATAATAGTTTCATTTGAAAGAATATTGAATTCTTCATCAAACCTACAAATTCCAATTTTTTTTTCAAGATTTCCATATACAAGAATTCTATTTTCCCTATCAACATCACACCAATTAACATTTACTTCTTTATGCAATTTTACAATTTCTCCGTGAGGATTAATAAAAGCTAATTTTCCTCCTATCTGTGTAACAACATACTGATTATTAAGAAATTTTGCATCTCCATTATATAGATTATCTTTTTTAAACATTATATTAGAAACTGGAACAACAACAACTTCTTTTTCTTTTTTCATTACACATCCCCATAAACATGTAACGCACACAAACAGAATCAACAAAATTATTTTTTTCATTTTTTCTTATTCCTTTTTACAATTGTTGTTCAATCACATACAATTATCAATTTTATTCTAAAAAAATACTTTTTATAAAAGTTTGTCAATGTATGATATAATAAATTAATGTATTTCATTTTTTAAAAACTGCTATTCTCTTTGTACTTCTTACTTCCTATTTACCACTAACTTATTTTACATAAAAATTTATCCACTGCTCCTCGGCCCCTGATATTAATATAAAAAACAATAGCACAATTTCCAAAGTATATAAAATATTTATATTGGATTTATTTTCTATTTTGATATTAAACACAAAATAACAAACCGGATACAGAAGCGGCATTAAATAACGTTGCTGACATCCACTAATTACATCGCTTCCAACAGCTGTAAAAGATACATATAATGCCGTTGAAATTAATACAACTGTACTTAAAACCACAACCAATGTCCATATTCTGCTTATGACAGTATTGGCAAAATTATCTTCCCTGTTTCTATCACAAAAAACAGCAGCAGTTAATATAAGAAACAGCAAAACAAAATGTCTTGAATCTCCCATATACATCATGGAACCGATTAACTTACTCTGATTTTCAACACTCAAATAACTTTTCATATGGTTTAACAAAATCTTTGTATATGCAATCGGGTTTTCCAAAATAAAACTGACCTGTTCTGTTGAATTAACATCTGCACCTCCTCTCATATCACCACTTCCGGGTCCCTGCACAAGAAATGGAAGCATAAATGTAGATAACACTACTATGGCACAAACAACCGTACAAATAATAAAATTTCTATAGGCATTTTTATTTTTAAATTTCTTTGCCGGAATCAAAAAACATAATCCCATCAATGGAAAATATACTGCTTTTGGAGCCAGTCCCAAAAGGAAGCCCGCCATAATAATAACTACGTCTTTTCTTTTTACTATACACTTTTCAGATTGAATAATCGATATGATGTATGCTATAGAAAAAATTGTAAATGCTGTAAGCCATGCATCATATCCATAAGAAGCAGCCATAAAAATATTAGTAGGTAAAAGTGCAATCACTGACAAAATCAACTTTCCTGATTTTAAATGCTTTAATGCAAAATATATCAAAATCGCATATACAAAAACATTCATAATTCTTCCCAATACGAATATCTGTGCAAATGTCATACCCAAACCTCTTCCAACCAACAAGCCAATTGCAGAGGGAATATATGAAATTGCAATATAAATTTCCGAAGGAACAATATCTATTTTAATAGATACTCCATTTGTATGCAGCTCATTCAGTTTTGTATTAGTACTCATAAGATTACTCTGACTGTAGTCTGGCAATACATTTTTCATATACATATACTCATCTGCTTCAGTCACATATCCATCGAAAATATGTGACAAGCACACTGCTTTTCTATAATGTACCTCATCGTCTGTTGTAACCTGAGTCGCGATTGGAAGGGTAATAGCATAACATAATCCCATAATTAAAATAATTCCACAAACTACCTGAGCTATATTTTGTTTCATCTTTTTTAAATGTACTAATATCCAGAAAAAACCTGAAAGGACTGCCGCCATCTTAATAAATACGTATCTATTAGGGATAACAGAGGTCATTCCCTTTTTATACAAAATAAAAAGACCTGCCAAAACTGCCAAATAAATTGCAAAAAAAATTAGGGAAAATCTGTGCTTATATATAATTTGTTTTTCATTCTTAATATAATTTATTTTATAAAGAATTTTTTC
>CAJUDQ010000002.1:92939-136256 GCA_910585215.1 uncultured Lachnospiraceae bacterium | reverse complement strand
TCTTAATAAAAATACAAGAAAAAACAAAAAGATAGCAAGAAAAACACCTGCTACAAGATATGCAACAAATGAAATTTTAATTGTACCACGATGAATTAATTCAGCTTCTTTACTGCTGATACCAATATAGCTCAAAGAAAAACTCCCATCTATATCAAATCGAAGCAATTCATATTTATCAGAAGGAATAGTTGCAACTACCTCTTCACAGCCTCTATATAGATATTTTACTAAAGAATTTTCTTCTGTAAGTTCTTTGCCAAAAGCTTTATAAAAAATCTGTATGGTTGTATTATTTTCTAAAGGCTTATCAAACATTATATGAACAGTAGTTATTTGCGAATTAATATTTTCCAGCCTGAATCCAGGGTCATATCCTGTTAGTTTAAATTCATTTCCTGATATTTCATATCCATTTTGACCTGCAATATCCTTTATATAAAAAAGTTTGTCCTCTTTTTCTATCTCGTTTTTTTGAATGGCGGAATTTTTCACTATTAAGCAGACAGGAATCATAAATATTATCCACAAAATGAATGTAAGTACTATTTTTTGCTTTTTATTAAACATCATTTTTATCTCCTTGCATTTTCATTTCTTCCAGCTCCCTTACTCTTTTATCCAGCATTGCAATCTTCTGATTCAGCCTTTTTACACTTCCTGCATTAATAGATAACGCCACTGTCAAAATAAGTATAATTGCCAGAGAAAAAATAAATCCCAGAAAAAATATCATATTTACAGGAGATGCTATTCCCAAAAATTCTGCCAGCTTTTCCATCAGATTTGGAAATAATACCATAATAAGAACAAAAATAGATACTACAAGCCATGAAAGAGCATATTTTAAATCCAGTCTGTTTTTTCTGACCAGTTGCAGGATATATAACAATCCTAAAATATCAAGCACTGCAATAAAAATTCTTAAAGCGGTTGTCATCATAATGTTTTATCCCCTTTCTATTTTGTTCTGCTTTTTTCTATTAATATGGCAAGTGTCACCTTAAACATATAATAAATAGATTTCTTTGGTGAAATTGAAGAAACACCTTCTTCTCTGGCCCGCATAACAACAGGTATCTCATCTACATTCAATCCTCTTTTTATAAGTGCAACCACAGTTTCCGGCTCGGGATAGTCTTTTGGATACTGATTTGAAAAAAGCTTGATTACTTTTCTGTTGCACATTCTATAACCCGATGTAGGGTCTGTGATTTTTTTTCCTGTCAGCAGTTTGATAAGAAATGTAAAATATTTAATCCCCATTCTTCTTGCTCCAGATGACTGAAAACCTTCATTTGTAATAAATCTTGAACCTATTACCATATCCAGATTATGTTTTACAAGATGCTCTGCCATTGTATTCAGATATTTGGCATCATGCTGCCCATCTCCATCAAATTGTACTGCTATATCATATCCATTTTCATATGCATACCAGTACCCTGTCTGAACAGCTCCTCCAATCCCAAGGTTTAAGGGAAGGTCCAGTATATTTAAGTGGTTTTTTCTGCAAACATCAAGAGTGTCATCCGTAGATCGGTCATTAATAATAATATAATCAAATCCCTCGGAATTTTCCTCAATGTCCTTTACTGTATTTACAATACTTGCCGACTCATTAAATGCCGGTATGATTACTATTTTTTTCATATGCAGTACCTACCATTTCTTTAAGATTGTTTGACAGTCATAATCTTTTTGTATATTTTATTTACATTTCTATCTACAGCATAATAGCTGATAATACCAAATAAAATCGCAATGACAGAAACAATCACCGCATTTAATATCCAGTTCATGCGACCACCAGCAAGCATACAAACTGTCTGACCTATGGGCCATCCCCATAAATACATTCCATAAGAAAATTCTCCATATCTGCTGAAATTGCTGAATTTATATTTGCAGCCATATCCCAAATAGAATACAATATATGGAAATATTAATATCATTGCCAAAAAATCACATTTCATAACAAGCAGCAGAACAAATATTACAATTGCCAAAAAATTATATTTTGCCGATAGCTTAATATGGTCACGCAATACATACATTCCAAATCCAATATAAAACAATAAAACTGGACGAATAACAGATGTCAGAAAACTGTTATTTAGATAAAGAACCAACACACACATCATTATTGCCAATGGTACAGTACACAAATAATTTTTTTTATTAAAAAATCCTATCTTAAATGCAAGAAAACATAATATATAACATACAAATTCTACCGACAATGTCCATAGTGGTCCATTTACCACCTCTGGATATATATTATGCTCAAAAACTCCCGGCAGAGCATGAACAGGTATCAATATCATATTTATCAAATACAGATATGTATTTTTATCCATAAAATAAGATACTAGTGGAAGCTGTGTCAAAACCGGCCCTAATACAAATACAGAAAGAACTGTGACAAAAATAAGTGATGGAAAAATTCTAATACATCTTGCTGAGAAAAAAGCTTTCGCTGTTTTTACTCTTTCCATACTTTTTGATATTAAAAATCCTCCTGCAACAAAAAATATCCCTACAGCGATTCCTCCTATACTTAAACTTCCCGATGTATATACCGAGATAAAATCTGCATATTCTTCTCCTTTGCTCAATGGAATCGCGTGAGAAATAATAACGCATATTGCTGCAAGAAATCTCATAATATCAAGATTATTATTTCTGTCTCTGCTTAATTCCGATAAATACATATCATACCTCCTTTATTAACATGCTCTAATCCAGAACAGACAGATATTCCATAAAGTTTTGTTTATTTTCCAAAGCTGTTGTGGTTGGTCGTCCCAAATCAGCTCTTGCCCCGATTGAACATTTGACTTCAATCAGACTGAGTGTATGTCTCTGCTTTGCCTCTTTCAGTTCTCTGTCCAAATCCAAAAAATTATCTACACATACAGCATATGGATATCCACAAGCTTTTGCAATAGCAGTTAAATCGATATTTCCCGCAACTGTCGGCATTCCTCCTACCGTTTCATGTGCTCCATTATTAATCACTATATGTACCAGATTGTCAGGATGATTGCCACCCAAAACTGCCATCGAACCCATATGCATAAGAAGTGCACCATCACCATCAATACACCAAATTTTTGTATGAGGTTTATGTATGGCAAGACTTAATGCTATTGAAGAAGCATGTCCCATAGAACCAACAGTCAAAAAATCATATTTATGACTCTGCTTTTTTGCTTCACGAATTTCAAACAACTCCCGACTGGCCTTTCCTGTTGTGGAGATAATCGGCTCTTCTTCTGATATATCTACAATATGTCTGATAACATCTTCCCGCACCATAATATTATTATTTTGATAAGTTACCTTTTCCTCATAAGAAAGTGCACCCTTGCGTATTACAAATGCTACATTTTTTCCTGCTGCCAGTTTTTTCTTAAATTCGTCCATTGCAGTTTGAAGTTCTTCTTCCGATGTTTCTCTGCCTATAACAAACGATGAAATTCCCATATCTTCAAGCAGTTTAAGTGTTACTTCTCCCTGATAAATATGCTGAGGCTCATCATGTACTCCTGGTTCTCCGCGCCATCCAATAATAAAAATACATGGTATGGCATATACCTTATCATTTAAAAGAGAAGCTACCGGATTAATAATATTTCCTTCTCCGCTGTTTTGCATATACACTACGGGCACCTTTCCTGTTGCAAGATAATATCCCGCTGCCATTGCTGTACAATTTCCTTCATTTGCAGCAATCACGTGGTGCTTTGGATGAATTCCATATCTCTTCATCAGATAATCACATAATGCCTTCAACTGTGAATCTGGAACTCCGGTAAAAAAATCAGACTGTGTCACTTCCACCAATTTTTCAACGTTCATATTTTTCTCCCTTCCCTTATAAATCTTTAAAGTTCTTCAATTAATGAAATAATATCTTTGATTGGCATTAATCTTGAATCTACTTCCTGTGCACGATGATATTTTAAAATGTCCTTTGCTGTCTGTTCCATTGCCGGAAATGCACTTCTTGTAAGCTGATTTGCATAAATTACAATATTTACTCCATGTTGTGCCAATTCCGCCTCTGTAATGGAGTTAAACGACGATGGAACTACTACAATCGGAGTATTCTGATTCTTTTCTCTAAATAAATCGCAAAACTCAAGTATTTCTGCTGGGTCTTTCTTTCTGCTGTGAATCATAATACCGTCTGCTCCCGCCTCTACATATGCAAACGCACGTTTCAAGGCATCTTCCATACCTTGTTCTAAAATAAGGCTTTCAATTCTCGCAATAATCATAAAATCGTCTGTTAATTGAATTTTCTTTCCTGCTGTAATTTTCTCACAGAAATGTTCAATACTATCTTGTGTCTGAACTACCTCTGTACCAAATAATGAATTTTTCTTCAGTCCAGTTTTATCTTCAATAATAATTGCTGACACACCCATTCGTTCCAAAGACCGAACGGTATAAACAAAATGTTCTGTCAATCCACCGGTATCTCCATCGAAAATAATCGGCTTTGTTGTTACCTCCATAACATCATCAATTGTCCGAAATCTTGAAGTCATATCTACCAGTTCAATATCCGGCTTTCCCTTTGCAGTAGAATCACACAGAGAACTAATCCACATTGCATCAAACTGGTCAAGCTCTCCATTATGCTCTACTACAGTTTTTTCCGCTATTAATCCGGTTAATCCACTGTGAACCTCAATTGTCTTTACAATTGGACACATTCCGATTAACTGCCTTAAACGCTTGCGTCTGTATTCCGGCATCGCCAGTTTTTCCTGGATTCTGGCATCAATTCTGCGTACATTTTCATTGTATGTGTAAGGAACATCTATGATTTCACCACCATATTCTTTTAATGCTGAGATAACATTATCTCTGATTGCCTTCATTGGACCAGTTTTCCAGTTGTCACCATGAATCACATAATCCGGTTTCAGCTTCTTTATAATCTGGTCATACATAATATCCTTCTGTATTACTACATCGCTGACGCCCTCTATCTCTGTAACCATTTGTACACGTTCTTCAAAGCTGACCACCGGAAAACGATTGTAACGCACCATCGCCTCGTCACTCAATACGCCAACAATCACATCTCCATATTTTCGGGCCTCTTTTATAATATTTAAATGCCCCTCATGAATCACATCTGTACAAAAACAAGTATATACTCTTTTCATTCTTTTAGTTCTCCCTGTTCTTTTCAATAATTTCTGTAATCAAAAACTGTGCTGCTTTTTCAATAGTTGGAAAGGTCACTTCTTTCATAAGAGAAACTCCAAAAACTTTTTTTGTCTTTTCTACAAGCTCATCTGTAAAATACAATGTTCCATCTTTGACATCCTCAATTCCATCCAGATAGATAGATTCTCTGTTCTTTGCACGCATTTCATTTATGTCAAAACTTTCTTCATCGATATATGCTCGAACTGTATCGCCTGTACCATCAATAAAAACAGGATAGCCTCCTATTTCTCCAAATACTCCTGGACAATGCAATTTTACTTTTTCTTTTTCTCTGACAGCTCTTAATATTCCCTGTATAATTTCAAAATTGCTAGAAGCATTCATCATATTTCTCTTTGCGTCAACCGGCATAGATATTTTACACATGGAAAAAATCTCATTCATATCAGGCTCAAGTCTCTTACCATTATATTGAATATGAATTAACTGAGAAACATTTTCTGTCTGTCCTTCCTTGCTAATCACTACATCATGAAAATGACTGACCGCATAAGTCACATCAATGTTCCAGTAATCGCTAATATTATATTTTTCTGCCACTGCAAATTTAATTCGTGGTATTAAATGATTAATATTTCCGCTTCCAAAATCAGGATAGGCTTTTTTTGCAGATTTCAGCCATGGAATTACCGCATCTGAATAAGAAGTATTAATCACAATAGCAGTACTTTCTGCATTTTCATACGCTTCCATAATATTTTTTATATATTTGATTGCCAAAGGAGCCCATATTCCATATGCTCTGACATTTTTCCATGAAATACTTCCATATTTTAATCCCGAATATGCTCTGCTGCTGTTGACTATAAAATCAGGAGCACAGTTACGAATACATTCTTCAATAGAAGAAACATCATTAAAATCAACTCCGCTGATAACCTTGATTTCTGTTCTGTTTTGTCCACGAATCATTGCAGCTACACGAATAATATTTACATCGGAAATCATTTTTTCCTGATTTCTTCCCACAACATAAATTTCAAGCCCCTCATCTTTACATGACATTAGATAATCAAGCAAATAGGACCCCACACTGCCGAGTCCCATAATCATAATTCTGATTTTTCTCTTTGAAATACTGTCTCTTAATATCTCCAGCTTTTCATTCAATTCTCTCATTATCATCACCTCATCACTTTATTTTTTCAAAATCTGATATTGTATTACAGTTAATCCATTTTTTGAAACGAATCATCGTATATTCTTCTTTTTTTAAGCTTCCAAAATATTTCTGTATAAACGCCAGATTTGTTCCTTGCCACTCCACTTCATTTAAATGAAAGAAATCCTCTTTCAGCTTATCAGCCGAAACAAATTTCCATATCTGACCTGAATTAAAAATACCTGTAAATGGTTCCCGTATTTCCAATATATTATGACTCACATCATAAATATAATGAATTCCATAATCTATATCATAATAAAATGCCACTGCCTTATTAGCAAGTATTGCCTCATCATTACAGGTAATTACATTTGTCTTAAGCTCATAAAGCTGTTCAAAGCTCTCTTTGTCCACATATAAATCTCCCTCGGCAAATACTACCTGTGAAAATTCCATATTTATAATTGCTTTCAATCCCAGATACAGACTATATCCAGAACCATACTCTGTAAAGTAATTGTTTTTCACCAGTATTATTTTCTTTTTTAATTCTGAAAAATCATTTTCAATGACATATTTGAGTTCATCATACATAAATCCGCCCACGATTACATAACAGTCAAACTCTGTATTTTGATAAATCATTCTGTACAGCAGAGATTCTTTTATACTGTTTTTGTAATAAATGCATTTTAAGCAGTCTTTTCCAAGAGATTCACGAAACCTGCTTGATGTACCTGCCACTGTAATAATTAATACCTTCAATTCTTCATTCCCTCCAGACACATGCCGATTCCCTGTTCCAGATTTATCCGCGGTCTCCAGCTTGTTCTCTCTTTTATCTTATCAGTATTGAGAAGTCTTCTTGTTGGGTCAGATTCACGATACCCTTTAAATGTAATTTCAGGTTCTCTGATTCCAAGCTTGTCTGCACAGAGTTTAACCAAATCAATAATTGATATCTCCTCATCTGTTGCCACATTATACACAGAACCATCCAGTGCACTTTCAGAATTTATCAGCGCTAAAACTGCATCACAGCTATCTTCATTATGAAGAAATGTCCGATAATTGGTTTTGGAATTTTCCAGCAGTTCAACACTTCCCTTTGTTTTTAATTCATTTAAAATATGAGGAATAATATGTTTTGGATATAATTCATTTTTGCTGTAAACATTTGCAAAACGAATAGAACAGCCTTTAATCTTTTTTTCATTTACTGCATCCTTCATAAAGAATTCTGTCATAAGCTTTCCTGTTGCATAACTGGTTCTCTGACTGTGTTCCGCATTTGCCATTTCAATATAATCTGACTCTGATACCCCTCCCTCTTTCCATGAATTCATGGAGTATACTTCAGAGGTAGAACAATTAATGTAAATCTGTGCTCCCACCTCAATCGCCTGGTCAAGAAAATCCTTCATCCCCAGTACATTTGTCTCAAAAGTCCGATGCACATAATAAAAATGTTCTGTATGAACTACTGCAGCACAATTAATATAAATTACTTTATCATACTCCTGTTTTAATTGAACGATTTCCTGTTTTAACTGATTCATCTGTTCTTTTGAATTTAAATCATATTCATAAAAGGTAAACTGACTATCCTTTATAATATCTTCCACTGTTTCAATAGAAGATGCAAAAAAATTATCAAAACCTACTACTCTGTTACCAGAATGAACCAAACGTCTTGCCAGTTCATTTCCTGTCATTCCTGTTACACCGCTGATTACATATAAATTCATTTATATACCCATCTCCAATCTGTTTTTATAAAATTCGTCTACCTGACCTTTGTACGCCGACTGTTCCTCTAAAATATCATATGCCGCCTTGTCCAGAATCACTTTTTCTGTTTTCATATCCAAAACAGCATATTGCGCCATGGGATTCAGATTTCTCGGCTGTCCTACGGAACCCGGATTAATAAAAATAACCTTCTTTTTATTTCGTGTATTTTTATTATTTACACTGTAATATTTTTCTATATAATGTGGAATATGAGAATGTCCTGAAAAAACATAATCAAATTTCTGATATGCAGTTAATTCCTCTTCCGGTTTCAGACTTATCCAAAATTCATCCTCCATACTTCCATGTACGGCAAGACACTTTTTTCCTGCACATTCAAATTCAAACAAACCCTTGTCAGACATTTGCTGACTTATATAATTCCATGAATTTTGTGTTAAAATACTTCGTGTAAATTTTGAACACTGCCTTCCCCTTTCAGAAGAAAATCTTTTATACTCCTCATTCACTACAGCATCTTCATGATTTCCTCTGATATTACATAAAACAGGATAGGACAGTTGCTTTAAAATATCTATTACCTCATTGGAATACATTCCATAATCAATAATATCTCCCAACAATATACATGCATCAATTTTATACTCTGTATTCACCTTGTCCAACACCGAAAGAAGTGCTGATTGATTTCCATGAATATCAGACATCACAAGTAAATTCATAAAATCACCTTCTTTTTATAAATAAAACTACACCACATTACTTTTTTCACTTTTTGCATAAAGATTATTTATAAATCTGGCAATCGGCTTTGGCCAAAATTGACACATAATCTGAAAATCCTCTTTTTTTCGAATATTTTCCTCCAGATTTTTTGTAGTAGCAGATTCTGCATAAATTCTATGGCCAAGCATTAACTTCGGAATATATAAAAAAGAGCCCTTTCGATTTGCCAGTGTTACCCATGTCATATAATCACAACTATTTTTAAAAGTGGTATCAAATATATTTTCACCAGCATTTTTTTTAACATACGTAGCTGCCGGACAACAGATAGCACACCCTACAGATAACGTCCTTCTTCTGATAAATCTGCTTTTTCGAAAAAACGGAACTGACAAAGGCCAGTTTATAATTCTTTTTATTTTTAATAACTTATTTGTATTTACACGTTTTCCCTGCTTTAATTCGTAATAATCTGTAAATGCCATAATAACATCTGATTTTTTACGCTTATTGATATATTCCAAGGTGACTTTCAGAAAATCTTTCTCATAAATGTCATCCTGATGTGCCAGAGTAACTAATGGAGTTTTTGCCTGAGAATAGGCATAATTCCAGTCATCCCCTGCAAGATGAGGTTTCGGATTTACCACCATGGGAATATTATGTTTTTTGCAGATTTCCTTTAAATATTCATTTGGTGTTGATGTGGATAAAATAATCTGACTTTTCACAGACTGGTCTTTCAAACTCTGAATTGTCTGCTCCAAATACGGATTTTCCTTATATGCACATACTGCAAATGTATGGTCTTTTCCTGAATACATAATTCCCTCCTTAAGTGTAAGTTTTAGTTTCTTTTTTACTGCATAGAAATAAAATAACTGCAAACAAAAGAACTCTTATGATATTGTACAAAAGAAATCCTATACTGGCCCCTCTGATTTCGTAATTTTTTACCAATATAGGTGATAAAAGCCCTGCTGCTACTGCTGTAATAAAATAACTAACTGTCAGCCATTTCTGGCAGCGCATAATAGTTATCATATAACAAATAATAATACCTAATGCAGAAACTGCACCTCCCAAAATAATAATCAACAAGTCTGTCCTATATCCATTTAAATTTACTCCATACAACAGATTAAGTAATGGGATTCCAAAAAAATAACAGGATATCATTACAAACAGGAAAATACAGGCAAGCATAAAAAATAGTTTACAAACAATTTTTCGATATCTTTTCCTGTTATTATAATAATAAGCAGATAAATCCACCAGTAAAGGTTTAAATACAAAACCACTGAGAAGATTTATAACAAAAGAAGGCATATATAAAATTCCATAATATGTCTGATATTTTAATTCCAAAAAATCATCAATAGCATATTTGGGTGCATTTCCCACATATAATGTCAAATAAGAACCGATAAATAAAGGCATACATTCCCATAAAATTCCCATAATCAATTTTATATCTCCTGACAGAGATACTGAAAAATTTCTTTTTGCCTTAACTTCAAACCATATCCAGATAATAATCACAGCAGCTATAATTGCGCCTGCAGATGCAATATACATATTCTGTGTCAATATAACCAAAATCAGAAAGGCCAAAATGGTAGCAAAAAGACGAATAGAACTATATTTTGCCCCTATATCCAGTTGATTCTCTTTTTGATATAAAGTTACATAATACTCCTCATAGGCATCCAGCATTTTCAGTACACATAATAAAAGAATCAGTATTATTCTGTCAAAAGAATATCCTTTTGAAAATACATATATGACACTGACCATCAGCATTGTCAAACAAGAAAGTATTTTAAATGAATAATACTGCTCATTTGAATATTTATTATTTATATCTGTGACCTGATAAGACCTCAATTCAAAATATCCGATTGTTACCATTAACTGTGCAACAGAAAAAGCTAAAGTGAAATTTCCAGCCGCATCCTCCCCACAAATCCGGCTGACTACCAGCAGTAATACTGCCGACATTCCTGCATTTAACATACTGTTTATTGTATTCCATATATATGCTCCACTTTTTGCCGATGCCATATTCTTTCTCTTTTCTATCAACCTTTATTTATATGCTCCAAAATCCAGTTCTATCGGACAATGATTTACTCTATCTTCCTTTGCTGGTAATTTCATATAGTCTCCATACAAATGGCGGAGTATTTTGTCATTATTATATGGAACCTTTACCACACTATCCCCAAAAGGTTTTTCAATTACAGGAAAAATATCTTTTTTATAAAATATCTCTGTTCCCGGCATAGTTGCACCAAAAAATCCTATTCGGTCGGTATCTTTATATTTTGCTGTCTGCTTCATATAATTTTTATAAATTTTCTGAGGATTTATATGAAACAGCTTCAAACCTCCATGTATGATATTACATATTATTTCCACGGCTCTGTTTTTCCATCCTTTAAATGGAAGCTTTGGTCCGCCCATATTTCTCAGAATAAGAAGTTTATTATAAAACCATGCTTTTTTCATCTGTTTTTCTGCTTCCTTTTTTTCATTACTGACATAGTCAAAAGGAAATACATCCAGATAAATACCAAAATTACAATCTATTTCTTTAAATTCCTTTACTCTGAATTTTGTACCCTTCAATATAATCTGAGTAGTCACAATTGGAAATTTATTATTTTCCTCAAAGTTCAAAACTTCATATTTATCTGAATAATCTTTTTTTATAACAGAAATAATTTTGTTAAAATCCTCTCTGAGCATTCCGACATCAATATCATCATCCCATGGTATCATGTCTTTGTGCCTTTCTACGCCAATTCCACTTCCATACATAATAAAATAATCTGCCCCATGCTTCTTACATATATTATGAAAATCCTGTAAAATCATTTTTTCAAGAGCCTGTACTTTCAGCAGAACTTCTTTTTTGTATTTCATATTTGTATTCATTCCTTTACCTGTTTTTATAAGTTTTACTGTTACAGTCATTTTGTTTCTTTTCTCTACAAATCTCAACTATTATAACATTTTAATATTGATTATACAAGTACATAGCAGTTCCTTTTCAAGTAATGACAAACTATAAAATTTATCCCTTATAATCTTTGATATTGGTTATTTTGGTTCCAATCCATCACAATAAATTGCATATTGGATCATTCTATACTGGTTGAGTAAATCCTCATATTTACTTTCTTCTTCAAAGCTGTACCATTTACCGGTATTATCCATATAACCATTTGCATTAATCAATGGTATTTTTTTGCTGAAATTTTGAATAAACCTGTCATAAGAAGATAACTCCAGACCAGCTTTTTCCTTTATCAGTTTTGAAATCTGATTCGCAGAAATATCTTTATTCTTCTTGTTGTTTATTTCATAGTTTGTCCATAACAAATAAGGAGTAACATATCTTCTTTGTGTTTCCTCCAAAGTAAGCTCTTTCAAAGACTTTCCCAGTAAAAGTTCAAAAAACTCATTTTCTATGGATGGTTGATGGTCTCCAAACATAAAAATCAAAACTGGTTCTTCTTCCTTTTCAAAATAATCTATCAAATATTCAAATGCTTTATCCGAAACATAGGTAGAAGATAAATATTCCTCTGTCTGAGGAAAAGATTCTCCCTCCACACTAATAGCATTCTCCCATTTATAATTTGTTGTATAACCTCCATGTCCCTGCATTGTCACATCAAATACAAACAGGGATTCTCCCTCTTCCTTCTCTTCATATAATTCTATAATTTTATCATAGGTTGCTCTATCACTGACCCATCGTACCATTTCAGGATTATCAAAATCTTCTTCTGAATAAAACATATCAAATCCCATACTTTCATATACCTTGTCTCTGTTCCAGTTTGTTCTTGTACATGGATGTACTGCAATACATGTATATCCAAAAGATTTCAAATCACTTACCAGACCAAATGTGGTATCCTGAGGAAACTGCTGATAGATGATGCTTCCATTTGGAAAAAATGCCATAGAATGTCCTGTTAAAGCTTCCATTTCACTATTCGATGTTGCCGACCCAAAGATAGAAACATAACAGTCACCTTTTATGGTATTATCTTTCAAACTGTGGATAAACGGCAGCGGGTCACTGTTAAATGTAACATCGTTATTTTCATAAGACTGAAAATCCGCCATACTTTCATTCATAATAATGATAATATTCGGTTTTTTGACACTGTCCTCCGTTTGATTGCTTGATTTATTTTCATATTTTTTCAAATACTGCTGTGCAAGCTCTATGCTGTACCCCCCCCCTGGCTTCTTTATAAATGCATATTGAACATTTACCATAAAATTCATAAATGGACCATTATTAAAATATCCCTGATTTCTGTCCCATATATAAGGTATAATTCCTGTAGTCTTCAGAATATCAGGACTGCACAGACAAAAAATTCCAATTCCTCCTGTTGTGATCGCAATGACTCCTGAGATTGCCTTTCGTAAAATAGTACTTTTTTTCCTGCTCCATTCCAAATAGTACCGGTCTGCTACCATAAGCTTCATATTTAATCTTAACCATAGAAGAAGCCACATAAATAAAACAAGCTGAGATACCGTAAACGTTATAAAATAGGTATCCATAACCGTAACCAAAGTACCTACGGAAAATAAATCGGAAGGAACAATCGTTACCCCTCTGTATATCATAACAAAATAGTTTACTACTGATGCGAGAGCAAGAAAACTATCGGTAATAATAATAGACAGATAGACATTTCCGCAGATTCCAAAAATAATAAGCTGTACGCAAAGCATTAAGATGTATGTCATGCATCGAATTGCAAAAGTAATGTCAATTCCACCAATTCCTATACGTTCTGTAAACCATTCTATAAATACAAAATTAGCCAAAAATATGAATAAATTAATAGAAACAGAAATTGTTTTATTACTTATATTTTTAAAACAGAAAAATGAAATAAAAATACATGCTAAAAGTTGGAAAGCCAAATGAATATAAAGAGAATATTTTATTCTTGAATACTTATAAACTGCATTAATATTAAAATCCTGCTTTTCCTCATTAATATATAAAGAAGTACTGACTTCATTATTGTTTGAACACCAAATTGCAGGAGGCAGCTTATTCTTATTCGTATCTGTTCCTGTTATCTCAAAATAGTAACTTCCACTTTTATTTTTGACCTTTTTATCAATTACAATAGAAAAATAGGCATTATCCTGTAATTCATTCCCAGCTATTTTTTTTGTGTATAATGCGATATCATCTTCTGAATATAAAGTAAATGTAATGCCATCTGTATTGATATAACTGTTATATGTTGCGAACTGAATACTGATAAATTCCACTCTGCTGTTTTTTGGTACCTCAAAATACTGTCTGCATTTAACATTTTTATAAATACCTTCAATAATATTTTCAGCATTCGAAGGTGTTTGTGTTATAAAGGTTTCTTTTTCATTTTTTCTTATTACTAATATAAATAATCCAATGAAAAGCAGTAAATATACTGCGAAAACAATACTATTTTTTTTCGTCAGTTCAAACAATTTATTTTTCATTTTTACTCCAATCATATCTATTATTTTTATCCTTCAACGATATAGTTTACCCTTATTTAGATAAGATTTTCATAGAAATTATTATAAACGCTCCCGCATTCCATTATTAATATTTATACCAAAAATTTAATGTGTCTCTTTTTCTTCAAACTTCATAATTTGATGAATCTTTGTTGCATCTCCCCATATCCCCGGAGAATCGTAAGGTCTGTCAGGAAAAGCTCCATATTTTAACTTGATTTGAAAACCATTTTCTTTGATAAAACCTTCTATCTTTTCTGCAAGAGAAACCGGTTCTCCTGTACAACTGTTAATAATCCCTGTCACTTTATCTTGCATAACAATTGTTGCAATCTGCTCTGCCATTTCCTGAATAGAGATAAAATCATACAGATTTTTTCCGGTGGTAAATGGAAATTCCTGTTTTCCTTCCTGCTCTGCCTTTACAATTTTAGAAAATATGGAATTACTGTTTAAATCATCCCCATATATATAAAATCCGCGAATCCACTGAACAATCGCATTATTATTTTTTGCTGTCAACATTGTAAGCTGACGCAGTGTATTTTTTGCAATTCCATATAATGACAATGGATTTGTAGGTGTATATTCATCAATTGCTCCCTCATGATAACCGACTTCATGCATGGATCCCATAACAGCAATTTGCTTTAATCCTCCCTCTATCATACTTTTCACAAAAAAGTAGTGTTTTTCCAGATCTAAAATATGCCTGTCAGAATTATGCACAAATCCGTCCCTCCATGCCATATGAAGACATACATCCGGACTTCCAAGCTCTTCATATATATTTTTATTTGCAGAAAATATGTCTGTCTTTAATTTGACAGCCCTGTCATCAAGACCGTCAAATTTTATATCTGCTGCAAATACCATCGCTCCTTTTTCAAGAAGCTCTTTGACAACATGCCGGCCAATATATCCGCCTGCACCTGTCACTAAAACCTTTTTCTGCATTTATCATTATCTCCCATATTTTAATCTCTTGCAAACAAATCCCTTGTATATACTTTTTCTTTTACATCTGCCAAATCTTCATTCATTCTATTTGCCACAATCACATCACTGATTTTCTTAAATTCTTCAAGGTCTCTTAAAACTCTGGACCTGAAAAATTCCTCTTCTTCAAATGCAGGCTCATATACCACCACTTCAATTCCCTTTGCCTTAATTCTTTTCATTACTCCCTGAATCGACGACTGGCGGAAATTATCCGAATTGCTCTTCATGGTCAGCCTGTACACGCCTACCACCTTTGGATTTTTCTTTATAATCATATTTGCAATATGGTCCTTTCTCGTAGAATTGGAATCCACTATCGCATGAATCAAATTTTCTGGCACATCCTGATAATTTGCCAGAAGCTGTTTTGTATCCTTTGGCAGACAATATCCTCCATATCCAAAGGAAGGATTGTTATAATGTGTTCCGATTCGCGGGTCCAGTCCGACTCCATCAATAATCTGTTTTGTATTTAATCCTCTTACTTCAGCATAAGTATCCAATTCATTAAAAAAAGAAACCCGAAGTGCCAGATAGGTATTTGCAAATAACTTAATCGCCTCTGCCTCTGTAGAATCTGTATACAGCACCGGAATATCCTGCTTTATTGCGCCTTCCTTTAACAGTGTGACAAATTTTTCTGCTCTCTCTGACTGTTCTCCCACAACAATTCTTGACGGATACAAATTGTCATATAATGCTCGTCCCTCTCTTAAAAATTCAGGAGAAAACATAATGTTGTCTATCTTGTATTTTTCCTTTACAGACTTTATATATCCAACCGGAATTGTAGATTTTACTACCATTACTGCTTTTGGATTAATTTCAAGCACAGATTCAATCACTTGCTCCACAGACGAAGTATCAAAGTAATTTCTGTCTGGGTCATAATTTGTCGGCGTAGAAATAATAATAAATTCTGCATTTTCAAATGCCTCTGTTTGATTTGTAGTCGCCTTCAGATTTAATTCTCTGGAAGCAAAATATTCCTCAATTTCCTTATCTACAATGGGAGATTTTCTTGCATTTACCATATCCACCTTTTCGGGAATAATATCATATGCCTTTACCTCATTATGCTGCGCCAGTAAAATCGCATTTGACAATCCCACATATCCGACGCCTGCTACTGCTATCCTCATAATAGAACCTCACATTCTTTGTCAATATTGTTATTTTGCATGCCTGCTTACAATACCTGTTTCATATACTCTGCAATCGCATCTTTCCAGTCAGCCATTCTAAAATCACTGGTCAGCTTAATCATATAGTTTTCCAGTATGGAATACGCCGGTCTTTTTGCCGATGCCGGATTCATCTGTGCATATTGTTCAGAGGTGACATGTCTGACTTTTGTGCTTTTACCGGCCAACCGGAAAATTTCTTCTGTAAAATCCGCCCAGTTTGTATCACCCTCACAGGTTGCATGAAACAATCCATAGTTTTCTGTCGGTTCAAGATAATGTATCATTTTTGCAAGCTCCAATGCACTGGTTGGTGAGCCAAGCTGGTCACAAACTACACTTACCTCCTCGTTTGTCTCAGACAGCCGAAGCATGGTCTTTACAAAATTCTTACCATCTCCATACAGCCATGCGGTTCTCAAAATAAAATATTTGTCTGCAAACTCCTTTACAAACTTCTCTCCCTCATATTTTGTTTTTCCATAAGCGCTGATTGGATTTGGAACATCAAATTCCGTATATGGAGTCGTTCCATTTCCCTCAAACACATAGTCTGTAGAAACATGTATGATTTTTGCGCCCGTTTCTGCTGCCGCAATACTCAGATTTCTTGGTCCAATTGCATTAATTTTATATGCTAAATCCCACTCCTGCTCACACTTGTCAACATTTGTATGTGCCGCACAGTTTATGATTATGTCTGGCCTTTCCTGTCGTATCAGGGACATTACCTCATCAATATCGGTAATGTCAAGTGTTGCATTGACTCCGTCTGCTTTTACTACATCTGTATTGAAAAATTCCGCCTCTTCACTTTTATATTCTTTGCGGATAGCTCGTCCAAGCTGTCCATTTGCACCTGTTACTAATATCCTTTTCACTGTCTGCCTCCTTATAGCTGAATTTACCTCTTCCAATAAAATTTATTTGTTGTGCACGCCATGACAACTTTTTTTGGAAGCATCTTATACATCTTTCCGAGTTTCATTCCCACAAATTTCATTCCACTGTGATAAATCAGCACTGGAATGTCAAAATACCGCTTTCTTTTTATCAAATATCTGGCAGTCTGTTTTACCAGACGTATTCCCTCGTCGCTGGCATGATATTCATCAAAAATATATCTGAAATCTGCATGGGAAACCCCCAAATCAAAATATCTTTTAAAATACTGTACTCCGCTGTAATTATGTGAATGCAGCACAACAGCCGATACCTCATAAAGCACATCATATCCTGCTCTTAAAGATTTTGCCGCAAATATCTCATCTTCATTAAAAATAATTTTACCTGGAAATCCCCCTACTGCCTCATATGCTTTTCTGTCATACATGGCGCAAACATCCGAACAGAAAATAGCTTTGATTCCATTATTTGTCTTTGCGGCTGTTTCCATTGCCGAAGAGGACTCTTCCGGATAATTAAACGACCTTGTATACCTCTCAACGATTCTGCAGTCTTTATCCGGCTCCTGCTTTGCATATACCACTGATATTTTTTCGCCCTGCGCCTTTAGAAGATTTTCAACAAGCTTGCGGTTCTTCGGTTCAGCATCCTGACTCATCATTAAAACATAATCCGAGGTGCATAAATGCATAGCCATATCCCTAGTACCACCATGGTCAAATTCCTCTTCAGCGACATCTGTCACTTTTACATCCGGATAGCTTCTTAAAATTTCCCGAAGAACATCCTCTGTTTGCCCATCTTCTCTACTCTTTGTCCGTATAAGATAAATATTTTGAGGAACCACAGTCTGTCCCATAAGCCTGCTGACAATATCATATAATGTTTTGTCCGGCTTATAAACCATAACTACCGCATCTACCTTCACTGCATCTACCTTTCCCATATGCCTCTCCATTTCAAACATCTGTTTCTTTTCTATTGTTCTTTCGGCCTTCCTGTTATATGGCATATTTTTTCAGTTTCTCTACTACAAGCTCCGCCATCTCTTTGCACAGTTCGTCAGTTTCCGCCTCTACCATTACCCTTACAAGATTCTCTGTACCACTTGGCCTCAATAAAATTCTTCCATTTCCTTCCAGCTTTTTTCCCACTTCGTCTGCTGCTTTTAAAACCTCCTCATCCTTCATGGCTATATTTTTATCTGCTACTTTGACATTGACCAGAAGCTGTGGAAAAATCTTCAACTCTCTGGTCAACCACCCAAGACTCTGCTTTTTCTCTATCATTGCTTCCATTACTTTCAGGGATGTAAGAATACCGTCTCCCGTCGCTGCATGCTTGCTGAAAATAATATGTCCTGACTGTTCTCCACCCAGACAATGACCATTTTTCATCATATTTTCACATACATACTTGTCACCGACTGCCGTCTGTTCCGTTGCAATTCCTTTTTCCTCAAATGCTCTGTACAGCCCGATATTAGACATGACAGTTGTCACCACAGTATTGTTATTTAACTGCCCACATTCTTTCATATAAGTTCCACATACATACATAATCGAGTCCCCGTCTACAATATTCCCATTTTCATCTACAGCAATACATCTGTCGGCATCTCCGTCATAGGCAAATCCCACATCCACTTTGTTCTTTTTCACAAAATCCACAAGAACATCAATATGTGTAGAACCACAGTCTGTATTAATATTTGTCCCGTCCGGCTCATTGTGAATGACTAATGTCTTTGCCCCCAATGCATCAAATACATTTTTTGCAATTGCAGAAGCACTTCCATTTGAGCAGTCAAGTGCTACTGTTTTATCTTTAAAAGACCGTGTGGCAATTGAAATCAGATAACCAATATAACGGTTTCTGCCTGCGGCAAAGTCAACTGTTTTTCCTATATTTTCCTTTACCGCAAACGGAATTTCCGGCAGAATCCCGTCAATATAATCCTCTATCTCTGCTTCTATTGCTGCTTCCAGCTTCATTCCCTGACCGTTAATCACCTTGATTCCATTATCATAGAACGGATTATGGCTTGCAGATATCATAATTCCACAGTCAAATTCCTCTGTTCTTACTACATAAGACACACTCGGAGTTGTTGTAACATGAAGAAGATATGCATCTGCACCGGAAGCCGTCAGCCCTGCTGCAAGAGCATATTCAAACATATAGCTGCTTCTTCGGGTATCCTTTCCTATCACTACTCTAGCTTTATGACTTTTTCCAAAATACCACCCGAGATATCTTCCTACCTTATATGCATGCTCCACATTTAATGTTACATTTGCCTCTCCCCGAAAACCGTCTGTGCCAAAATATCTGCCCATTTCCATATCCTCCATATGATTCTATACTAATTCATCCCTGAATAATTTATTACGAATATCTTTTACCAATGTATGAAGTGCCTCTTCCTCGTCAGGGCCATCACAAATCAGCTCAATTTCATCGCCGTTTCTCACACACGCTCCCAAAATACTGATTACACTTTTTGCATTATAGGTTCCCGTCTCATTTTTTATTCGAACCTTGCTTTTAAACTTTACTGCTTTTTTGCATAATATGCCAGCCGGCTTCATATGAAGTCCTGTATCATCTATCACTGTTACCTTTGCACTGACCATTTTATTCACATATCCTTTCCGTGCTTTCTTAAGTTTCCTGTGTCTGAGAGGAATGTTCTGGCACAGTAGTTGTGTCATCCTCTGGATTTTTTGGCGGAGTAGTGGGATTTGTAGTGGTGGTTGGGTCTGGTATATTTACTGTTGGAGTAGTTGTATCCGGCTCCGGTGTTTCTGTCTGTGTGTCACTGGTCGGTTCAGGGTCTGTATTGGTAAGACTAACCCTGACATATACATTTTCCACCTGGGTAATTCCCTCTGGAAGTTGAAGCTGTACAGGAACCGAAGAAACTGTAACATTTCCATTCCTTACCGAAACATATGCACTGATTGTAGCTGCATCAAGATCCTCCACTTCATGTTTTTTCCCCTGAATAATCACTTTGACTGTACCACTGTCTACAATTGAAGCTCCCATGCCATCAGGAATATTTCGAATACCAATATCTCTGATATTGATTGTGAGTGTTCTCTGTATAATTTCTGTCAAATAAACTGTAAGCTTTAAAGTATCCGTTTTCTCATTCAGATAAACTCCTTCAGGGAGCAGCTCTTGCAGATTATATTCAACGATTGTCTGCGTATTTCCCTCTTCAAATGTAATTGTATCTGTTGGAAGTCGAAGATTTTCCACCATATCTAAAACTTCCTTTCTGCCCATTACAGATACTTCTTTCATACTGATTTCAACATCTGATACCTCCAGACCATTTACAGTATTTGATATCTCACCATAAACCACAGGAATTTTTTTTGTATAATATACTGTATTCTCGGCCTTTATATTGGTGACGTTAACTGCTACATTATTTTCTGCCTGAATCAGTTCTACCGCCTTGGAATCATATACCTTCACAGGAACAACCGTCTCAAAATCAGACGAGGCATTGCTGACATCCACACTGACACATACCTGTTTTATATTTTCATGTACAGAAACAGGAGCTGTGATTTTTACTTTTGGTGTATCAAGAATGGTATCTGCTACAACATAGCCCTCTGCAGGCTGCCCTATGTATCTCACATCAATGTCATATTCTTTTTCCTCTAAATCCTCAATCAAAAGCTGAACTGTATTATGCGACTTTTTATTTATTGTGACCTTCTGCTGATAGGAATATTCTGCCAGTTCCACATTAATCGGAATAGAACTTGCCTGAGACAAATCTTTAAAATCAGCGGTTACTGTAAAATCCTTTGCCTTTAAAGTATCCACAATTGTGCGTGGTCCTGTTACTGTAATACTGACAAGCTGACCATCCAAAATCTCATAAACCTGATTATTTCCTGTCACAATGTCCTCATTAAGCAACTCAACTCTTACTCCTGCTATTATTCTTGTTTTGTTCGGATCATTAATATTCAGAACAACAATCCATATTAATATTGCCATCAATACAGACAATATTTTTAACCATAGATTGTCAGTGAACATTTTTTTCATGGCAATACCCCTTTCTTAATGCTTATTCTTCTTTCTATTCTGCTTCTTTTCCGGTTTTTCGCTGTTCTGTGCAGTGTTTTCTGTTTGCTTTGAATTCTCTTCATTTTTTGCATTTTCAGCGTTTCGTGCTTCGATGGTTCTTGCCTTCTCATTTCTGATTTTCCATAAACGAAAACGCTTGACATCTATCTGTTTATTTTGAAGTTTTACCAGATGAGAACGAAGCTTTTCCGCATCTATATTGCGAAAGATTCTTCCTCCTACCGCTATGGATACCGAACCGGTTTCCTCCGATACAACAATGGTAAAGGAATCTGTCACCTCACTGATACCAACTGCAGCTCTGTGCCTTGTTCCAAGCTCCTTGCTTAACTCCATATTATCAGACAGCGGCAGATAACAGGTTGCCGAAGTCAGCCGGTTTCCTCTCATAATCACTGCCCCGTCATGAAGAGGAGTATTATGTTCAAATATATTGATAATCAACTGATTGCTGACCAAAGAATCAAGCTCGATTCCTGTCGCCTCATATTCGGAAAGATTGGTATCCTGTTCTATTACAATCAATGCCCCAGTCTTTACCTTTGCCATTTCATAGGTGGCTTTTACCAACTCATCAATCGTTTTGTCGCTGAATCTCTCATTTGTATCTGTACTTTCAGGCAAAAGACCTGCAAAAAATTTCTTTCTTCCAAGTTGCTCAAGTGCTTTTCGAAGCTCCGGCTGAAAAACAATAATAATTGCAAACAGCAGCCCGTTTAATGCCCGTTCTACAAGCCACAGAATCGTAGACAGCTCAAAGATTGCCGCAAATGCGATAAAAACAAGTATCACCACGATTCCCTTTAAAAGCTGCCATGCCTTTGTACTCTGTATCCATTTGAGAAGTTCATAAATCATAAAAGAGATAATAATAATCTCCACAATATCTGTCGTACCTATTTTTAACGGAAAATATGTTCCAAAAAATTGAGTTATCGCCTCTTTCATTATTATCTCACATCCTTTCCAATAACGTTTCCGAATTTTGTGTTTCCAAATCTCATATTTTTGGTTTTAACGCCTTCTTTTTTTTCTGCCTTTTGCCTCCAATTTTAATTTCGGCACTGCTTTTACATAATAATAATAATCGTCATCTTCAAACTGTGCATGTTCCGTCTGGGTATAATCCACATTGTGCACCATAAAACAAAGCAGAACTCCCAAAAGCAGGCTGACTATATCTCCCACGATAATCGCCGCCATAGAAAACACATCATTAACTCCAAATTTTATTGTTCCAATAATCAGAATCACAAGGTTTATTACGATTCCGGCGCCCACAGCTATCTGCCATGAATAAGGAGCTGATAATTTTCTTATCACATAAACAGCAGTTATCACTACAGAAAATGCAATAATAATCAGATACATGGACTGACTGGTAAAAATCTTTTTTGCCATATTAGACATTATGGTCAATCCTTCTGTTCCTGCTGCCATCATATCCGCCTTATTTGTGCTGATATAGTCTATAATAAAATACACAATTGTACCAAACGCGGCAGAAACCATAGAAAACGGCGTAGCCAGAAGTCCCAATGCAATTGGAATAATAAACGGAATTTTTAATAAAAACAATACCGGCAACAGTATCAGCACAAAGCTGTCTCCTGCTGAAAAACGAAAATACAATATAAACATAATAAGCAGCACTACAAGCACAAATGCTGCTGTTTCCAACGATATGGCATAAATATGTGCAACAATAAATACTGCAAGCAGCAAAACCATAAGACTTTTTGGCAATGCTGCACACAATACGGAAACGACAACTATTACTGCCGGATTTTTCAAAATCGACATTGTACCAATACTGGAATTTATCATTATTATAGATAGAAGTGCACCCAGAAATTTTACCGCTGCATCTATCGCCACCCCATATCGGCTGTACATCTGTACATACCATTCTCTAATGTTCAATAGGCTGTTCATCTTCTAATCCTCCCTGACTGTTCATCTGCTTGCTTTCCTGTTTATTTATGGCATAAAGCTTTTTCAGATTGCCGTTATACTCATTCAGGCCCTTTCTGTATTTTTTAAAACGATAAGAATATACAATATATGTCATTGCTGTCTGAAATAAAATTACAACAATATACGCAATCAAAATATTCTTTCCGATTTTCATAAGGTCCATAGATACAAGCTCATCCAGAAGCTTTTCTACATTTACCAGAACTGCGAGCCCTGCTATCAAAAAAAATGCAATGGTAGTTACAATAGCAGTATTGATAATTCTAAGGCTTATATAATCTGAACGGTAATATTTACTCATGGGAAGGCTCTTTCTTCCTTCCTTCTGTTCATAGATTGCCATTTTTGTCATCAGGGCAATTTTCTTTTCGTTAAGCATTCCATGCCTCCCAGTGTAGTTATCAAAACTATAATGAATTGGTGTGATTTTCCACCCTCAATCTAACATATTATAACCAATAATCGATGACAATGCAACTAGAAATTCCCTTAAAGTTTAAGAGTCGGCATTTCTGTGCTCCTGTTTCAAAAGCAGTTCAAAAAACTCTTCCTCTGGCATCGGTTTTGCATAATAATATCCCTGTACCTGATCACATCCAATGCTCTCCAGCAGTTCAATCTGTTCCTTTGTTTCCACTCCCTCTGCCAGAAGTCCAAGCTCAAGCTTATTTGCCATGGAAACTACCTGTTCCAGTATCAGTTGTCCTTTGCCTGAAACCATCATATTTTCCATAAACTTTTTATCCAGCTTGATTACATCAAAAGGCGTTTCCAGAAGAATATTCAATGAAGAATATCCGCTTCCAAAATCATCCATCAGCAGTGTAAATCCTTCCTCTTTCAGCTTCAATGCTTTCAAACTGATTTGCTGGTCATTTTCTGTCTCTGTAATTTCTAACTCCAGAAGAGATTTTGAAATCCCATAGTCTTTTATCAAATCAGCAAGCACCTCAATACATTCATTGTCTTTCAAATGAACTCTTGACACATTGACAGACACAGGACATGTTGTAATGCCTGCCTTTTGACACCGCCTGATAAACCGGCACGCCTCTGCCCATATGTAATAATCCACCTTTCTGATAAATCCGTTTTCCTCAATCACAGGAATAAACTGGTCTGGATATATCATTCCCCTTTGTGGATGCCTCCAGCGTACCAACGCCTCTGCTCCGATAATCTCATTTTTGGCAATGCTGTATTTAGGCTGCAAGTACATCATAAACTGACGTTCTGTAATTGCTGCCTGCATATTTTCCTCAATAAATTTTCGGTTGTATAGAGAAATTTTAAACTGCTCTTTATAAAACAAAATATTGGTTAAAATATTGTCTTTGGAAGCCTTTCTTGCCATAGCAGCTCTGTCTTCCATCTGACGCAGTTCCATTTCTTTATCTTCCACAGTATATACTCCATAGGACATATGCAATTTTACATCCTTAAAAGAACTGATTTTTTCATCCAATCTGTGTATAAATTCCACCAGTTCTTCTTCTTTGTCATATTCTGTAACTACCATAAATACATCACTGCGCAGATTGATATAAAACTGTCTGTCATGACAATTTGCCTGAAGCTGCCTGCTGACAAAATCCAGAATTTCATCTCCAAACTTTTCTCCATACAAATCATTAATAATTTTAAATTTACGAATATCAAACTGAATAAAAGCAATTTCCATGGAAGATGAAAAAATCAGATTATTTACATTTCTTCTGAAACGTCTGCGTCTACCAATCGTCTTTAAGATGCTCTGCATTTCTTCATCTTCCGGAATATCCTCCGGACTAATGCTGCTTTCCTGCATATTTTTCAAATGCTCCTTCAACATACTTTCCAGTATCTCAATACTAGTATTCATTGCCTTTGGACATTTTTGAAAAATCAGACCCTCTCCACGAATAATTGCTAGTTCTTCCGGTTTGGATATATCCTTTCCTAAAATATCCCGACAATTTACCGCACCGTCCATTCTTTCTGTAAAAAGTCTGATAAACTCATCTGTTTTCTGATTTCCATAAAGTTCCTTTTCTTTATCCTGCGTATCATAAAAGCCCAAAGCCATTCCAAGCACCATCATGGAAGCTGTAATACAGCCGCAAACTCCTCCTTGTCGCATTCCTCCTCCAAAACATGTACTGATTTTAAATGCTGTTTTCAAATCCAGTCCAAAATCCTCTGCAAATGCTCCAAACAATGCCTGTGAACAATGATACTGCTGATGTAAAAGCTGCTCTGCTTTCTCCTTATATGTCATACAATACCTTCTTTCCCTATAATCCGTTTCCTTTACTGGTTCCGTCAGTTTTTTATTTTTTCACCATAAAATACAACAAACAATAACTATATTTTAGCAAAAAAATATACAAATGTGAAGCAAAAAATCGCCAGACCTTTTACAAAATAAAAGAAGTCAGACCTGATTGCCCGACTTCTTTTTCAACCTCTTAAATGATAAAATTAGTTTCTTACAGATTAATATTGATTCCATTAGATGATGTGTTCATATAACTTGACGGATTGTTTGCAATTTTTGCCACATAGTCCTGACGAAGTCTGAACTTTGATACAAGGTTCTTCAACATATCTGCCTGACTGGAAAGCTCTTCACTGGCAGCAGCGCTCTCTTCTGCTGTAGCAGATGTAACCAGAACCACACTTGAAATCTGGTCTACACCCAAAGTTACCTGTCCTACTGCACCGGCCTGCTCCTCTGCCGCATCTGCAATCTGGTCTACCAAGGAAGATGCAGAACGTACCTCTTCTACTACCTTCATAAGGGATTCTGCTGTTGCATTTGCAATATTTGTACCACGTGCCACAGCACCAATAGAACTTTCAATTAAGTCCGCGGTATCCTTGGAAGCCTCTGAACTCTTTGCAGCAAGACTGCGCACTTCCTCTGCCACTACAGAAAAGCCCTTTCCTGCCGCACCTGCACGCGTTGCCTCCACTGCTGCATTTAATGCCAATATATTTGTCTGGAATGCAATGTCTTCAATTGTTCTTATAATCTTTCCAATCTGATTTGAGGTATGTGTAATTTCTGCCATTGCATTTGTCATATCCTGCATCTGCTGATTACATTTTTCAACCTCATCACCGGCAAGACTTGACTGTGTTCTTGCTTCTGCCGCATTTTCAGCCGTACTTTTTACCTGCTGTGAAATACCTGCAATTGTAGATGCAAGCTCCTCCACAGAAGCCGCCTGCTCTGTTGCCCCCTGCGAAAGCGACTGTGCTCCGCTGGATACCTGATTTGCCCTTGAAGCAACCTGGTCTGCACTCTGATTAATCTGTCCCAGTGTCATGCTTAAATCACGATTCAGCTTTCTAATAGACAGCAACAATCCCTGAAAGCTTCCTACATACCGGTTTTCTGCTCTGGTACGCACATCAAAGTTGCCGTTTGACATTTCCTCAAGAAGTCTGGAGGCATCCGAGACAACATCATTCAAAATACCAGTCATACTTTTAAATGCACTTGCAAGACTGCCAAGTTCATCTCTGGATACATAATCCACATGAATGTCAAAATCACCATTTACTATCTTTTTCGCAGATTTTTCAAGCTGATGAAGTGGACGGGTGATTGCTCTTGTCAGATATGTCGAAAGTATCAATGTAATAATCAGTGCTCCTCCCGCAAGTCCAAGCTGTATTGCAACCAGCCGTTTCTGCATGCTGACCGTATCCTGATAATTTACTTCCGCATTATTTTCAGCTACCTCACTTATTTTTATAAGTGTAGCCACTGCCTGGTCCACCAAAGGCTGATATTCATCAAGCAGCATATCCTGTGCTCCCTGCATGTCGGTTTCTGCAAGCGTAATTACTCTTTTCTGAAGCTCTACTGCCTTTGTTACATATTCAGAAAACTGACTCAGCAGTGCAGAATCATCTTGAAAATTTTCATATACCCATCTTGCATTTTCTTCCATAAGAGCCATCTCTTTGTCGGCATCCTTCAGATATGTATCTTTTTTGCTGCTGTCATCTTCCATTGTAACAAATGCAAGATACTTGACAACCATCTGAAGTCCGCGGCGCATACTCATTACCTTGTTGGTAACCTGATAGCCGACATGATAAAACTCCGAGTATCTGTCTGCGTTTTTCTGCAACCCATCCGTAGCTACGACGACAGTTGTACAAAATAATACAATAATAATCATAAATGTCATCAGCAGCTTCATTCCAATTTTCAGGTTCTTCATCTTAAATTCTGTCCTCCTACATATTATCATAAATAGCCGCAATTCACAGTTCTTATCCAAAAGAAAGCCTGTTTACTGTGGGAACTATGAAAGCTTATCTCATTATAAGTTATTTTTTGTGTTCTGTCCAGCATATTTATAAATATTCCATATTAACAAGCAAAAGTTTAAGGTCTTAAATTTCCTTTCAAACTTTCTATTCTGTAATTCTGATAATCCTTCGAATACAGGCGCTTTCCAACATATCCTCCTCATCTTCCCAGTCATCATTCATATAAGGTGAATAATTCAGGCTGTCCAGAGCATCAAAACCACCGCAGCATGCGCAGCCGCCATCTCCTCCCTTAAATCCGCCATCCTGAATAACTTCCAGTTCATAAGAATCTTCTCCAATAAACAGACCAAAGAAATTTGGTTTTTGTTCTATATCCTCCACATCATAAATATCCTCTTCATCCCCAAAACACTCTTCAAAAAAGCTCTCTCCCCATGGAAACAATGTCCGGCATCCTCCACTGCAAAGATATTCCCACTCATCTTTTGTTGGCAGTGAAAATCCCTCATTCTCTATCTTCTGAATCAATATTTCTTTCTCATGGCAATCTTCCCCATCAAACTCCTCCATATCTGCATACACTGCATCTATATCTATTTCATTTGTCCGGCGTTCTACAAGCATTGGTCCAATCTCTGCCTGTCTTATGGGAGTAAAGCTGTTTTTCAATATTTTTTCCTTTAAAATTTCCCATGCTCCAAGCTCCTCCATTTTTTTCGCATAATCTTCAAGCTCTTCTTTCTCCGACGGATATCTGTATTTTTCATCTATCTGCTGATGTAATTTTTCTATTTCTTCATTATTATAACTCATATCCTCATAAAGAGCCCCTCTGCTCACCAAATCCATCTTTGTATTTCTCCCATCATATCCCAAGGTTACATTGTCTCCTGGAACAAATACAAATTCTTTCTCTTTACAAGTATATACAGCTGTTGAAATCTCCTGCCCATAACGCGAAAAAATAGCATATTCCTTTAAACACATTCCATAACGTTCCCCGATATTTTTCAGAATATTTCTGCGTTCTGTCTCTGAAAGCTTCTTCCAGTTTAATCTTAATAATTTCTCATTCATTCCTATTTCCTTAATTTATATACCCTTTCTGTTATTTATCTTCCTCTTCAATACGAATGATTCTGCGGATAAAATTATAATCCTCCATGAAACTGTCTTCTTCTCCCTCTTCTAGCATAAACTCAGGTGTAAAATAAGGAGAAGCCGTAAGACAGGCCATTGCAGGCCATCCCCCACAGCACGATACTCCGCCGTCTCCTCCTTTGAAACCTTTATCAAGCAATATTTCCTGCTGGTAAGAGTCATACGCAATCAATAGTCCAAAAAAATTCGGTTTTTCCAAATTCTTTATTCCTTTTTCATCTGCCATAAGCTCATTATAAAAACTCTCTCCCCATGGAAACAGAGTCCTGCAACCCCCGCCGCACAGGTATTCCCATTCATCCTCTGTAGGAAGCGAAAAATTTTTATCCTCAAGCTGCTTTATCAGCTCTTCCCGCCCAATTAACTCACAACGTTCTGCCTTGATGTTATCTTCCTGGTTGTCTTCACGAATAAAGCGTATGCTACCGACATACGTATACATGCGAGAACTCCCTTCTTTAAATTCTTTCAGTTCTTTGTCAAACTTTTCCGTGATAAGAGAGTCCTCCAGTGAAACCGGCTTCCAGAACGGGTCAGAAACTTCTCGCTCTACAAGCATTGGTCCAATCTTGGCCTGCCGTACAGGGGTAAAGGACACTTTCAGATAATTATCTCTTAACTGTTCCTGTATTCCGAATGCTTCTGCTTTTTGTACATATCTTTCTAGTTCCTCTTCCTCACTTTCCTCTCCAAAAAACTCCTCGTCTATCAGTCCCTCTATACAATCTACTTCCTCATAGAGTGCTGCTTTGCTCTGTATATCAAATTTTATCTCTGTATAATCATATCCCAGAGTAACCGTATCTCCTGGAACAAACACAAACTCACTGTCCTGATAAAGATAAACTGCAGTATCCAATTCTTGTCCATAACGGGAAAAATGGACATATTTTTTTAACTTCATTCCATAGTGCTGCCCTATCTGCTTGAGCAAATCTCTACGTTCCTTCTCTACAAGCTGTTGCCATTCTGGTCTTAAAAATTTTTTATTCATTTTTTCTGATCCTTTCGCTCTTTTATAATATACTAATATACTATATAAGCGGGCAGAATACAAGCAGTATTCCGCCCGCTATTGTCATTAATAGCGAATCCTTCCGGTTTCCACATCAATATCAAGTTCTTTACATTCCACAAGCTCCACATCGCCATTTTCATGAAATATCAGCGGATACCATACATAACGGGAATCATGATAATTTTCTCCATTCCATCTGTCTCCAACATATATATAGGAAACTGTTTCTTTTCCTTTCAGTTTCAAAATAAATGCAGGCTGCGAATGATAAGTTGTCTCATCTCCTATTTCCTTCATTTTTCCAAATCCTTTTTCGAGACAGTCTGTCTTTGCATATTTTCCCTGATTTGGTGCCCATCCGGTACAAAAAGAGGTAAACAGATAATACATATCGTCTTTTTTTACAAGGGCTGGAGCCTCCCTGTATTCTCCCTGCCAGAAAGCAGCAATCAGTCGTTCTATATTCATAAAGTCATCCTGAAGAAGATACATATGCATATCAGCATTATCTCTTGAAGATGACAGAAAATATGCCCTGCCATTGTCTTCAAAAAGCGTACAGTCTCTTGACATATATCCGTAAGGATTAAAGCTTCCATGATAAACAAAATCTCCTGTCGGCGTATCGCAGGTCGCAACAGCCGCAGCTGCACAGCAGTAATCCTTTCCATTTTCATAATGCATCCACATTACAAATCTTCCTGATTCTCTGTGATATAAGACCTTTGGTCTCTCAATATTCACCTTTTTACCCTCTTCATTTCTAAGTCGTAAATCTGTGCGTACCCGAATTTCTTCTGCTTTTGAATCCGCCGTCAGCACATGATTGCAAAAGGTCCAGTTTACCAAATCCTTTGAAGAATAACAGCTCACATAAATATTGTCCAGTCTGTTTTCTCCATACCAGTAATACATATCTTCATATTTTATAATATAGCCACCATGCGCATGCAATATATTTCCCTGCGTATCTTTCCAGACAGCTCCATTTTTAATCTTCATCGTTTATATCCTTTCAAATATCATCAGATATTTTTGGCTTATTCCTCAGGCAGCCATACCCTCATCTGATTTTCACCGCGGTTTGCCCATGCATAGTATGGAATTGCAACAAGTTCTGCATCCAGTTTTTCCGGCCGCTTTTCACTGTATAATTCCTCGCTGCTCTGCATCCGGTATCCGTTTATTTTCAGACATACTGTTCCTTTTAAAACACCTTCTTCACATACATAAGCCTCTGCCTTTAATTCTTTTGGAATCCGAAGTGCCTGTATCTCTTCTCCATTGTCCACTCCCTCAAAACAGTATACCACTGGTCCACGCATAAGTGCCACACATCCCACATCTGCTCTTACACGCTGACTGGCAAATACCTTTCTTACGGGCATATCAAAGCCAAGCTCTATCTTGTCACCTTCTTTCCAGTGACGTGTCAGATAGAAATATCCTTTTGTAATTTGCGCCGCCAGTTCTATTTTTTCTCCGTTTAACATCACATAAGTATTGTTATCTTCTATATTTATATAATAAGGAATATGAATCGCCATGGTAAATTCCTCCTCTGTTTTTGGAGAAATCTGATAAGAAACTTTTCCTTCCCACGGATACTTGCTCTCAACAATCACATCGGCTTTTCGCATAGATGCTTTCTGACCGATAAACAGATGAGAATAAATTGTGGTATCACTTTCACTCCATGTATAGGAACCTAAAGAGGTAATAAGCCGGACAAGATTTGTTGGACAGCAGGCACATTCATACCAGCCTGGTCTGTTTGGAAGTACATGCCGATAACCAAATATCTTTCCTGAAATTTTCGGATTTACCTCCAGCGGATTCACATAAAAATACTTTTTTCCATCCATCTGTATTCCGCTGATTGTACTGTTATAAAGCTCTCGCTCCATAATATCTGCAAATTTTCCATCTGGCTCCATCTCAAGCATCCGCTTTGCAAAAAATACCATTGCAATTGAAGCACAGGTTTCAGAATATGCCATGTCATTCGGCAAATCATAATCAATCGAAAATGCTTCTCCTTCTACTGTAGAGCCAATTCCTCCTGTAATATACATCTGTTGTCTGGTAATATTATTCCACAGTGTCAGACAGGCATCATAAAGCTTTTTGTCATTGTCTTCTCCTGCCAAATCTGCCATGGCTGTATACATATAAGCCGCCCGTACTGCATGACCAACCGCTTTTTTCTGCTCATAAATTGTCTGATGTGCCTGATTGTAGGTATTGTCAAGCGGGTCCAGATTATATTGCCCCCAGTGCTGCCAGCCTCTTTTTACTTTTTCCTGATAAAAATAATCTGAATTTTTTCCACGTTCATCAAGGAAAAATCTGGCCATTTCCTTATAGCTTTTATTGCCGGTCGCACGGTAAAGCTTCATAAGTCCGATTTCCACCTCCTGATGTCCCGGAATCCCCCTCTCCTTTCCTTCACCAAATCTGCTGATAATATGGTCTGCCAGTCTTTCCACCACATGCAGCAGCTTGTCCTTTCCTGTTGTCTGATAATAAGCGACAGCCGCTTCCATCATATGTCCTGCGCAGTAAAGTTCATGACATTCCTGAAGGTTCTGCCAGCGGCGCTCGGGCTCTTTGATAATAAAATAGGTATCCAGATAACCGTCTGCCTGTTGTGCCTTTGCAATAATATCAATGATTTCGTCCGCCCTTGCCTCCAGTTCGACATTCGGTTTTACTGCAAGGGAATATGCCACTCCCTCTAACCACTTTGCAACGTCGCTGTCCTGAAATACCATTCCATAAAACTCCCCTTCGCTTAATCCTGCGGCAATACGGAAATTTTCAATAGCGTGGCTTTTTGCAACTCCTTCCACCTCGTCATTTAACACCTTTTCCTGAAATGGAATCACCACATCAATGATTTTTTTCTGAAACTGCGACCAGAAGCTGTCACGAATCTCTACCTGCTTTACTGCGATTTCCTGTGCTTTCATTGTGAAATCCTCCTTTTGATTTTCTGAAATAAATTTATAATTATCTGAATCACTTCTTGATACAGCTAATATCTGCTGTACAACTTAAAAGACTGTCCGTCTCAATTTGATTTATGAACTATAAGTCGTTTGACAAAATAACTTTTTCATTGCAAATCTTTTCTCTTTGTTTTATATTCGGGAACAAAATACTTTTTCTTGAACGAATAGCGATAGTATAGTATAATAACACAAAAATGTAAATGCAAAAAATACAGTAAAAAGGTGAAAAAAGGTTAGATTATGAAATTTGATTTAAGTACAGCCATTGAATTTTTGCTGCATGGAACTTTCGAAGCGCCAGACAGCAAATGGGTACATATGAGCCGGAGTATGGAGTGCTATGAGCTTTTTTATGTAACTTCAGGAATATTATATATTTCTGACGGTCAAAAACAATATGTTGTAAATACGGGAGAATTTGTGATTACTCCCCCATGTAAAAATCAGTATGGCTGGAAACCGTCCGCATGTAAATTTTACTATTTTCATTTTGATGTAAAGAAGACCTGCTTTAAAGATGCTATAGACAGTTTTTTTCCTGTTTATGGAAAATACAGAAATATAAATACGATAGAAAAATATTATACTCTTTTATCATTTGAACATTGTTCCCTGGAAATATTAAATCATTTCATGGCAATTATTCTTCTTGAATTGAAAAATGGGGAAGACTCGGAAAAAGTCAGAGAAACAGCACAGCTTTGCAAATCAGTGCTTACATATATTCAGCTTGCACCGGCAGAACAGCTAAAGGTATCTCTGGTTGCAGAAAAATTTCAGTACAATGAAAAATATATATCAAGCTGTATCACAAAGGAAACGGGCACACCACTGAAAAAGCATTTAAAAGCAGAACTGATAAAACGTGCCAAGCATATGCTTGAATATACCGATTATTCTGTTTCACAAATCAGCGAAATGCTTGGATACAGCGATGCGCACAGCTTTTCGCATGTATTTAAAAACACAGAACAGATTTCACCCAAAGCATACAGAATTATGAAAACAAAATTGCAGGCTGGTTTATAAAAATCCAGCCTGTCGAATAGAAATGATTTCCTTATCTGTTCTTTTATATTTTCAGATATGATTGCCACAAAATAGGACGAATTCTTTATTCCCTCTGCCAGTTGTGATAATATTTATAATATGTCTTTCTTTTTTATAATTATCCATCCAAAAAAAACAAACACTATCCAAAAAATCAATGCTGCCTGAAAAATTTCATTCATTCCAACTCCGCCTTCGTTAAAAATTTTTGTTCTTAGCAACATCATATTATTTCCAAGTATATAAATTTTATCTATACAAGAAGCCGCAATAAATATACCTACTGCTGCCGCATAAGCAACAACCGGAGAAACTAACATCTGCATAGACGTTATCATCTGTGTTATCGCTGTCATAGTACATATACCAAGCACATAAGCAAATAGAAATATTTTCCATGATTCCACTGTTTGAAGCATACCTTGGCAGGACATACTGATTTCCTCCCTAATCTCAAAGCCCCAATTTCCATGAATCCCCGCCATAATCCATATAATAAAAAAAGCCATAGCATAAAATATCGTTACTTGTACAATACACAAAATACACTTTGACAGCCACCAGATTCCTTTTGACTGATATCTGGTAAGAAATATATTTCCCCGCTGCTTCCATTCTCTTCTGGCATAATAGGCAGCAGGAATACAGGCAAGTAACGCAAAGACAAGATAAGTCATAGGAATTTCAAGCCTTGGGCCGCCCTGTATATATTCAAACACAGGCATACCTTCAAATATTTTTATACTCAATTCCATCACTCCGGGATTTTCCACCTCATAGTGCAGTTTTCTCCACGCGTCTAGGGCAAACGCAAAAATAGAAGCGGCTCCTGTCAAATAAAACAGATACATTCTTAACAGTCCCTCATGCAAATCATACTTTATGCATTTTAAACTTTTTGTAATCCACTGCTTTTTCTGTTTCACAATTACCCTCCTATCTGCTGATTTTAGCAATAAAATCTCTTTTATTTTTGAAACATCCTATTACCAAAAACAATAAAATAATCAAAAAAGGATAAATAAACTGGTACCTCACATCTACTCCCTTATAAATATTTGAATAAGAGACATCTCTCAACGTATCATATTTCACATAAGTAAATTCACCAAAAAAATTGATAAGCGCACAAAGAACCGCGCCAATCAGATAAGAATCACAATACCATGCAGTCAGTAAAGGAATCAGCGCAGAAATCCAGAAACCCAGCAAAGAAGAAAGAAAAAATGTAAAAATCACAAGTCCATAATTTACATTTTCCAAGGTTTTTCCTATCACAAAATAACAGTAACTGTTTGTGCTGTCCCATATACACAGCTTATCGGATGCACTCCTTCCAACAAGATATGTGCCAAATACATTAAAAACTGCCAAAACAAATGAAATCATCCCCGATTTTAACACATGATAAATCCAAATAGAATTTAAACTTTTCGAACGACATATTCTGTCTGGTTTATAAGAATCCTTTATTTCTATAATGACGACAGCCATAACGATAAGATAACTTGTCCCCTGCATACTATCGGAAACCCACACAAAAGAATCCATAATACAATCTTCATACAAATGCGCGCTTTTTTGTAATATGTTTAAAGCATACTGCACAATCAGCATAAGAATCATAGCGCAAAACAAAATCTGTTTTTCCGCAAACAATTCTTTACAAATCCGTTTTCCCATTTTTTACAATCCTTCCTTCGGCAATCTGGATAATCTCATCCGAAAGCTCCTGAAGTTCCTCCGCATCATGGCATGCTGTAATAATAACGGCTCCCCGGCTCTTTGCTTCCTGAATCATCTTTTTTACTTTTAGTACTCCCGTTTCATCAATCGCATTGATAGGCTCATCTAATATAATAATATCCGGTTTTTCCATAAAAGCAGAAGCGATTCCAAGTTTTTGCTTCATTCCTAATGAATATTTGCGATATTTTCTTTTATCATCCGGCTCTAATCCCACGTCTTCCATAGTTTTCTGTATCTCTTCTTTCCCTATCCGGTTTTGAATACAGGCAAGCAGTTCAAGATTTTTATATCCCGTATAATTGGCAATAAACGCCGGATTTTCAATTAAAACTCCTATGCTTCTTGGAAAAGAAATCTCTTTTCCAAGAGTTTCGCCGTCTATTACCACTGCGCCCTTTGTAGCGGTAATCAAACCACTTACCGCCCTCATAAGCATAGTTTTCCCGGAACCGTTTTTTCCTTTTAAACCGTAACATTTTCCAGATTCAAAAGTGATATTTATATCGTCTAATATAGTGATTCCTTTTATTATTTTCGTATAATCCTTTACTTCTATCTTCATTCAATCACCGCCTTTTCGCCTCGTATAAAATATAATTTTTCGTCGGGTAATAAGAATATATCACCTTAATATCGCTGTTATTTAATTTTTCCCATGATAAATACCTGTCTGCGATAGGATAAACAAGTTTTACTTCCAGCTCTGCGCCTGCTTCAAATGAACCTGTATATTCTGGATTCAACATCATAAAGCAGGATAAGTCTACATCATTTCCCACATACGCCGCTTCAACCGGCCATGTAACAATGCCTTCCTTTCTCAAAGAAATCTTTCTGTCTGTGGTATTTTTTATCTTAATATTTGCTATAATTATATTCGTATCTGTATCCTTGCCGCTTGAGTCAAAACCGGAATAAATTTCAGGGTATACTGTCTGCACCTGTTCATTTTGATACAGCTCAAGCTCGCCTATGGTTATATCCAGTCCTTTGTATACTGCCGTTTCTCCCTCTGTATAAAAAATATCCTTGGGCATGGGATAAACACGGTTGACATTGTAAATCATGGCTATACAGGCAATACAAATAAATGGTAAAATTACCACTAACATCTTCTTATAACACATCTCTTTTCCTGCCTCCCATTAAATAAAAAGTTATAAACGTAAATAAAAATAAAAAAACGATTTCTATTATGACAGTAGGCAGATTTTCCCATATTGTCTGACTCGCATCCATAATAAAATAAGGTCCCGCCGCATTGTAATAAGAAAACTGGGCGACTGTCTGCACAAGGATAAAAAATAAAAATGGAACAAACAGCACAATATATCTGTTATAAACAAATTTTGTCACTACAAGAGTCATGCAGGCAAATAAACCTGTCATAACAAAATCAATCAGCAGATAAATCCCAATGTAAATCCATGGATGCGTATAAAACACTTCTTTTAGCATAGCAAACCCTCCAATGGAAAATCTTGCAGTTGCCGCCTGTGGAAGAAGCGACGGCATAACCATCGATGTAAGCAAAAGATTCAGGATTAATGGTATTACACACACGAAACCTGCCGATACAAATACCGAGATATATTTCCCTATTAAATATCCTTTTCTATCCATCCTTGTATATACATTTTTTATATAACCCTCCCTTAAATCTGTGTAATAAGAAACGCCAAAAGGAATTACTGCAATCAGCATAATTGCATTATAATATAAATAAGAATAAAATCCTCCCAAATCAAGCATAAGACAGGTATTAAATACAGATAACGGATAGCTTAGATTTAAATTTGTATCTACAATATTATTCATTTCAGGAAGTACCCGAAACACAAACTGAACCACAGTAATGATGCTGCCCAAAAATACCGCAATTGGAAAACCCGCATTATGAAACGCTCTGTACAGTTCCAGTTTTATTCCCTGTTTCACTCTGTTCCCCTCCCTATCTCTATTTTGATAAATTTTATCTTTTCGTCTGTCGGCGGCATTTCACAATTTAATTTTTTATCTTTTTTTCCATTATTTATCATATATAAACACATATAAATATCTTTATCCAAATTCTCTTTTGAAACCCAATATAAAATATCTGAAGATATCGTTTCTCCAGGCTGTATATCAACCATATAATAAGACTTTACATTATCCACCCGGCTTTGACAATTATTCACAGTCGCACTTATGGGTCCCGCTGTTGTAATATATTTATCAGAAAGACCATACTCCACTAATCTTTCATCAGCAATTCTTGTATATAAAGGCATATACAAACAAAATCTTTGTTCTTTATCTCCTGTATTGGTAATTTTCACTGGAAGCGAAAGATAGGTAAAATCATCTTTCTCTTGAAGCTGAAGTTCTTCTATCCATCCGTTAAGTTCAGAGACGCGGGCCTGTTCATTGGAAAAAGATTCACCAAACGCTGTTAAATCATCTGATACAGCCGCATTTGCTATCCGTATATGATAAGAATCCTCTTCACACATAAAATCAAGTTCCTCTTGGTCATAAAAATGGTCGTCTGAAATATAGTATTGTACCAAATCCAATGGAACACCATTCAAAGTACCTCCTTGATTTATCGAAGTTTCCGGCGTTTTTATTGCAGCTGCTTTTGTTGTTTCCGGAATTTCTTCTACATTATTCATAGAATAACTGTCCTTTTTTGCGCAGCCAAATAAGAAAAGTCCAATTATACTTATTAAAAAAATTTTTCCCTTCTTTTTCATATAAAGTAATACCTCGCGTCATAAAATATTTATCAAAATAAAAGAGATATTAATTCAACGCATTAACACCTCTTTCTATTTGTTTATTGGATACTGTCAGGACTCCACACGCCTTTAAAGTTCATATAGCGCAAATATTTTGCACCCACACAATAAATATTTGCATAAATATGACCGGTTTCATTAATATAATTTTTCATATATCTCGTAGCTCCTTCGTAAAACATATATGTTTCTGAATGTTTTGAACCGGAAAAACAATCCGCAAGACCTCCCAATTCCCCAGAACTCCCATGCGCTGTTCCATAATAACCTCCTTCGGAGCTGTTTGTAGAGGTTCTTGAACTCGAAGTACATTTCATATATACAGATGAATCATCCGTTTTTAATCTATTTATACTTACTGCATAACGTGAACTGGCTTCTGAAATCAGTTCAAAAGAAAAATCTGTATCTGCCCAATTGCTTGCATAATTAACTGCCGGAAACGCTCCCACCAGCATAAACGCCGCTGTACCTAATGCTACTAACTTTTTCTTCATTGTTTACTCCCTAAAAATTAAATAAAATTTTATATTATTAATTATAAACTCAAACTCTATACTTGTCAACAAAAAATGGTATTTTTTTCCATTTATATTTATAAAAAATCATTTTTATTATTTATATTTTATTTACAATATTCCAATAGTTATTCTATTGAAATATTATCTGCAGTGCCCCTTACAATGTGCACAGTTTCCGCCGCACTGTACGGATTTTCCCTTCTTTCTGTCACGAATCATGCTGTAAACAGCCAGCCCCGCAATACCCGCAACAATCATTCCTGTAATAACAGTTCCCATAAATATCCAGCCTCTCTATTCTCCAATTACTTTTTTCATATTAATATTCAGTCTGCCACTTTCTTTATATGGCCTTACTAACAGATAAATAAATCCAGCCACACATACAAACGCAAATACAGTTCCTATTCCAAAACTTCCCGCCGTAACCAGTGTTCCAATCTGGTAAATACAAAACGCTACAATATACGCAAGCACTGTCTGATATCCAATCGCGAACCAGAACCACTTTCTATTGTTCATCTCCCTCTTAATCGCTCCCATAGCCGCAAAACAAGGAGCACATAAAAGATTAAATACCAGGAAAGAATAAGCCGCAACTCCTGTCATAGTCGCTGCAAGTGTCTGCCATACCTCTGCTCCGTCTTCCGCCACCTCTGCATACCCAAAGAGAATCCCAAAGGTACTGACTACGTTTTCCTTTGCAATCAATCCTGTCACCGCAGCAACAGACATCTTCCAGTCTCCCCAGCCAAGCGGTGCAAAAATCGGAGCAATCACCCCGCCGATTGCGGCAAGAATACTGTTATTTAATTCCTCTGCCTCAAGCATCGTAAATTTTCCGTCTACCCAGCCAAAGCCCTGAAGGAACCAAAGCGCAATCGTAGATAATAAAATAATCGTTCCTGCTTTTTTGATAAAGGACCATCCGCGTTCCCACATGCTTCGAAGCACATTGCCCACCGTAGGCATGTGATATGCCGGCAGTTCCATAACAAACGGTGCAGGGTCGCCTGCAAACATTCTTGTTTTCTTTAATATAATACCAGAGCAAATAATTGCCGCAATACCGACAAAATAAGCGCTCCATGAAACCCAGCCCGCATTGTCAAAAAAGGCGCCCGCAATTAACGCAATAATCGGAAGCTTTGCTCCACACGGAACAAAGGTAGTCGTCATAATCGTCATTTTACGGTCCCTGTCGCTCTCAATTGTTCTTGAAGCCATAATTCCCGGAACTCCGCAGCCGCTTCCAATTAACATTGGAATAAAAGATTTTCCTGAAAGACCAAACTTGCGGAAAATTCTGTCCATAATAAATGCAACTCTTGCCATATATCCACATGCTTCCAAAAAGGCAAGAAACATAAATAATACGAACATCTGTGGTACAAATCCAAGCACTGCGCCAACACCGGCTACAATACCGTCTACAATCAATCCCTGCAGCCAGTCTGCGCAGTGAACTGCCTCCAAAACATTTCCAAGAATCACAGGAATACCCGGAATATGAATCGCTTCTATTCCAAAAAGATTCCAGCCTTCACCGAATACTCCGTCATTTGCCCAGCCTGTTGCCCAGTCGCCGACGGTGGTTACCGATACATAATATACAAGAAACATAACTGCTGCAAAAATCGGCAGCGCCAACCATCTGTTTGTCACAATATGGTCGATTTTGTCTGACACAGTCAGTTTTGTTTTCTTATTTTTGCTTACACATTCGTCGATAATAGAAGAAATATACACATATCTTTCATTTGTAATAATACTTTCTGTATCATCGTCGAGCTTTTCTTCCAGTTGACCGATTTCCACTGATACATTCGGTGCCTGTTTCATCTGCTCTGTAATTTTATCATCTTTCTCAAGCAGCTTAATCGCAAAAAATCTTTTCTGTTCCTGCAGCACATCAGTTCCAAGTTTTTCCTCCACGCTTTGAATCGCTGCTTCCACGGTTTCCTGAAATTTATGGACTACTGCAGTTTTTTTACTTTTTGCAAGCGCCACAGCCTGTTTGGCTGCCTTTTCGATACCTGTTCCCTTGAGCGCTGAAATTTCCACAACCTCACAGCCAAGCTTTTCCGAAAGCTTATCGATATGTATTTTATCCCCGTTTTTCTCCACCAAATCCGCCATATTTACCGCCATAAGAACCGGAATCCCAAGCTCGATAAGCTGTGTGGATAAATACAGATTTCTTTCAATATTTGTACCGTCTACAATATTCAAAATGACATCGGGTTTTTCGGTAATCAAATAATTTCTGGCCACTACCTCCTCTAAGGTATAAGGCGATAAAGAATAAATACCCGGCAAATCTATCATCGTTGCTTCTTTGTTCCCTTTTAATGTTCCCTCTTTCTTTTCCACTGTTACGCCCGGCCAGTTGCCTACAAACTGATTCGAGCCTGTCAGCGCATTAAATAATGTTGTTTTTCCGCAGTTTGGATTTCCCGCTAATGCAATCTTTATTGACATTTTTTGCTCCTTTCTTTTTTATTCCATTTTTTCCTGCTTTATTTTATAAGATGTGTTAAGAACACTTGCGACTTTAGTCATAAGAGGTTCAAAAATTCTGACAAACAACAGCTTTTTTTCTGTTTAGTTTGCTCATACTATTTGCAAATTGTTATAGCTATCTTATATTAGTTTATACTAACTTTCAGGTAAAAAAATGGCAATTACTCAACTTCAATCATTTCTGCATCCGCTTTACGCAGAGACAATTCATACCCTCTTACTGTCACTTCCACAGGGTCTCCAAGTGGAGCTACTTTTCTTACATAAACATCCACTCCCTTTGTAATGCCCATATCCATAATACGTCTTTTCACCGGACCTCCACCGGAAAGCTTTGTTACTTTAACTGTCTGCCCGCAGGCAATCTCTTTCAATGTCATAAATCTGCTCCTTTTCTGTATGGTTATTCTATTTTGCTGAATTTTCTGCTGTATAACACAGCTTTCTCTTTCTGGTGAAATTCTTGTCGAGAAATATTTTCATATGTTAGTATATACTAACTTTTATTAGCTGTCAAGAATATTTTTAATATTTTTTTCTCAGTAAGCCATCAATATAAAAAATAAAAGACCTGTATAATATCTTGAAATATAAAACAGGTCTTTTATCATAAATTTTCTACCATTCTGTATACATTGCAAGAAGAAATTCTTCCAGCGTATCTTTACATTTTTCAAATGTAATAAAATCATCATTCGTGCTCACATATATTGGAGGATTTTCTTTGCCTTCCTTTAAATCTCTTAACAGATAAGCGGCATACCAAATGCCCTGATTCTCCACCCAAAGCAGCACATAATTTTCCGTTATTGTATGCCATTCCTCTTTTGGAAGCTGCCATAAAGCAAAGTATTCATTATCTTTATAATCTTCCTGTGTGCCCTCTTCCACAGCTTCCTCAAAATCTTCCTTCCAGTCATATTCCAGCTCTTCTTCTATTGCCTGATAGGAGGTGCTGATTTCCTCCGGCACAAGCAGTCTGTGACAGGAACTGTTAATTTTATCTTTACCATAATTTTTCAGAAAATCCCGATATATCTGCGGCAGCGCTACCCCTATATACTTTTCCGCCTGTGAAATCTCCTCCTCCAAAAATCCACTGTGTTCCTCCTTGCTGTACAAATCCAGTAGTTCCCTTACTTCCATCATAATTACCTTGCCTTTCTTTGTATTTTCTACTTGATATTCAAAACAACTGTTCTGATTATAACATGTAGCATGTAGAATGACAATCATTTTTGCAAACCTTTTGCAGTTTTATGGTATTTACAAAAAAAATTTATTTTCAAGTTTTTACAGGTCATTTGATAGTAATACTGTTATTTAATACAGAAGAACTGTAAAGAAACAAAATATCCTGATTTTCAAACTCAATAAACCGTTCCAGTATATTTGGCGATATATACCGGATATCCACCAGAGTAATTTTTTCATATGCTTCCACCAGAAGCGGTGCAATACTGCTGCCAAAAGAATCCCTGAAAAGAATCAGCTCCTTATCTGTAGATGCCTTTGGATTTTCAACTGTCAGAAGTGATTTTGAACCTGATAAAAATATTTCATATAAATCATCACCTTTCAGCTTTTCCAAATCATAAACGGAACTTTCTAGATCGGAAGAGCACACGTCTGAACTCCAGTCA
>CAJUDQ010000002.1:67395-92929 GCA_910585215.1 uncultured Lachnospiraceae bacterium | reverse complement strand
GAGTGACTGGAGTTCAGACGTGTGCTCTTCCGATCTGGAAGCGGCAGCGCTGACTGTCCATAATATACGCCAAAAAACGGAAGTTCCACTTCTTTTTTTTCATATTCGGCAGCCAGCTTTACATTCATTCTTTCTGCAATATACTCTGCCACATCCAAAATCTCCTCCTGACGCCAGTGAGTATCTGTCGCATAATAATCCGAAAGCTCCAAAAGATGTGAAATATCAATATATTCTGCAAATTCAGTCCCCTGTTTTATCTGTGAAATCAATGTTTCATAATCCATCGACGGATATCCGTTCGCCTCTGCCATAAAATAGTTTTTATCCGGTATCACAGACAAATATACTTTTCCCCCGCTGCCGGCAATATATTTATCATATACAAACTGAAATCTTTTTGCCGCATACCCAAGAGAGTCCAAATTCACTGGATATTCAAGCTTTGAAGCATACCCGTCTTTTATATAAATATCATTATTGTCCTTCTGATTTAAAAAATAAAATGCCGTAACTGCTTTTACTGTACGAAACTGGTCGCGCAGTGGAAACTGGTCCAGTGTATATTTTTCAAAATCAGTCATAAATTCTCCTGTCAGAACTGACTTGTATCCAATCTCCGGAAACCCTGCAAGCACTCTTCTCTCACTTACAGATTCTTTATCTACAGGTTTTAATACGCTCCAAGCTGCAAATCCGAAAAGGAAAACTCCTGTCATACAGATAACCAGAATATTTTTTAATTTTTCTGACATAATACCTCCCTAAAATCTGAAATACAAAAATGGATTAAATGAACCATCAATTAGAAATGCTGTACATACAGCCAGTAAAACCGTTAATATCAAAGGCTCTGCCACACTCAAAATCACATTTCCATATTTTGTTCTGGAAACAACAGCGATAAGCCATGATGGCAACGGCGTAGCACCCACTATGGCGATTATGAAAATTACTGCATAACTTTTCAGATAATATACAGCTTCAAAAGTTCCCAACGGCAGATTTTGAAAACCAAACATGGATGTGATACAGGAAAATGCTTCTGACAAGTTGACGGCATCAAAAATCACAAAGCTGATAAGAACAAAAAACAAAACATAAATATGTGAAAATACTCTCCATTTCTCCAACAGAGGCAGAAACCACAGCTTTTCTGCCATAAGCAGAATTGCAAATAAAATACCCCAGAGAACAAAATTCCATGCTGCTCCATGCCACAGTCCCGTTGCCATCCAGACAATAAAAATATTTCTCAGCCATTTTATTTTTCCTGCTCGATTGCCGCCAAGAGGTATATACAAGTAATCCCGAAACCATGAACCAAGAGAAATATGCCACCTTCTCCAAAATTCAGTAATACTGCCCGAGATATATGGATACCTGAAATTTTCAGGAAAATGAAAACCAAAGATGCTGCCAAGTCCAATCGCCATATCACTGTAACCCGAAAAATCAAAATAAATGTGAAGCATATATGCCACAGCGTATAACCAGACAAATAATATGGACTTTTCATCTGATGCTTTAAAGACAGCGACAAGCTCACCAAGTACATTGGCAACCAGTATTTTTTTTGACAGACCGATAATAAATCTTCGAATACCAAGAGCAATATTATCCAAGCTGTGTTTTCTTTTTTCAAGCTGTTCCTCAATATCAGAATAACGCACAATCGGTCCCGCAATTAACTGTGGAAACATTGCAATATAAGCCGCCAGATTAATAAAACTTTTCTGGGCAGATACATCACCGCGGTATACATCCACCACATAACTTAAAACCTGAAAAGTATAAAAGCTGATTCCTATCGGCAGAGCGATTTTTAACAAAGGAATAGACAGCCCTGTTACCAGATTAAAATTGACAATAAAAAAATCTGCATATTTACAATATCCCAGCAAAATCAGACTGAACAGTACAGAAACGCTCAAAAATACTTTTGCCCGCCCTTTGTCATGATATTTTTCTATCAAAATCCCAAATATATAGCCCTGTATAATGGAAATCAACATAAAGATAAGATACTTTGGCTCTCCCCATGCATAAAAAAACAGGCTGGCAAGAAGCAGAACCATATTTTTCATACATTTTATTGATACAAAGTACAAAATCATAACACAGGGAAGAAAATAATATAAAAATGGAATACTTGAAAATAACATAATTCCACCTCTCTTCCAAATAAAACTTTGGCGGTAAAATGCAGAAAAAATTTGCTTTGTACAAAATTTCCCCGCTATTCAACCGCCAAAATAATAATTGAACTATTTAAAAAATAAAATGAAAACGAACAATACAAAGAATTATTCTGAAAGTGGTTCTTCACAGACAGTTTTTGCGGAAGAATACGCCGCTGTCACTTTTCCCTTAAAAGTATCAACAATGTCATTTGCTCCAAAGAAGGACACAATATAGTTATCCACTGTAAGAATCACCAGCTTGTCCGGAAATCCACACATCCACTGTCTCTGCATAATATGCTCTTTTAATTCAGTAGTCAGAGAATCAAGGTCACTTGCATTCTTTACACGAAATACACCACAGGTAAAGGTATTTGCATTCATCATATGCATAATACTTGCTGCATCATCTATCTTGCCAACAGAACCGGCAGGAAAACCAAGTGTTGCATCCAGAGCTTCGGTATCTTCAAGTCCATATTTTCCCGGAGCATCCATTCGCATATTTTCTTCTGTCATATCACCGCCGCCAATGGCAAATTTTTCATCTTCTTTATAGCTGTTCCATACAGTTTCCAAAAGCTCTACGGAATCTTTTACAGAACTTTCTTCCTTTTCCGGCTTTTTTTCCTCGGCAGAAGTCTGTTTTTCTGTTGTTTTATTCTCTGTGCTGTCTTTTTTATCTTCCTTGCTTTTACATGCTGCAAGAGAAAATACAAGCAATCCTGTTAATAAAATAATTAATACTCTTTTCATTTTTAAAAAACCTCCAGTTTATTGTTTGTTTAATATCCAGTTATTTGTTTCCTCACTGTAAGAAAGCAGGAAAACAACTGTATCACTGTTTATCCAAAGCTTATATACCTGCTTCGGATTTGGAGCTTCTATTGTCCAGAAAACCGTTACTGAATCAGATGTCTTGCAAATCTGTCCCTCACATAACAGTTTGTTTGTTTCCAGAGAGTATACCTCCAGCATGCCATTATCCACTTTTATATTTATTTTATGCTCTGGTTTGATTTCCATCGGAACCGTGAGAACATCAGGAATCACCGAACGATTGTCAGAGGATAATGGTGTGGGAATATCTATGGTAACAGGCCGGTCTGAAATAGTATTTCCATAAACAGACACTTCTATTCTGCTGTTGCTTCTTAAATATAAGGCTATCCCGCAAATCAGAAGAAAACAGGCCGCTGCGGCAAGGGGCCACTTCTTTCTTTTGTTTCTTGGAACCCTGTTTTTATGTGCGGAAATAATCAATTCATTGTCAATTTCAGTAATGGCTCTTGCAAATACTTCATTCTTCATAGTATCCCTCCTTCTTCAAATAAGATTTCAGGTGGATTCTTGTCCTCATAAGCATGGATTTGATTTTACTCTGACTGTATCCAAAACGGTCAGAAATCTCCTCGACAGAATCACAATAAAAATATCTGCATACAAATACATTGCGGATATCTTCCTTCTGGCTGTACAAAAAACGGCTGATGCTTTTGCCAAGCTCTGCAATTTCAGCTTCCTGCTCCACTATCCTATTGGATGGGGTACAGTCTGAAAGCTCGTCAAGAGACATTGCAAACTGATTTCCAAAACGTTTTTTTGCATGCATGGCTTTATATCTGTTTAATGCAAGATTGCGAGTCAGCTTCCCAAGAAATGCCATAAGTGAATCCGGCTTATGCGGCGGTATGGACAGCCATGTCTGCATATAAGCATCATTGACATTTTCCTCGCTGTCAGACAAATCAGAAAGAATATTCAGTGAAATTTTTCTGCAATATGCTCCGTATTTATCAGCGGTTTCTTTGATGGCCTGTTCGCTGCGCTGCCAATACAGCTCGACGATTTCTTTATCGTCCATAGGTACTTTCTCCTTTCTCAAAAGTGCCATCATTTATATAGACAACTTTTTTTGAGTCTGGTTGCATCTATTGAAAAAAATATTTACTAAAAATTTACACGAAAGTTTTCAGAGATATAAAACTATCATACATAGTCTTTTCTTCCCTCAAAATATGATTACTTTTCGTTTTTATTAACAATAATTTCTCCATATGAATTTTCATCATCACGAATAATCTCCTCTACACATGGCACATAGATATGGCCGGACAGAGGATTTTTAATACTGATTACAGGATTTACAATCTCAGCCTCTACCTCTGACTTTTCAAAACACAAATCTGTATCTATCATTTCACAGTTGACCAGTTTTAATTTTTTACAATAACAAAACGGCTGTGTTCCGATAATTTTACAATTCTCAAATGTAACATTCTCACAATACCATGCAAGATATTCTCCTTTTACTGTACAATTTCGAACAAGTACATTTTCTGCATGCCAGAAGGCATCCTTTGTATCAAATACACAGTCCTCAAATACTGAATCCTTAATATACTGGAAAGAATATTTTCCTTTCAGATGCACACCGGAAAAATTCAGATTATCCGAACGCATCATAAAATATTCACTTTCTACTCTGCAATCCTTCATCCAAATTTCCTGAATCGACCATCCAAATTCCGGCGAAATGATATCACAGTCATTCATTTTTACTCTGCTGCATTCCCGAAGCGCCTTAATTCCATAAAGCTTTGTATTTTTGATTTCAATATCAGATGAATACCACAAAGCCGCACGACAAAGCTGTGTCAATTCTGAATCAGTGATTTTCAGTCTGTCATTATGCCAGAATGGATACCTTAAATTAAAAAAACAGTTTAAAATCTGTATATCACAGCTTTCCTTAAAAGCGCTTTCCCCGTCTGCAGGACCGTCAAAAGAACAATTTTTCACTGTAATTTCCCGACTTCCATACAAAGCCCGTTCCATATCAAAGGTTTTATCTTCAATTATATTCATATTTGTCCTTCCTTCCTGAAGTATTTCTTATTTTTATTTTTCTTTGTTTTTGTAAATTTTATCTTTTACGGCAAAGTATTTTCTTGTTATGCTTTCTTTTCTAATATGGCAAATACTCACTATATTATGGGAGATTGTACCAAAAAATAATACATTTGTCAAAAGCTGCTTATAAAAAAACTATAATCTTTTCTGATTATAGTTTTTTATAAAAATCTGAATAAATTTCAAAAATTTCCTCAAATTTAAAATTTATTATTTTATTGTTTTGCATGTGGAACAGACGCTGTGTGTCGGGTAAATTTTACAAGACCTGTGCGATTCAATGCAACCATCACTGCCGGAATAAAAATAAACTGAAGAACAATCCCCGGAATTGCATTTAAAAAGGCTCCTGCCATAAACATCTGCCATGTAAAACCGCCTCCGCCGATTCCAAGCAGCAATACCTGAACAATCCCCCATACCACACGTCCTGCAATCATTGCAAGTATCATGCTGCGATACAGCGCAACGACGCATTTCCAACGGGAACGCGAATATAATAATCCGACTGTAAATCCATAAGTACAAAGCTCAAATGCCATCGCAATTCCTGTCGGAAAAAGCACAGGCATGCCAAACAGGAAATACCGAAGAAGCGGAAGAATAAAACCAACAACCAAACCATATTTCCATCCACAAATCAATCCGCACAACAGAACAGGAATATGCATAGGCAAAAGTTTATTGCCAATTTGAGGGATTTGTCCGGTCAAAAACGGCAGTATCAAACCAACAGCCAAAAACATGGCTGCCAGAGTAAGATTAAAAATATGACTTTTTTTCTTTTCATTCATCTTTATAAAACCTCCATAATAGTTTATCAACATTCAGATTCTCTATGTGATTGTTCTATTTATATTAGCATAAAGAAATGAATAAATCAATCTACTTAAGAAAAAGCCATAAAATTTTATACTGAGCGTTTTTTTCATCGTACTCCATTTGATAGTACTATTTTTTCCATTGAAACTGTTTTAGAGACTGTATGCCAAAAGCCAGTACAATAATTAAAATCATTGGAATAAAGACAAAAAAAGTATAAAATTTGTCCCATATATCATAGAAAAATAATAATATCTGATAACCAATATTTTGATGCAGCAGATAAACAATATAAGAAATTCCTCCCAGCTTGATAAATACCTGTCTGTTTAATATCGAAAGTTTATTTTTTACAGCCAGCACATAAAACAGCAAAAAGAACAAAATTCCACCGGTTGTAATGATTCCATAATCTGTTAAAATACTGATTATCATAAAAAAGAAAAGAAAAAACTTCCATCGGCTTTCTTCTTTATCATTATGCAAAACCTCACCAAGCAATATCCCGATTGCCACAAAAGAAAGATATTTTCCTCCACTCAGTTTATATAATAAAGAAAATTGTGGAATAAAATTTACAGATATTTTTAACACTACATTTATAATTGTCCAGATAATAATCATCTGTTTTTTACAAAAACCTGCTTTTAAAAATATGCTGATTATAATATAAAAAAGTAAAAGATACGTCAAATACCAATGTGCCCCATCTACATAATCCACACCTATAAATCCATTCAGCATAATAACATTTAAAAGATATTCTTTAAAATCTGTTTCTCTTCCTTCCAGACCAAATATTGATATGGAAAGATAGGTCACTGTCATACACAGAAGATATGCGGGATACAACCGGACTATTTTTTTTCTCAGATAATCTTTTATATGATATTCTGATAAATTCCTTGGTATCATAAAATAACCTGATATTACAAAAAAACAACCTACCCCTATTTCTCCCCATTGATTCAGAGAAAAGAAACCGATTGTCTCTATTCCATATAGGCTTTCAAAGCGACAAGTATAGTGATAAAACATTATCATAAACATGATAATTCCCCTGAGCGCTTCTATTTGCCCGTTTTTCCCTTTTTGCTCCATATATCTTTGATTCCTTTCCCTTATGAGTGAACAAAGTTTTTGACATATTTTTTTATTTTTTGAATCTCTTCTTTGCTGAAAAAAAAGCCCTCATACCATTTTAAATGATAATCTCTGATAAAACTGATATAAAAAACACATCCACATATGCTATAGGAAAGTACTGTCGAAACTGCTGCTCCAAATTTTCCAATCAGCGGGATAAAAATCATATTTGCTGTCATATTTGCTATTACACTGGCAAGCAGAATACAAAAACATTTTTTCTGTTTGCCATTTGCCATATACAATGGACTGATAATTTTATACAAAACCATACTGGGGATTCCAAAGAAAATAATGCAGGTGACAGAATATGCAGCGATATAGTCTGTTCCAAATAATAAATAAATAATAACTTTTCCAAAAAGCAGAATAAACAATATAATAAAAACCGTAATTGAAAGATTTAATTTCAGCACAAATTTAATTTCATTTACAGCATCGCTTTTGGCAGTTCTTGCATAAATAACCTCTTTAAATGCATCCGGTATCAGCCATACATACTGTGCAAGTTTAGAACCTACAGAATATAATCCAATTTCAGCATATGGTACAAACAATTTTAACATCAAGACATCAATTCTGTAATTCAGTTCTATTAACAATTTTGTAAGCATTGCAAAACATCCAAACTTAAATAAAAATACAATAAATTTTGTATCAATTACAAATTTTTTTGGAAAATAGCCGCATTTTATTAAATAAACAACAATATACAGTATGTCTTTTATCAGCAATATAAAAAGTAATACAGAAACGGACTGCGGTATCAGTAAATAGGCAGTCAATGTAAGCAGCATATCAATAAAATAATTTACTATCTGTAAAATCTGCCTGAATCTGATAAATTCTACAATTCCCACCATTTGCATCTGCGAAGTAAAGACCTGTACAGGCACCAGCACAGCAACTAATGTAACAATCCTGTTTTTTGTAACAAAAGCAATTGCCGCGCCAATGAGCAGATAAAAAAGAAACTGCATAAAAAATACATTTAAATAAGCCTCCAATTGTTTTTCTTTTTTCTTTCTTTTTGAAAAAGGATAGGATTCATAAAACCCAAATCCCAGAATAACTGCAAGAACTGTTACAATATTTGTAATATATGTATACTCTCCCTTTAAAGAAGGTCCAAGATAGCGATTAATCAGCGAAACAGTCACAAGTCCGGTTAAAATGTTCATTATTTTTTGAAAAACAGAAAAAATATAATCATTACAAAACAGCTTTTTAAATTTTCGAAATTTCTTCCGCATAACTTTCGCCTCCTTCCTTCTGCTTTATCTCCAGTCTGTGTCTTTCCGTATAATATACAAAAAAGATATATATATGGTAAATACAGCCCGTATAAGACACCACTCCCCATTCCATAATCATTAATACAGCCATAATAGAACATATAATAATAAAGAGGCTGTCTGTTCTGTTATGTATCACATTTTTTATTAATTTTATCATAAGGGAACTGTAAAACCAGTAATATAATGCAAATCCTATTATCCCAAGACAACTCAACATTTCAATATAATTATTATGTGAATAACGCGCCACTGTATAATCTGTAAAATTCTTTACATAATAGGCAAAATTATTTACTCCGATTCCATAAATCGGATGTTCCTTAAAGATATTCAACCCTGTATTGATAAAAAAACGCCTGAGATAAATACTCCAGTCATTTTCCTGACCGGTTACAGATTTTATCAATGCTTCCATTCTTCTTTTTAAACTCTCGGAAAAAATTTCTACTCCTGCACTTTTCACAGCAATCCAGAGAAGCAAAAGCACTGTCACAAAAACAAGAAATTTATAAATTGTTTTTCGTTTCATTACTCTCTTTTCCAATAAATAAATAAAAATTATTCCAAGTACGGGAATAATAATTGACTTTCTTGATTCTGTAAAAAGAATCGCCAAAAACTGAGGAATACAAAAGAGTAAATAAATCTTCTGATTCTTCAGTTTATATAAATAAATACTAAACAGGATAGAAAATGCCAAAACCTGTCCTACGGTATTAAAATAAATTCCGGTTATTTCATTAATACGACTGGCAGGTGAACCGGTATAAAAATAATAAAGGAACAGAATTTTGAAAGAAACAATAATATTGTTTATAATTGTATAATGAATGACATTCAGGAACTGTTCATAAGAATCTGCATAATTTCCAAGAAGAATAAGAAATATCATTAATGCAAGAATACTTGGAATCTGCTCCAGTGAGAAACTTTTATTCATTGCCCATAAACAGGAAGAAACTGCATATATGCTAAAAATCATATAATAAACAGACTGTCCGGTAAGAATCATCCTTCCTCTTTTTAATATTTTGCTTGCCAAAAATAATCCAAAAGCAGCAAGAGAAAGATATTCCATAGCAGAGCCTTTTATTACTCCTGTTTTTGATGATAAAAATAAAAACAGAGATAGATTTATAAAAATATCAATCCAACTGTTTTCCTTTGTCCATTTGAAAACTGACATTTTTTCTCCCTTCAAACTTACCATTCATGTTGTTTAAAATCAATCCAAAACTTTTTTCTTCTGGAATCCAGAGTTTCCTTTGCATATTGTTCTGCCTCGGAAAAATTTTCTCTGGCTAATTCCTTTGCCAGTTCCTTATCACTTAAAACAGCCTTTATATCACTCGCCAGTTTTTTATAATCGCCAGGTTTATGCAGCATCTCTTCTCTTAACAATTCCGGTATTCCACCTGTTTTTGCACCTGCTGCCGGACACCCTCTGCTCATGGCTTCTATCAATACTCTTGGAAGTCCTTCCTGAAAACTTGGAATCAGAAGCATATCCAATGTGTCCATCCAGTGAAGCATTTCTTCTCCGGCAGGTATCGTTCCTTTTATCTGAACATTCTTTTCTATTTTTAATTTTTTTGCAATTTTTCTTAATTTTTCTCCCTCGCCTGCCCCTACAAATTCTATCTTTATATCAGGATACTCTTTCTTCAAAATTGCAAGCGCTTTTAATGCAATTTCATGCCCCTTTGATTTTAGCTCCAATGGTCCAACTAATCCCAGAATATAGTGCAATTTATTGTTTTCGATTTTTTTGATTCGATTTTCCAGTACTATTTCATCTGATTTATGTATCATTACATTTGAAGCATTTACAGTAATTCCTTTTGTCGGGTATCTTTTCTGCAAAAAATATTTTGTTACATACAAAACTCTTGCTGCATCTTGGCACTGCTTTTTTGTCTGCCACCACATATAAGGCGCAACTATTTTTCCAGCCCAGTGGCCATGATTTCTATACCCATCCCATGGACAGGCTACCATTTCAATTGCATATTTTTTCTTTTGTCTTTTACAGATATTACATGCCAGATTTCCAAGGGGGCTTGGCAGTCTGATAATTACACAATCTGCCTGCTCAATCACTTTCTCTAACTGTGTTTCTACTCGTTTTTTACGAAAAAATACATCTGTAAATTCATGATATTCGGTAATCGGCAAAACCTTTACATGTTCTCCATTCACAATTGTGTAAGCATGTTTTGATTTTATAGTCAAATCGCTCTCTTCCCTGCACCTTGTAGAAACAATCATATCCTTAAATACCGGAAGATATCTGTCCTTCCATAATTTATAGTTCAAATTAATTGCATAGTAATTCCCCTGTTCATTTTTCAGCATAACTGTATCAAAAATAAATGTTAATTTCACTGTTTTCTCCTTATTTTGTAGAAATAGTTTCATTTTTTACAAAAAATTTTTTTATTTACATTTCTTCATTAATTCTTCTTCTTTTAACTTAACCTGACTATTATATTTCTTTATCTTTTGAAGTACAATTTTCTCATTTTGTATTAATTTTTCAAACCTCTTACTTAATCTGTCTCTGGTAACATCATAAATAGAAATAACATAATCATCCAGTCCAATATCATGCATAATCCCCTGAGCCTTATTGCCTACATAGCAAATCGCAATCCCCGGAATATTACTGCCCAACGAAAAAATAACGGAATGAAATCTTGTTCCTACAATATAATCACAACAACTGTAAATTTTCTTTAAATCATAACAGGTATAATTTTTATTATGAATCAGGCAATATTCGTGTTCCTGCACCATTTTGACAACATCTTCAATACATGCCCCGTCATTTTCGTGGGAATTTACTGCCAGTGTATGTTCAACTATAACCGGCATATAACCTTTCCCATACAGCCAGTGAATAAATCCGGCCATTTCTGTTTTGAATGTTTCATAAGCAGCCTGTGGATTTTTTGACTGTGGAAATCGATAAGGACGCATAGTAAGAGCAACCAGTTTTCTTTCTGTTGAAATATTCAAATCTTTTAAGACTTGTTCTTTTGAAAAAGGAACTACAGGCAACTGAAATGCCAAATCAGGATAAACCGGTATTTGCAGTCCCAGCTGTTCTTTTACCATATGCGCGGAAAGGCTTTCCCTAGCTGTAACTATCGTACAGCCTTTTAATGCTTTTTTTATAATTCTTTTTACAAAAGGACCTTCAAATGGTCCAAAAGAATTCGGCATAACATAAACAGGCTTTTTCATTGCCTGTGCAAGAAAAAGGTGAAAACACCAGAAATACATCGCATATGTAGAAGAAATTCCTCCATAGGCCTGAAACAATCCTCCTCCTTTTACAAATACAGCTTCACTCTCTTCAAATACTTTTAATGAATACTTTTTTTCACGAAATAAAAATAGTTTGATAAAGTTTCTTGTTGGTGTTGTAAAATAAAACAAGCTGGTAAAAAAATCAATTACAGAAATAAATCCCCATTTCAATTTTAACCACAAATTATATTCCATATTTTCTTTATTTTTAAATACCCTTGATGGATGTTCCATAATCGGCCGGATAATATGTATTCCCTGATTTTTGCTTTGTTTTGCAGGTTCATTTTTTTCTGCTGTCAAATAATATGTTCCTGTAAATCCATTTTCTTCTGCCAGTCTTTTTGTCTCCCATACTAATGCCTGGTCTCCACGATTTAAATCAGAACAGCCAGGTATAATAATATACTTTTTATCCATTATTTTATTTTTGCAAATTCCTTTCTGTAAATTTTATAATACTTTTCAGCCATTACGGTGGTATTGTATTCTCTTATCACATCTTTATAAGCTCTTTCGGCCAGAATATCCTGTCCGTTTTTCATTACTTCTCTGATTGCATTTATAAAATCTGACAGATTACGACATACATAGCCATTTTGATTTGTATGTATTACATCATGATTCCCTACCACATCAGAAACCACGCAAACCTTTTTCATATACATGGCTTCTAAAAGGCTCATCGGCAATCCCTCCCACAAAGAAACCAGTAAAAAAACATCTGCTCCCAGGGAATATTGTAATGCTTTTTCCCTTTTCACCCATCCTGTAATCTCAATATTGGAAGATTTCAGTTCTTTTCTCAGTTCCCCGTCTCCAATCCATATAAACTGCACTTCCGGCATTGCTTCAGCTATCTGATTAAACAATGCCGGATTTTTTTGAGCGCAGATTCTGCCAAGTGTAAATACCGTAAACTTCTCTTTTTTTACAGGAACTGAAGCATGTATCAGTTCCTGCAGTTTTTGAATATTAATTCCATTATTTACATATGTGGCTTTTCGTGTCAGTTTCAGAGTTTCCATATGTTCCCCTTCGCTGCAGGAAATAACAGTACAATTTCTTTTTGCGCACACTATTTCAATAACTTTAAACAACAGCCTTTTTTTCCAGCCACAATCAGCCATTAAAAAACTGTACCCGTGTGGCGTATAAAATAATGCCGTATGCCGGCCGCAAAAAGCCCATCTGCCCAATGTACCCGCTTTGGAGGAATGAAGATGTATTATATCTGGTGATATTTGCCTCGCAATTTTTTTTATTTCAAAAAATGCTTTTAAATCCTTTTTGGGATGAACAGCACGCGTAAAATTTTTAACCTCTATCAAATGTATCCGTCTGTCAAACTGTTCTCTGTAATCACTAGGAGTCTGTGGGCGAACTGCATAAGCAATATACATATCATAAAAATGAACCAGCTCATTTGCCAAATCTACAATATAAGTAAATACTCCGCCTCCCATAGCCTCTACTACAAACAGAAGTTTCTGTTTTTTCATCTGTCTTTCCTCCACATTTGATATTTTACAGTAATATCCACTGCTCCATTATTAAATCCGGCTTATCCTCACGCCATTTACATGGTGCAACAACAATCTTTTCCTTACTTGTCCCCAGATACTGGGCCCACCAGCTGAAAGTACTGTTGGATATGATAAAATGTTTACAGGCAGACATAAGCCTTAATTTTTCCCAGACAGAATTCTGGGTATTTTCATACATGGTTTTACAATTAGTAAAATCAAATTTCTGTTTTACCCATTCAACATTATCTGAAAATATGATAAAAACAGGATGTTCCAAATGTTGTTTCATATATTGAACTGCCCTGTCAAAATATTCTTTGTCGCAAATCTGATAAAAATTTTGTCTTTTGTCTCCTGAAAGTTCATGAAAGGAACGAATGGAAATACATACGGAATTATCTTTGCAGATAATCTCAAACAGTTCTTTATTTTCTTCTGTTAACTGCTGTTTTGGAACAAATTCATTTAATAAAATTTCTCTTATACTGGAAAAATATTTTTCTGATTCAAAACTTCCATTTAGAAAAATATTTTTATTATTACATTGAAAAGGATAATAATCATTTGCAAGCCATCGGATTCCAAACTTATCCAGAACAGGACACCATTTTTTCTGATAGTTTATCATTTCTCTTCTGTTCCCTTTTTTTCTCAAATAAGCCAGATAGTAGATTCCTGCCAAAACGGCAGAAAACAGATTTATTTTATAAAATATAAATGGCAGACTCCTTTTGTATATCTGATAATCTGACACTTTCAGATATTTCAGGGAATCTTCCCATCCATCACTGATACCCCCCCCCTTGCTTTCTACTTCTCGAAAGCAGATACATATTTCCTGTCCTGTTTCTATCTGTATTTTTCTTGCATACGCATATTGAAAAAGCTGATTTCCAAGTCTTCCATGCATTTGTACCTTAATCATTTTTTATAACTCTTTCTGTCTGCAATAAACTGCATACCACTCTGCAAATTTTCTAAGTCCCTGCCTTAACTCCGTAACCGGTTTAAATCCAAAATCCTCTTCCAGTGCTTTTGTATCTGCATAGGTTACCGGCACATCACCCAACTGCATGGGAACCAGTTCTTTACAACCTTCAAAATCATAATCTTTATCCAGTGCTCCTGCACGTACCAGCTCTTCCTGTAAAATCTGTACAAAATCCAGCAGTTTTTCCGGATGGCTGTTTCCAATATTATAAATTTTGTGCGGTGGCAGCCATGCTCCTTTTTCTGTTTCTGTTCTTTCTGGTACACCCTGAATAATGCGGACAATTCCCTCTACAATATCATCGATATAAGTAAAATCCCGCCAGCACTGTCCATAATTAAATATCTGAATTTTCTTCCCGTTTCTCATCTTGTCTGCAAAACTGAAATAAGCCATATCCGGCCGACCCGCAGGCCCATAAACAGTAAAAAATCTCAATCCGGTCATCGGTATTTGATATAAATCGGAATAGGAATAAGCCATTAATTCATTTGACTTCTTTGTAGCTGCATAGAGAGAAATAGGCTGGTCTGTCTTATCTTCCGTAGAATATGGAACCTTTTCATTTTTTCCATAAACAGAAGAACTGGAAGCATAGATCAAATGCTGTGTTCCATACTGCCGGCAGCCTTCCAAAATATGAAAAAAGCCTACAAGATTGGATTGTATATAAACATCCGGATTTTCAACAGAATAGCGAACTCCAGCCTGCGCCGCAAGATGGATAACAATCTGCGGTCTGTATTTATCAAATAAAGATAATATCCTTTCTTTATCTGCAATGTCTTCTTTTATAAAATAAAATTTCTGCCACTTTGATAATTCTTCTAATCGTGCCTGTTTTAACTCAATATCATAGTAAGAATTTAAATTATCAATTCCAATAATTTTGAGTTCCGAGTTTTCTACAAGCAGCCTTTTCGCAAGACTGCTTCCTATAAAACCTGCTGCTCCAGTAATAAAAACTGTCTGATTTTTCAAATGAATCTGCTGCATTGCTTATACACCTTCCATAATTTTTCTAAGTATTGTTATCTGATTTTCTCTGGGTTCCATAAAGACTTTATAACGTTCGGCTGTAATGGATACACTTGCATGTCCCAATACATAACTTAAATTTTCAATACTCATTCCCGCTTTGAGGCAACGCACTGCAAAGGTATCCCGTAAAGTATGAAAATTATATTCTCTCATCTGCTGTCGTTGAAAAAATTTTTCCAGGCGTATCTGTTCCCTTCTTGGGTCAGGAATTTTCCCTTCTTTGCATTTCAAAACATATCCCTCTACTTCTCTGTTTAAAATTAATTTCTGCATAACTGATTTTGGCACCGGAATTTTACGCAAAGCAGAATTTGAAAGAGGCATTTTTACCAACAATGTCTTTTTGCCATTTTCGCTCTTGTTCTGAAGCCTCTGAACCATATTTTTTATCTGCACTGTTCCTTCTTCAAAATCAATATCCTCCCATTGTAAAGCACAGATTTCCCCTATGGAAAGTCCCATTTTAAAAGCCAGAGATATTCCAAGATACTTTGGTTCCTCACTGACGGTCAGTATTTCTTCCAGAAAATACTGTTCCTGCTCTTCCATAACTTCCACTGTCTTTTTATCCGTATGAATCCTGACCTTATGTTCCAGCCCCAATTTTATAATATCTGCTCCTGCAATCTGCAGCAGACGCTTAAAGAGCATAAGAAGCATATTTAATGTTACTGGCGACATATTTTCTTTCCGTTTTTCGGAAAGAAACTGTTCCACATCGTCCTCTGTAATATTCTGAATGGAAATATTTTCAAAATATGGAAGCAAATGTCTTTCCATTAAATGAGCATATCTGCGGAAAGTCAATGGATTTAAAACATTTTGATTTTCTTTTTTCCACAATTCATAACAAATACTTATTGAATCTAATTTTGTCATAACTTTCCTCTCTTTTTTATTTAAAAATTCTATCTAAAGATATGCCGGATTCTTTTCATTTACGGATATATTTATATTCTTTTTCTTGTATATCCTTGTTTTCAGGTTATCAATTTTCTGCATAAAATTCACTGTTTTTAAGCTCGTTTATCGTTGATTATATAAATCCGGCATAAAATTCTTAAAATACTCTTAAATCAAGGCTTTCAGAACTTTTTTTCATAAAATGACCACTTATTTGACTGCTTAAAATCCAAAAAAAATATTTATGAAATATGAAAAAATCTTATAAAATAAAAGATAACAGTTGTATAAACTGACTGTTTATTTGACTGCTCAAAAAGAAAAGCCATTCTCCGAATCTAAAATTACAAAGATTCGAAAAATGGCTAAATTCCATATTTTCAGCGATTTGTATGAAAAAAATGTAAGTTCTTAAAAAAAGGTTGCAAATATAAAATCATATGGTATAATAAGCTTGTTTTTATTTAAAATCGTTATCGTATATTTATATAATCAACGAAATAATATAAATTATAAAATGAATAATCATCTTTATGTTATGAAAGAATATTTTGTAAAATACCAGTATTCTTTTTTCCTGTCATTAAATAAATCATTCAAAAAATTGTTAAATACTTCTCAAACTTTCTTTCCAAAATTCATCGACCGGAGGAAGCTCATCTGTTTTGGTAATATAAATTCGGTCAATCCTAAGCTGTGAGGCTCTTGCATAAATTGAAAATAAATGTTCTCCCTTTGTCAGAGTCATTTCTGTAATTGACATCCATACCCAATTCTGCTGTGTTCCATAATTAAACAAATGCCCATTTCCAAACATTTCCTCCTGTAAAATTTCTTTGTCATCTATGGCAATGGTACAGCAGGCAGCAGGCTCATCATCATATTTTATCAAAAGCCATAACAAATATGTTCCACCGCTGCAATTTATTTTATAGTGCATGGCAGGCGCCTTTCTCCTATCTTTCCAAAACAGTTCCGGTTTTGCAATATACATGGCAATTCCTGTTCTTCCATCGGTTTCTGATTGTGTATGCTCCCAGAAAATATGTTTATTTCTTTCTGAGCCTGAAACTTTTAATGCTGCCCCTTCTGGCGTTATCCTTTCTAATGCTGTTTTTTCTTCCGTTATTCCTTCCATTGTTATTTTTCCCGCTGTTAAATATGCATACTCAGACTGCTCCAGTACATATTCCGAACCAAAAGCAATTATCCCGTTACATTCCTGAAATACGCCTTTTCCAAATACCGAAAATACGTCTTTTTTTCCATTTTTTAGGGCATACTTTTCATACCCCAGCTTTTTCTGTTCGCAGACAGAGTTTTTCAAATATAGCCTTTCTTTTTTCCAGAACTCCCTGTCTGCATAAATCACATCCGGCAACGGAGCTTCTTTACAGCAAAAAATCCTTTCGCAAAGTCTGTCCAATTCCTCCATATTTTCCCTGTATGTATAACAATCTTCCTGCTCTGAATTTTTTGAATAAAGTTTTTGTTCCTGCTGATAGGCACTATAATTTGAATGATAAAAGGAATGATAGCTTTCCTGCGGTCCCAGATTAGAAGCTGTAAAACTTTTTGTATAAATAACAAATTTTGTACATAAAAAATATTTATCTACTGAATAAATGGAAATGCTATGTTTCCCTGCATTTATATATGGCAGTTTTATATATAATTTTTCCACATTATTTATGACATTTTGTTTCCAAGTATCTCTCCATTCATCTGTCGCTTTGGACTCAAGTATCAATAATTCTCCATTATCCACCCTAATTCCAACGCGGATTTTTCCCCGTGCATTTAAAGTTGGAAAACGATATAATTCCAGCAAAAAGCTTCCCTGTGTCACAGTATTTATTTCATATTCAAGAATACCTTCTCCTGCTTCCATAGCGCTTCCCTCAAAAAATCCAATATCTTTTATTTCATTCCATCCGCTGTTTTTTTCAAAATGGGACATAATCACACAAATATATCCATCATTTTCACTGTATCCTGTTTCACTTTTGTAAATATGATTTTTTTCTTCTTTTTCTCTTTCAAAACCAGCCTCAAAATTTTCCGGCCATTCTTCTAGCACCAACGCCGGTTTGCATGCAGGATAAAGAGCCGTACATGGAGGCAGAAAACACTCAGGAGTAACGATTTTATCCCACTTTCCCTTACTTAAAATTTTATTATAATAATAAATTACTCTTCGTTTATATTCATCCATCTGTCTTGAATATAAGGTATACTGTTCTGCCTGCGCCATTTTGTCTTTCTCATACATCAGTATACTTCTGTCTGCAAAATAAAAAGAAGCATTAATAAAATAGGCCGCATATATTTTCATTGCAAACATCTGAAAAAAAGCTTCCTGTTGCGGCTTTTCAAGCTTCTGTTGTAATAACACGGTGCGATAAAAAATATCCTGATATCGATTCATACGATATGCCGCTTCATTTCCATACGCCGTCTGTGAAAAAACATTTGATGTCATATGCTCTACCTTTCGCACATTTGTTATCTGTGAAAAAGTCATATAAATTTCAGACGCTTCCTGTGCCAGTTCTGTCAGATTTTTTGCTTCAAAATTACATATAAACCAGTGAACAAGGAAATCACGTACATTTTCCGTGGTAGTTTCTTTTCTCCCTATTTCCCATGCATAGCTTAAAAAGAATTCTATATCAATTTCCAATGGTTTCATTGCACCTGCATTTAATACCCATAACCGTCTGATACCATTCTCATAAGATTTTTTCAGTTCATTTTTCATATGCGATAATGGCGTAGAATTAAAAAACAGATAACTCATACCTGGATGTGCCCAATAAGAAGCATGATAATACAACCCGTTTCCGCCTGACCGTTTTTGTTCCTTTTCATCCGGATAATGTCGCATATATCCAAAATTGTCATTTGCCCAAATCAAAGTAACATTATCCGGAACCTTGAGTCCTTTATCATATAATGACAAAACCTCTTTATATGGAATAAACGTCTGCATAACCGTCTTTCCCGTTTCCTCCAATATAATTTCCTGCTGTTCCTTCATAATCTTCTCAAGCAGTTGTATTTTATTCTGAACTTTTTCTTCTTCTGAACATTTCAATTTGTCAATTTCTTCTGTAACAAAACCACTGTCATGAATCCCCCTCATTCCAATGGTAAAACAAACCTCATATTCCTTATTCTTTCTGACGGATTCACGCCAGTATTCTTTTATGATTTCCCTGTTTTTTCCTTCTATTGAATAATCATACTTCGCACAATATCCTTTTTGTTTCAGCCAAGGTTTCCATTCATTCTGATTACTTCTAAGAAGCATATCACAGTGTGATGTTCCAATCACAATTCCCATGCGGTCTGCCAATATTGCATTTTGTGGATTCATATGAAAAGCATTGACATGCATAGCCGGCCATATATAATTTGCCCGAAGGCGCAAAAGCAGTTCAAAAATTTTTTCATAAGTCTTTGGTCCTATAGTAGCTTCATGCATATAACGAATAGCCCACGCTTCCAGCTCCTCTTCGTCATTAATAAAAATTCCTCTGTATTTTACGGATGGATAATCAAAAATACAAAAATTCTCTTCCAGTGAAATCAATTCTTTTTTCTTTACCGGAACATCTGCAAACCAATACCACGGAGATACTCCCTGCAGTCTGCTAAACTCGTATATGCCATATATTACGCCACGTCTTCCTGCACCTGTAATATATAATTTATTTTCTTTTACTCTTATACAATATGCTTCCCATATTAAAATTCCATCTTTTCCAATAAATATTTCTTTTTCCGGCTCACAACAGTCCCCTGCTTTATCAACAGTTTCAATTACAATATCGGCCTCCTCTTTTTCCTCTGTCAATACCGGATATACCGCACAGATTTTTTCCAAGTCTTTACAGAGATTTTTCGCTGCAATTCTGACTCCCTCTGCTGAATTTTCTGAGAGATAAATCTGAACCTTTTGTTCTTTTTTTATTACAAACATAGTTTTTCCTCCTTTTTTCATTTTTATTTTTATAGTTTTCTTTATTAAACAAATTATATCATGATACAATTTATGAGAAAATTGCGTTTTAGATATAATATATTGCAAATTGTATTTTTCTGTATTATACTGTGGATAAAAGTAAAAAAGGAGTATTATGATATGGTAGAAATTGACAATGTGAAATATATTGATTATTACAAAGATTCTGAACTGTTTTTTCACAGCAATCGAGACTATCCGCCATTTACACACAGCTTTGGAATGCATGCACATGAAATTTATGAATTGCAGTATCTTATATCTGGTCAGGGAAGTATTTATATTGAAGGTATGGAGTATCCCATTCAACCCTCTTGTATATATTTAATTCGTTCCAACGAAGTACATTATACACGCTTAACAGGAACGGAACCGTATGAACGGATAATTCTTCATTTTTTCCCCAATATTTTAGATTCTATTGACCCAAAACATTTACTTTTAGTTCCATTTGACGAACATTTATTGGGAAATAATAATTTTTATTTTTTGGAAAAACATTCAAAATTAATGATTGAAAATGCACTGCAAAATATTTTACAGGTATCAAATGACAATTATAAGAAAAGAATTACCATAATTTCAAGTCTCTTTTCCATATTAACAGAAATAAATAAACTGTATTCGAAAAATCCGGATAATTCTTTTCCTGTTTCCAAAAACAGTTTGATTTCTGAAATTATTTTCTATATTAATGAACATTTATTTGAGGACCTTTCTGTAAACAGTCTTTGTAGACGCTTTTATATCAGTCGTTCCAGTCTGAATATCTCCTTCAAAAAATTGACTTCTCCTACTGTCTGGAACTACATTACAATAAAAAGGCTGCTCGCAGCCAAGACCTTTCTTTATGAAGGTACTCCGGCTTACGAAACAGCCCTTTTGTGTGGTTTTAAAGATTATTCTACTTTTTTCAGAGCTTATAAACAATATTTTGGAACTACTCCTCAAAAAGATGCACAAAAAAATACAATTTTATTTCCAAAAAGCTGAGATAACATATCAACTTTTTTCCATATTCTTCTGTGCAAGTCTTAACGCGGAAATAATCGGCAGAATTAATATGCCGCAGAAAAAATTACTGATTCCATGTATGCAATCCCATGGCAGACCTGCAATAATCCATGCAATTGTCATTTTTAAATTCATGCCATATAAAAGAGCCTGTGCCGGAGCATATAAGGTTCCAAACAAAAACCCGTGCATGGCGCATACCAGCATATATACAATAGGCTGTATTTTCTTTGGCATTTTTTTCGGAAGAAGCATAACTGCTCCCCAGAGAACTGTCCATATATACAAATAGGGAATCCACCATGCTGCAAAACCATAAAAAAGCCCATTTAACAGCACATATGTATAAATCACATACAATGCTTTTCGTCTATAAACAACTGTAAAGGCAACTATAAAAGTGCCAAGTAGATGAATATTCGGCGCAAACTCCATGAGAAGCTTAGAAGCAAACATAACAGCTCCGAGCATTCCGAATACAGCAATTTCCCTTGCTGTCAGTTTCATGATTTTTCCATTTTAAAAGAGTAGCTTTGCCCCTCTTTTATCTCTGTGGAATCAACGCCGGACATCGCATATTCACCATTAATATAGAATGCCCAGTACATGCCGTCTTTGTCATAATCAGCGGCTATTCCGTTTACTTTCTTTACAAAAAGACCGTATTCACTGTCTTCTCCCTCAATCAATTTCAATTCAACCAGAGCTTCACCAACTGTTTTTTTGTCTGTGTGAACTTCAAATTCTGTTTTACTGCCCTCTTTATCTACCACAGTAAAATCAAACTTTGTGCTGCCTTCTCCGAGCACTTTCATTTGCTGTTCAGCTTCAACTTTGGTTTCCTTTTTGGATGTAGTTTCGACCTCATCCTTATTTTTGCCGTTACAACCAGTTGTAAACAGTGCCATAGCCACAATAAGCACAGTACAAAGGATATGCGACAATAATTTTTTTCTGCATTTCATCTGCATATTTGTAATCTCCTTTGATGGTTTATTTCCTCCAGAAGAACCGGCGCTCGCGGTTTCATATGCTCTTGGCAATGAATCGAAGGATTTTGTACTGTCCGGATATTTCGACTTGACACTCTGTTCTCCGGCCTTCTCAGATATTATCCAATGGCTTTTCCCAAATGTGGCATAAGGTTAGGCTGACAGTATAAGTTCATGTATCTTACGGCGACGGGCTCGTACAGGATTTGCACCTGTTTCCCCAGACAGTCCGTGTTATATCATACTACTTTAAGAATACTTCGTCAATCCTATTATTCTCTGTCCGTTTCCTGCGCCGGATTTACATGAATCATAATATGCTTGACATCAAAAAATTCCCGTTCCACTCCGTCATGTACTTTTTCGGCAATCGCATGAGCGTCTTTCAAAGAAGAATTTCCGTCTACTGCAATTTCCAAATCCACATATACTTTATTTCCAAATTTTCTGGTATTCAATAAATCCACATTCAGAACTCCCTCATGACATAAAATAAAATCAGACAACTTTTTTTCATACTCTTTATCACAGGAAGTATCCAGCATATTTTCCAGTGCATTTTTCAAGATATCATATGCAACCTTTAAAATAAACAGGCAAATAACAATACTTGCCACAGAATCCATTACCGGAAAACCCAGCATTGCTCCGCCAATCCCAATAAAAGAACCAACAGATGAGAGTGCATCTGAACGGTGATGCCATGCATCAGCCATAAACGCTTCTGATTGAAGTAATTTTGCATAGTGTCTTGTATACCAGTACATTCCTTCTTTGACCGCTACAGACACCAGCGCCGCCGCCAGGGCAATTCCATGCGGTACAGACAATTTTTCATAATTTCCTGCCAAAACAGTCTTAATACCAGTCATACCAATACCACAGCCTGTCATCAGCAAAATGATTCCCAAAATCAGAGAGGCCACACATTCTATTCGCTCATGCCCGTAAGGGTGCTCGGTATCTGCGGACTTTTTAGACAGAATAACCCCCAGAAACGCAATAAAAGTAGCAAATACATCTGATAAAGAATGTATGGCATCTGAAATCATCGCGCCCGATTTTCCAACAATGCCTGCAAATAACTTAAATGCTGACAAAATGATATTTCCAGCTATCCCAACAAAGGATATCTGTTTGATAATCATATTTTCATTTCTATTGTTTTCTAATTTTTTTCTATATCTCATCTTTCTACCTTCCCTTTCCTGAGAATAAATATCATTTTCTATATTTACGTCTGCTGATATTATTTATACTTATTTTTTACTACATTTTCTGTACAATTTCTTTCAAAGAAAACAGAAAATTTACATATCTTACACTTTTACTGATTACTAAAAACAGGCATCTGCAAGACATAAGAAATGTCCCGCAGATGCCTGAAATCTATTATCTGCTGCCAGTTTATCCAAACCAGCCCGGTCGTGAATACTTCACGCCTGCTCATCTTTATAAATTATATTCACATATATATGATATGCCACTTCCTACTATATGTGAAATATTTTTTATTATATAATGTTTTACCGGCAAAGTCAAGATAGTTTATTTTAATTTTGATAACGAATCCATTCTGTATCCTCTTGCTCTGTTTAATTTTTTATATTACACAATATGAAATCCAAAGTACCTCACTGCATTTTGATATGAAATACCTTTTACAATTCTTTCAAGTGCTTTTTCATTCTCCGGATATTCTCCTCATGTGCCGCGATGCAATATGCAGTGATACGGATATTGGGGAAGCCTGTCTCATGTATGGTTTTAAAGATTATTCAAGCTTTTACAGAGCCTTTAAAAAGGAATTTGGATTATGCCCGAAAGAATATCAGCAGATTTTTGGAAGGAATCACATAAAATCCTGAATCGCCAGCAAACAGACACTGTCCTGTCTTACAGCCAGATAAAACATTCTGTTTTCACAATTATGTTCATTGATTCTAAAAATCTCCAAAATATCCAAATCATCTTTCAGTCTGGCAACAACATTATGATATTTTGGATATTGGTCTTTTAAATTCTCGATTACTCTCTCATTCACTGAATTATTTTCAGGACTGCAATACCAAGAAAATTTTTCTTCTGATTCTTTTTCGTAATCTTCAATTTTATGAATAAATGTATTTTTTGTTAATTGTACAGTGCATTTATCTGAAAACTCAAATTGAAAATTATCACATATATTTTTTTCAAAATCTGAAATCACTTGTTCTTTGCCTGTAAACAATTTCTGGAACTCTGGATAATGTTTCTGAAAAAATTCTTTGTTAAATTTGTTCATATACCAATTATATTCATCATCACTAAGATCGCCAAACTCACATATGAGAAATATTTTAAACAGATATTCTTCTAGTTCTTCCTGTGATGCGGAATAAAAATGGAAAGAAAACTCCATTATTGTTATATCAAAATACCAGCCTTTTATTCCTAATAATTGTATTGCTTCTCTTTTTTGCAAATAATCGCTCTTCCATTTTTTTATTACTTGAAAAAAAACCTGTCCACGTGTGTCAAAGTCAGAAGTTGTCATATTTGCCCGTATTAAAAAATTCAGTAAATGCGCACAGAAATTATCATTAAAAATGTTGTCAATAGCTTTTTTTATATTACACAAAATAAATACCTCTTTTCACTGTTTTCTGAATTGATATAGAACCTAATATGATATCCATTTCGAAAAGCTTTTATTTTCCCTTTAGAAAATATCCCATATTAATGCGGACTTCTTTTCTCTCCAAATCCCGATTGGAATAACAGCAGCTGTCAAAACCAACTGGCTCAAATCCCTCCTGCTGGTAAAAAGAAATAGCCCCTGTATTGCAGGATTGTGTTTCAAGAATAATTGCTCTTCTTTGTTGTAAAGCTGCCTGTTCCTTTGCAATCGCCATAAGAGCATGTGCAATACCCTGTCTGCGAAAATCTTCATGTACCCACAGTTCTGTAACTATCAGGCGGTTGCTCCACTCTTCCGGACAGATTTCAATACAGGCAATCAATTCCTGTTTTTCATCTTTCTTTTCTACAATTCCCCATGCAGACGCCTTTTCCCAATGGTCCTCATATAATTTGTCAGGAAAATCATATTCCTCTGGATAATGTGTAACAGGTGAATCAAATTTACATTTTTGGAATTTAATGTGATATCCCATTTCATTTTTTTCCATACTTACGTCAAAATATTCTTCTGTCGTATATCTCATAGGAATTGGTATTCCCTTCCATTCTTTTTTTGGAAGGAAAATAATTTCAAAATTATTTATTTTCATTTTTCAAACAGTTCTCCTATTTTTTTCCTATTTTTAAAATATAATATATACCATTTAAAATATCACAATTAAATAAAAGCGAAGACATATT
>CAJUDQ010000002.1:0-67385 GCA_910585215.1 uncultured Lachnospiraceae bacterium | reverse complement strand
AATATCTAATTTTGAAAAGTTTCTGAAATAGAAAATACAAAATCACTGCGTTCTTGTATCTGACAGGCAGCAAAATATTTTTCTTCCAAAGGAATCCATTTATCCTGAAACACAGAAACTTCTTTCTCTCCATTTCGACTGCAAATACGCCGAAGCTGTTCCTCCGGTTCCACATCTAAAAATATACGAAGCGTATAAAAATCCCACAACGTGGGATGACAACTATAAGAACCTTCCACAATTGAAATTTTTGCAGGTTCTATATAAATCTTAGAAGACAGCTTTCCAATTTTACAGTCATAAACCTGATAGGAAAAGTTTTCAGAGAGGGAAAGAAAATGCATTACTTCCTTTTCAAACCTTTCATAATCTACATTTCCACCTGGCTCTTTCATACGCTGTGTAGTTCTCTGATGTGGTTGCAGAAAAAAATCATCCATATGTATCACATTCACCGTACATTCAAATCTTTCCTTCAGCCATGCCGCCAAAGTCGTTTTTCCCGCAGCACATCTTCCATCAATCGCTATTAATACAGGAAAATTATTACTGTTTATTTTCTGTGAAAGCCTGCAATAGATTTGTTCCATATTTACAACTTCATTATTTTTCATTTTCATATTTCTCCATAAATTTGCAAAATCACATTCAAAAATACTTGTACTAAAAACTATATACAGGATATCTCAAATTTGAGTATTCGTTCCACTTTCTCAATATCTCTGATTTCATCTTCTCTATTATATGTATAATTTTCTGGTACTGTATCAAAAAATTCGATTCGTTCCATTTCACTTTCTGGTAAACTTCCTAACGAATTTACTTTTGCATAAAAAACTCTTCCATTATTGCTTCCTTTACTATTTTCCCAGATATATGTATAATCCCACAATGGTATTATGTCACAATCCCTTATTCCTGTTTCCTCAAACAGTTCTCTTTTTGCCGCCTCTAAAGGTGTTTCATTTGCTTCCACATGACCTGCTGGATGCTCAAAACTTTGTCTGTATTTATGCCAGCAATAAACCCATTTGTTCTGATATCTTGTAAATATAACTACAAATTCAATAGTATCCAATTTTTCTGCCGGATATTCTGTTATTGCCATAAAAAAATTCCTCCCTTATTTTATATATCAAACAACTATCCACATTCATTGAGTATCTTATCTCAAAATACATATATTACATCAATGAAATCTTCCTATAATATTCTGTTTTCCCAGCTACATGAACTACCTATTGTCTAAAACCAATGGCAAACCGTATGCCAGTTATTTTCTGTTTCTATTATAATGAACTTATTTAATTATGGCAATCATTATTTCTTTTTCTTTACACCATATCTGTTATTATATAAGACCATGCTTTTGTATAAATGCTCTAAAATTCTATGAATATCTTCTTCTATACAAATAGCCTGCTCTTTTATCTCTGCTGGACACTTCGCTTCTCCATAGTTTACACATCCATAAACAGTATTTCTATTTTTTACTGTCATCTGCCAAAATGGATATTTAATAATCCCTGGGGTATTCATTCCAACTCCAAGTTCTAAAAACAACACCTTCATATTTTGATGTTTTTGAATAAAATTTGAATAACGCTCCGCTGCTCTCTTCCAGCCATGGTCCTCCACAAAAGTATCATCTGCCCTCAAATTCATACTCATTGGTCTGCCACAAACAGGACAATGCGGAATTAATTTTGTTTGTATTTCCATTTTTAATTTTATATTTTCTGGCATATATAACATACCTTCTTCTGTAAATACATATCCCTGTGACTGTATCATTTTATATACAATTTCCTTATTATCATAAGTCATAGCATGGCAAGGTCTGCTGCACTGAAACAGTCCATAATCTCCCTGTGTATAAAACAATCTGTTTTTATCAAACCCTACCTTTTGAAACTGATGGTCAACATTGGTTGTCAGCACAAAATAATCCTTATCCTTTACAAGCTCAAAAAGTATTTGATATGTGCGATTGCTGGTATTTGCATAACGATTAATATAAATATACCGTGACCAATATGCCCAGTATTCCTCTAATCTCTCAAACGGATAAAACCCGCCGGAATACATATCACGAAAATCATACTTTTTTATAAAATCAAAAAAATACTTCTCAAATCTTTTTCCTGTATAAGTAAAACCCGCCGAAGTGGATAATCCTGCGCCTGCGCCGATAAGAATTGCATCTGCTGTCTGTAGCTCTGTTCTCAACTGCTCTATCTTATCCGATTTATCCAAGCAATTTTTTGTAGATGTCATAATCCCTCTGTTTGAAAACATTAAATATCACCCTTTCTATCTGACTGTCTGTCTGTAAATACTCTGTAACTGTCTTTACTGCAATTTCAGCTGCTTTCATTTGTGGAAAATGAAATTCTCCTGTAGATATACAGCAAAATGCAATACTTTTAAGATTATTTTTTGAAGCCAGTTCAAGGCATGACCTGTAACAGTCTGCCAGTTGTATACAGTGTGTATTTGTAAGCTGTCCCGATACAATTGGACCCACGGTATGAAGCACATATTTACATGGAAGATTAAATGCAGGCGTAATTTTTGCCTTCCCTGTCGGCTCGTCATATCCCTGTTCTGTCATAAGCTTATCACAGGCAAGACGAAGCTGTATTCCGCTGACGCTGTGAATCACATTATCCACGCAGGAATGACAGGGTACAAAGCAGCCCCTTAACGCATGATTTGCAGCATTTACGATTGCATCAATTTTTAAAGTGGTAATATCACCGCGCCAGAGAACAAGTCTGTTATTTAAAGGGGATACTGCCAGAGCATCCCTGTCAATAATTCCCTTTTCTGCTACTTCTCTGCTTAAATATTCATCCTGAATCTTCAAAAATTCAGAACTGATGGAACGAGGAGGGCGAATATTCATAAGACCTCTTAAAAGACGCTTCTGCTCCTCTGTATCTTTGGGTATTTCCGCTTCTTTATATTGTGGTAATTCTGATAACAGCTCTTTTATCAAAAATAATCGTTTTTCATTGTATGTCATATGAATCCTCCTCGTATCAGAAATATATCATATACTTCCTATAAAAGCCCTCTCCCTATGAAAAGAAGAAACCTGCCGTCATATCCAGATAATTTCCGCCACTGTAAGCAGGATATTGCCTCAAAACCTCTTTCTTGAAGCTTTCCGCATCTTTGCAGTCTTTTGCAATCTTTTTCAGATTTTGAAGATACTCAATTTTTATTTTTGCATCCTTTAAATCCTCCGGTGTATAATGGGAAGTTAGAATTAAATCATATCCCTTGTCAATATAGCTTTTCAGCTCGGCAATGATACTGTCCGCATGGTCGGCATTTGCTACAATCGAGTGACAGTCGTGGCCAAGCATATGCGTATAAACTGCATTAATTTCCGGAATTTCCACATCAAAGGCTTCTGCAGTCTGCTTAATTACAAAATCAATGCCTCCGATTGTCACCTTGCCCTCTTCAATAATAGTGGTAATTTTATGAACAGAATGATCAAAAACTTCTCCAAATGCTTTGGTAAAATTGTCAATCAAAGCTTTTCCGCCGCCAGATTCGCTGTACTGCTCTGCGTTTTTGGTTGCATACCTTGAAACATCCGGCAAAAACGTCGCTCCTGCGCCATGATATGCAATCAGCATACCTTCTACCTGCATATCCTTTAAATATTCCTGAAGTTCACTGATATTATCAAAAAAACATGGAGATTCGATAATCACCGCTTTGCCATTTTTCTCAACAATAAACACTTCATCCTCAATAAAATCACAGGTTTTATATGCATGCAGTTTTATACCGCCAAAATCATAAATATTCATTTCACCCTTTACAAGTTTTACAGTTGTAAATATATTCTTATCCATTACAAATTCCTCCTGAAAATTATTTTTTATTTTATATACAAAAGCATTAAAACGGCCGTTGTTTATAAGCTTTGATTTTATTATAATCAGAAAAAATTTTTTGTAAAGTAAGCACTTTATTGTGGTATAGTTACCTAAAAGTAACTATGATTTGAGGTATTGTAAAACATTTTCCCTGTCTGTTTACAGGCATCAAAAAAATTATACTGATATCGCACAATAGTATACTTACAAATAAAAAATCAAAAATTTGCTGTAATGATATAATAGATTTAAACAGACATATAATTATTGTAATGGAATAAATGATTGACAGGATATTTTTAAAATTTTCTGTTAAAATATTGATTGCTGGTATGTCCTATGATACAATAACATTATTTATAAAAAGAGGATGTTGAATAACCATGAGTGATAATAAAATAATAACAGAATTACCGGCATGTCCGGTAGAAACTACATTAATGCTGATTGGAGATAAATGGAAGGTTTTAATTTTACGCGACCTTCTTTCCGGTACGAAACGCTTTGGAGAACTAAAAAAATCTATTGGAAATGTGTCGCAGAAGGTTTTGACTTCACAGCTTCGTGATATGGAAAATAACGGGCTTATCAGCCGCAAGGTTTATCCGGAAGTTCCTCCAAAGGTAGAATATTCCTTAACAGAACTGGGACAAAGTCTGAAACCGATTCTGGATGCAATGCAAAACTGGGGCGAAGGATTCAAAGCTTTCTTACATAAAAAATAATTATAGGTACTTTAAAAACAACGGTAACATCACTGGGGCGATTTGGGTTTATAAATAAATGGATGCAGGAAATTTATTTTCTGCATCCGTTTATTTATATGTATTTTATTTTATAATTCTAATTTCTGTTTTGTATTCAACACTTCAGAAAGCTGCTCCATACCACCCTGAACATTTTTCATGGATTTTAAAATATTTTCAACTCCTGCTGCCTGTTTTTGTGTTGATTCACTGATTTCTGCCGTACTCTCTACAGAATCGCGCGAAATATGTTCTACCTGTTCCATTGCCTGAGACAGATGCTCTTTGATATCCACAATATCCAAAAGTTCTTTCTTTAACATACCAATCACAGCCATAACCTCTTCGGAAGATTTCAGTATAACTTCAAAAATCTTAACAGTATCATTCAGTTTTTCATTAGACTGCCTCACAATAACACCGTTGTTGTCCATAACCTGATTGACCTGATTAACAGTAGAAATTACATCCTTTAAAATCACATCAATTTTCTGCGTTGCTGCAGCAGATTCACCCGACAGTGTATTAATCTCATCTGCCACTACAGCAAAACCCTTACCGGCCTCTCCAGCTCTTGCCGCCTCTATTGCTGCATTCAAAGCAAGAAGATTTGTCTGCTGTGCAATCTGACCAATGCTTTCTATAATTTCACCAATAGAATTAGATTTCTGAACCAGGGAAGTCACACCTTCCGATGCTACCTGTGTAGACTTTATATTTTCACTGAATTTATCTGATAGCTCTTGAATTGCCTCAATTCCCTCATCATTCTTTTTCTTCAGCCGCATAATATTGTCAACGGTCTCTTCCAGCCGCTTCTGAGAGCTTTCAATCTTATTGTTCAAATCATTAAAAATGTCGAGACTGCCTTTTACCTGTTCAATCTGTATATCTGCACTGTCAGCAATCTGACTGGTCGATGAAACAATTTCTGCAGTATTTGCTTCAAAATTATGTAAAGAATCATAAATTTCTCCGGAAGATTCCTCCAAGCCCTCAAATGCATTGCTGACATTGACAAGCAATGCTTCCATTTTGCGTTCCTTCTGCTCCACATCAAGAAACAGGGAACGTGCTCTCTGAATAATAAATACCGCTACAAGAACTGCCAGAATATACACCATCCATACAAAAATCCAAATAGAAAGCGTATACATTGCCAGATATTCTTCCAGAAAAAGAAACATTGCAATGACATTTGGTATAATTGTTACTGCTGTACATACTATGACCATAGTCAGATTATAATAGGGAATGGCAAGAAATAATACAAGGAAATAAGCTTCAGCCATTGCACCAAAAGAACCCGGATTCCCCAACACAATTGTTACTGCTCCAAATATGGGCAATATGGAAATATAAAAATATTTTGCATATTTTCCCAACAATTTTTCGAATAATTTAACCACAATACTGGCCCCTGTCATTAAAAGAACAATCATATCCCTTGATGACCCATTATTAAACAATAACACATAGCCCATTGCAACACAGGGTATAATTACCAGAAAAAGAAACATTATAAAATTCATTCTTTTCTCTTCGTTTTTTAAAATTTCCAGCTCCATACATATTCCTCCTATATTTAATTGATAAAAATTTTATGCATGTTTACAGTTACACTTCTCCAGCACAGCATAATATCATTGCATATTATAAAAGCACACTTTGCGTGTACAACTCTTCAAACCACGTTTTGCTTTGTTTGATGACATCATATCATAAAAATCATATAATTTCAATTATTTTCCCTGAAATCTCAGAATAAACATATTCCTAACCCCTTTCTCTTTGTAAAATAATCTTTTGTATCATAACAAAAGCCGGTCAGATAACCAAGGTATCTTTACTGACCAGCTTTTGTTCTTCAGAAAATGTTTCTCTGCTTAGAACCCGATATTTTTTATAATTTTTTTAATAAGAATTTCCTTGTACTTATATAATCCGAAACCTGCTAATCAGATTGTTTAAAGTACGTGCCTGTTCAGACAATCCCTTTGAAACTGCGGCGCTTTCTTCTGCAGCACTGGAATTTGCCTGCACTACTTCCGAAATTTCTTTAATTCGATTTTCTATCAAAACAATCATTTCTGATTGCTGAACGCTGGCAGTTTCTATCTCATCCATCAATGTTTTAATAGATTGAATACAATCATTAATTATTTGCATTGCAGAAACAACAAGATTTGTGGATTCTGTCCCTGTTTTTACATCCTGAATAGATTGTTTGATTAAACTGTTTGTATTTTGAACAGCCTCTGAAGACCTTGTTGCAAGATTTTGAACTTCGTCTGCCACTACAGAAAATCCTTTTCCCACAGCGCCAACACGAGCAGCCTCCACAGATGCATTTAACGCCAGAATATTAGTTTGAAAAGCAATATCTTCAATTGTTTTAATAATAGTAACAATCTGAGTGGAAGATTTATCAATATTTTTTGTAGACACAATCAACTGTTCCATTTTTGTGTCAGCCTCAGCTGCATAACCGGTAGCTTTATCTACCAGATGATTCGCATTGCTGCAACGCACAGCGCTGTTTTGAATTTGAGAAGTGATTGTAGTCATATTTGACACAAGTCCATCTACAGATTCCGTCTGTTCTTCTGTTCCCTGAAACAGTGCCTGAGCTCCCATAGATACCTGATTTGCACTTGTATCAACCTGATTTGCAACACTGGAAATATCACGAATCACTTCTACAAGGTTTGCATGAATAGATTTCAGGCTTCCTGACAACACTTTAAAATCACCAATATAATAAGATTCATTCTTTGTGACATCTACAGTAAGGTTACCGTCTGCCATTTCCTCTAAAATCCGTGCTATGTCATCAATAGTTTTTCTTAAACAGACACAGACATGGTGAGTTGTCTGGGCAATCATGCCAATCTCATCTGACCTGCCATAAAAAATTTCCAAATCCTTGTCAGCAGAAAGATTCAAATCTCCCAAATGTCCTATGGCATGCTCTACCACCATAAGCTCTTTGCCCTCACGATGCAAAATGATAAGCGTAATAAATATAATTGCCGCGGCCATACCTGCGCATAACAAACCAACCACAATACGTATCTTTGTCACAGCTCCGTAGACTTCTGTAGCACTGTCTCGAACCATAAACACCCATCCACGGTCTTTCAAATACTTATAAACAACGAGCTGATTGATTCCATTTTCATCCTCATAAGAATATGTACTCGCCTGAATACTGTCATCTGTCTGAATCCGACGAATAATCTCTTTATATCCACTGTCAGCAGTTTCTGTATTTAACAGTGATTCATCCTGATGATAGAGATATACACCTGTCTCTACATTTAAAAATACATATTCGCTGTCTGGCAACCCTTTTATATCCAAATTCAACAATGCATCCATCAAATGACTGGCGTACACACCAGCTCCTACATATCCAATACAGGTCGTATCTTCAAAGATAGGATAATACATGGAAAGAATCATGCTGCCAGTTCCAGGCGACTTCATAATTCCCAGATTTGTCAATCTCTGCTGAGCCAAAATCGTATCTTGAAATGTATTCAGTGATTCTCCTGTACGTGTAACCATTCCAACAGCTTCCTTCGAAGTATGTGTGAGAACATGCGTATCCGGTGTGGCAATATACAGTCCTTCAAAAATACCTTTGACAAATGCAAAATCTTCCGTATACTGTTGAGCCTTTTCAAGCAGCGTAAAATCTTCGGGATTTAAAAGAAGCTCTCGAACTTCACTGCCCAGAGCAAAGGCAGTCATATATTCTTCTGCAGATGTTACATATTCATTAATAATAGCAGCTCTGGATTCCACAGCATCTGTCATCTGATTGGTAATATCACTTTTCACCATAGAAGAAGTATTGGCAGATACAATTATCCAAAGTAACAACATTCCTACCAAAGTAATTGCTGTAGTAATAATCCCTATACGCGTAGCAAGTTTTTTATTTACAAGACACTTCATAAATTATCCTCCACAGGAAAATAGACTTTTATTTATTGCTTTATCTATCAAATACATGAAATAACTATACTTACAGCAGATAAAGACAACACTCTTTCAAATCTATTTATTCTATCATAATTTTCATTTTATGTCCAGATATTTATTATTGTGCCTATATATATTTATTTTAGGAAAAGCTATTTTATATTTATATTTCAACTTCCTTTTTATCTTTTCAGATACAAAAATCCAAATGCCGGAATTTTTATCTCAGACGCTTTTACTGTTTGGTTTGATATCATATCCGTATATCTCTCATCTTCTCCCTGAATACCTAGTATTTTGTCAAATTCGCTGAAATTAAATATTCCAAGAATCTTCTCCCCTTCATAATATCTTCCAATACATAACACACTCTTATCAGACATATCTACTGTCCATGTATCTGCCTGACAGACAAACACCTTTTCCGATTTTCTGATTTTTTCAAGCTGTCCCAGACTGTGAAAAATCCGCCCTGACACACTGGTTTTATCATCAATCTGTTTTGCCAGCTTCCAGTTAAAAGCTCCGCGGTGAATATAGCGGGAATCATCTGCTTTGGCACTGTTCTCTTTATAGCTGTAATCGTTTACCTGTCCAACCTCATCTCCGCTGTAAAGCACCGGAATCCCTGACTGCATAAACATATACGCATGAAGCATGATATCAAGTCGAATAGCTTTTTCCATATCCTCTTCATTCTTTTCAAATCCTGCTTTTTCAATTCCACACATAGACGCGGTTGTTCCACAGAAACGGGCATCTCCCGTCACGGGGTCCGCATTATACAACTCTCCTCTGCTTCTACTTCCTCCCTCTAATCCCTGAAAATAACGATTCAGATATTGTTTATGAGAACGTTCCTCTATTCCTTCACAAAGTAGCGTATGATAATCCAGCCCCCACCCGATATCGTCATGACACCGCAGATAATTTAAAAATACATATTCTTTTGGCAGATGATTTACAATATCAAGCTGCTTTTTTAAAAGACTTACATCACGAGTAGCTACTGTATGCCATGTAGTTGCCATAGTTGTTACATTATATAACATATGACATTCCGGTTTTTCTACTGTTCCAAAATAAGGAACTACCTTTTCCGGTTCCATTACCACCTCACCAAGCAACAATACACCCGGACATACAATCTCACTGATGATACGCATCATTCTTACAATTGTATGCACCTGTTTTAAATTTCTGCACTGCGTATTTAGTTCTTTCCAGATATATGGCACTGCATCAATACGAATAATATCAATTCCGCGATTTGCCAGATATAGAAAATGATACATCATTTCATTAAAAACACGCGGATTTTTATAATTTAAATCCCATTGATATGGATAAAAAGACGTCATTACATAATGTCCGGCATCCGGAAGCCATGTAAAATTTCCCGGCGCTGTTGTTGGAAATACCTGTGGCACGGTTCTTTCATACATTTCAGGAATAGTGTCATTCTCATAAAAGAAATAACGGCTCATATATTCTCCATCTCCAGCACGTGCCTTTTTTGCCCATTCATGCTCCTCCGAAGTATGATTCATTACAAAATCTATACATACATTCATATTTCTTTTGTGACATGAAGCGGTCAAATGTTCCAGTTCTTTCATTGTGCCAAGTCTTTCCTGAACCTTTCGAAAATCTGACACTGCATATCCTCCGTCTGACCGTCCCTCCGGCGTCTCAAGAAATGGCATAAGATGAATATAATTTACATTACAATTCTCAATATAATCCAGCTTTTTTTCTACCCCTGAAAGATTCCCTGCAAAATTATCAATATAAAGCATCATTCCAAGCATATCATTTTTTTTATACCAGTCCGGCTGTTCTTCTCGATAAACATCCAGCTGTTTTAATGCCTGTGTTCTCTCTTTATAAAAATAATGCAGATTCTCACATAATTCCGCAAACATGGAGCTGTTATCATAAAGTTCCATATAAAGCCAGCGCAATTCATCATGGTGCCTTTTAAGACGCTTTAAATAAATAAAATCCTGTTCCTCTGTATTTTTTTCCAAAATTCAAACCTCCTCTATTTTTGCGTTTCTTTTTTCTTAAATTCAATCTGATAGGCCGGATATTCGACAAGTTCTATCGGAAGCGGAACCCCTGCGTGCATTAATACGGAACCATAATAACACTGTCCTGTCTGGATATTCTCATATATGGCATCCTCTGTCAATCCTTTTAACTTTACATAGCTGACAGGCATATTTCCATGATTCTCAAGTATTACTACACTTAATAAAATCTGCTCTTTGCTCTCTGAAACAAAAGACCATGCGGTATATGTATCATTGAACGGATTGGAAAGCCTGTAGTAATCTCCATTTTGAATTAATTCTTGATACTGTTTATACTTCCTGACCTGCTCTTTTACTTCCTCTTTTTCCCTTTCACTTATCTTTCCCGTATCAAGCTCATAGCCAAACATTCCTGCCATCGCCACCATACCTCTTGTATGAAGGCTTATGTTTCGCCCTGTCTGATGATTTGGCACTGCCGACACATGAGAAGCCACAGTACATGCAGGGTAAAAGAAGGAGGTTCCATATTGAATCCGCAACCTGTCTAATGCATCTGTATTATCACTGCACCAAATCTGAGGGGTATAATAAAGCATGCCTGCATCAAATCTGCCTCCGCCTCCGCTGCATCCCTCTATTAAAATATTTGGATATCGCTGTGTTAATTTTTCCAGAAAATCATATACACCAAGCATATATTCATATGTTACTCTGCCCTGTGCATACTCTATAGAATATATATCGGCAAGGCTGCGGTTCATATCCCATTTTATATACTCAATATTTCCCTGATTCAATATACTACAGATACTTTCAAAAACAGCATTTCGCACTTCCTGTCTGGAAAAATCCAGCACAAGCTGATTTCTTCCCCGAATCGGTTTTCTTCCCGGAATCTGTATTGTCCAGTCCGGATGTTTTCGATATAAATCGCTGTCCTCCGAAACCATCTCCGGTTCAATCCAGATGCCAAATTTTACGCCGTATTTATTTACTCTTTGAATCAGTTCACCCAAAGTACAGCCAAGCTTCTGTTCATTTACCTTCCAGTCACCAAGGCCGCTGTTGTCATCATTCCGTTTTCCAAACCATCCGTCATCCATAACCACCATATCTATTCCAAGCTCTGCCGCATCCTCTGCCAGTCTGCAGATTGTATCTCCATTAAAGTCAAAATATGCAGTTTCCCAGCTGTTTATCAAAACTGGACGAAGCTTATGTGCATAGCCTCCTCTGCATATGTGGTCACGAATACAGCGATGGTACTGTCTGGATAATTCACCAAGACCTCTGTCAGAAAAACTTAAAATTGTTTCTGGAACTGTCAAAACCTCGTTTTCTGAAAGCGGATAATGAAACAAATCACTTTGAAGTCCCATCAAAACTCTTGTCTGTCCAAACTGGTCTTTTTCTGTTTCACACATAAAGCTGCCACTGTATACAAACAGCATGCCATAACAATTTCCGAAATCCTCGGTTGTACTTTTATCTGCGACAATCACCGCCGGATTGTACTGGTGACTGGAAGTCCCTCTGCGACTTCCAATCACCATACTTCCATGCAGAATTTCTGCGCGTTGAAAATTGCGCTCCATTGCATGCCTTCCATAAAAGGTAATAAGGTCATAATCACCGGAAATATAATCCAGACAGGCAGATGCCGCCTTTTCCACTGTAATGGTATCTGTTCCCAGATTAAGAATCCTTGCACTTCTTGTAATGATATCTTCGTTTTCCAGCACTCCAAATAAAAGCTGTACCTGTACTCTGCTTATAGAATCCTCCAATACAATTTTGAGCGTTTCTGATTCTTCCTCCTTTGCATATACCGCCGGAAGACCTGAAAGACTGTATTTTCCTTTTTTTATTTCATGTGTTACATAGCGAAGGTCACAGCACTCTGAACCGTCTGCATTTTGGATAACCAAAGCACTGTTTCTATAATCTCCCACTCCGAGAACCGGATATTCCTGCGGCTGCACATCCATGGAATAAACTCTGGTGTCTCCCATATCATATAAACTTCCTGAAAATCCTCTGTCATAACAGGTCAATAAATAATCTGCATCGCCAGATATTTTTGCTCCATAATACAAATGCAGAAGAATACCAAACTTATCTACTTTCATCTGATAGGTTGAATGATTTGTATTTAATGTAAAAATACGGTTTTTCTGATTATAGGTAATTGCCATAATTTATTCCCTCCTGTTTCGCTTTTTTGGTTCACTTTGCTGCTTTATTTTCCTATATCATTTTCTTGTTTTTCTTTTGTCTTTTCATTTCCTGTTTACACTTTGTGTATCATTTTCCTATTTTTATTCTTTCTTTTGTTTTCTGTATTACTTTACTATTTTAAGCTTCCGTTTTTTACTTTTCTATATCACTTTGCTGTTTTAACATTTTGTTTTTCTTTCTTCTTATTTTACAGCTCCATTTACAACGCCATTTAAAATCTGTTTCTGACAAATCACATAGAAAACAAGAATTGGAATCAGTGATAACAGATAAGAGGCAAACGCCAGATTATAATTTGTTCCAAACTGCGACTGGAAATTCAACTGTGCCAGAGGCAGCGTATTCTGGTCGGAACCTGCCATAATTACAAGCGGTGTCATTACGTCGTTCCATACGGACAATGCTGTTAAAACTGCAACTGTCGCATGCATAGGTTTCATAATCGGAAAAATAATTTTCCAGTAGGTGGTCCATGTAGATGCTCCGTCAACTCTTGCCGCTTCCTCCAGCGCCATCGGAATATTTACCAGATAACCGGAATACAGCAGAATATTCATCGGCATATAAAAAACAACATATAATATTACAACACCAAACCAGTTTGCCAGTCCGATTTCCGCTGTCTGCTTTGCAAGCGGCATCATCAGGATTGCAAACGGTACAAACATTCCGCTGACAATAAACAGATAGACAAAATTATAAAATTTATTCTTTGCTCTGTTTCTTCCAAGCGTATATCCCATCAGAGAATGAATCAGAATGGATAATACTACGGAAATCACCGTAATCAGCAGACTGTTTCTCAAAGAATTCCAGAAATCTGTTACTTTCATTGCTTCTCTAAAATTTTCAAAGCTCCATGCCTTTGGCAGTGACAAAATACCGCTGATACTGTTTGTCATCTCGGAAGGCTGCTTAAATGCAATCGTAATTGTCATATATAACGGAAATGCGATTGCTGATAATCCAAGAATCAAAAAAATCATAACCGGCCAGTTTGCTTTTTCTTTTACTTTTATCATAGCTGCTCCTCCTTTGAACTTGTTATTTTCATCTGTGTCACAGAAATAATGACAATCACAATAAAGAATACAACTGCATTTGCACTCTGGAATCCAAACTGTCCGCCTGACATACCATTGTTATAAATCAGATAGGAAATCGATTCTGTACTCTGAGCAGGACCACCTTTGGTCAATGCCATAATCTGGTCAAATGCCATCAGAAAGTTTTTCATACAGAGCACCATATTAATAGAGAAAAACGGGATAATCAGAGGAAACGTAAGATGACGGAACTTTTTCCAGCCGGTTGCACCGTCAATATTACCCGCCTCATATACATCCTCTGGAACCGTCTGCAATCCTGAAATATAGATAATCGTATTCATGGCAATCGCCTGCCATGCACAGACTATCATGATTCCAATCCATGCAGTATTCGGGTTTGACAAAATACTTGATTTCAGAGCATCCATTCCAATCATTTCTCCCAGTGCCGGAAGGATATATGTAAAAAAGTAATTAAAAATATATCCAACTACCAGAGCTCCCAATATATTCGGCAGAAAATATGCTCCACGGAAAAAGCTTTTCGCCCTTATTTTGCTGTTTAAAGCCAATGCCAGCAAAAGACTTATCACATTTACCACAATTGTTGTCACAACTGCCAGTTTAAATGTAAACCAGTAGGATTTTCCAACTCTGATATCTGTAAATAAATCCAGATAATTGCGCAATCCAACCCAATCATAATTTCCGAATCCCTTGAAATTGGTAAAGCTGTAAATTACGCCGCGAATCAGAGGAATCGTATTAAAACAGATAAACAATGCCAGAATCGGAATGGTAATCAATAAAAATGTTCGTTTTCTCTCATTTTTCATAATAATCTCTCCTTTTATTTTTCTGTATTTTTTGCTTCATACTCCTGCACCATACGGATAATATCCCTGTTATAACGTTTCCAGTCCTTATCAAACTTCTTTAAAAATGCATCGACATCCTTTTGAATCAAAAAGGTCTGAAGCTGTGCATCGACTGCCATTTCTGAAGGATAATAATGGTCCTGAAAATCCGTCATATTCCCGACTTCAATATAGTTCTTCATTCCGTCCAGTACAGAAGCAAGCTTAAAATCTCCCTCCTTGCATGGAATGGAATTTTGGGCATCGATATATTTCTGAATATTTTTATCTTCATAAAGAAAATCCAGTACCTCATAAGCTGCTTCTTTATTTTCACAATCCGCAGTTACACAGAATTGAAGGTCAATTCCTGAGTTTAATGTATTGGCAGTTTTATCGCTGTTTGCCGGCATAACAAAAGAATCCAGATTCAAATTTGGGTTTACAGACAAAATCTGCGGAATGGCATAACTTCCGATTGTATACATTGCAGATTCTCCTCTGGCAAAAGCTGTACAGGCATCGTTATATCCATATGCAAACGGGTCGTTTGGACCATACTGCAAAAGTTCGAGATATTTTTCCGACACTTCACGATATTCTGCTGAAAATGTAGTATTTCCCCGATTCACCTGTTTTGCAGTATCAGCGGGAGCCAAATCAACTGCTATGGCATTCCACGGCGCCAGACACGTCCAAGTATCCTTAAATCCAAAATAAAATGGAAGTATTCCTTCTGACTGAATTTCCTTACACAGTGTCATAAGCTCCTCCCAAGTTTCAGGTATTTTCCACCCATGCTCCTGAAACAAATCTTTGTTATAAAGAATACCAGCTGCATTTGCCGCGTAAGGCACTGCATATATGCCGTCTACAGGAACCAGCTCCAGAGCTTCATCAATATCAATATAAGCCTGTTTAATCTCGGAAATTCCTTTATATTCAGAAACATCCGCCAGAATTTCTGCATCGACAAAATAAGAATAGTTAATATCACCTCCAATTCCTATAATATCCGGATAATCCTCCCGAATAAATCTGGTTTTCAAGATTGTCATTGCATCATTTGGTGAACTGATGGTAAGATGAATATCATCATGAGCAGCATTGAATTCTTCCTCCAGAGCCTTAAAGTATCCTGCCGCTTCCGGTTTGTACTGTACAATTTCAATTTCTGTTACTCCATCGTTGGAAGATTTTTTACACCCTCCCACAGCCAACGCTGATATCATACAGCACGCAGTCAGCAAAAAGTATCTTTGATGTCTTTGCTTCATGGTATTTCCTCCTTCTATTTTTTGATAAATTTATTATAACATGCCTTTATGCTGCCTAAAATATCACTATTCTTTATGTTTTATATCATTATGCTGTTTTTCGACTATTTACTTGAAGTCAACAAGCATTTTGGTATATAATAAGAAAAATAGATTGTTATGGGAGGTATTTGTTATGAGTGAAGTAATTTTTTCTGTGTTTCCCAGTGAAAATTTTATTGATATGGGATTATACCAGTTTGGATGGGAACAATGTGACCCTTCACATTCATTTGGTCCCGCTGCCCGAAATCACTATTTATTTCATTATGTAATTTCCGGTACGGGAACTTTAACCGCGGCAAATGAAAAAAAAAGAAGATATTACCTACCAGATAAAAAGCGGTCAAGGATTTCTTATCTTTCCTCACCAGATATGCATGTATATTTCAGACCAGAAAATACCATGGGAATATGTCTGGCTTGAATTTGACGGACTTCGTGCAAAAGAAATGATTACACTGGCAGGGCTCAGTCCCGACCATCCGGTCTACAAAGCACGCTATAAAGATATTGCTGCAGAAATGAAATCCGAAATGCTTTATATTGTAAACCATAAAGAAGAATCTCCTTTTCATCTGATTGGACATCTGTATTTATTTATTGACAGTCTGGTCCGTTCCTCTACCTCCACACCACTTTACAGTGGAAACAGGCTGAGAGATTTTTATATTAAGGAAGCTATTTCATTTATTGAACAAAATTTTCAAAATGATATTACTGTGGAAAATATTGCTGCCTCCTGTGGTTTAAACCGAAGCTATTTCGGAAAAATTTTTCATGAAAATATGGGAAAATCTCCACAGGAATTTCTGATTTCCTATCGTATGACCAAAGCCGCAGAACTTTTAAAGCTTACAAAGCTGTCAATCGGGGATATCGGACAGGCAGTGGGATACCCGAACCAGCTTCATTTTTCAAGGGCATTTAAAAATGTATACAGAATTTCACCAAGACAGTGGAGAAATGAAAATGCGGTAAAAACCCAAAATTAATTTTTAAAAAATTTTCATATAAAAAAATAAATAGTACAGTTTTGGCAGTTTTATATATTCTTGCCAAAATTGTACTATTTATACATAGATATTGTTTTTACAGGCGAATATCTATTGGTGTATACGAAATCTGTTGTGCAGTGTTTTCCAACAGCTGTTTTTCTTCCTTTTCATTTTCTTCTGTTTTTTTATTGTTCTCCTCTATGCTCTGATTCTTATTCTCATCAGCCGCCATATCCTTGCCAAGCGGCTTATCCTTATTAATTGCCTGATTTCTATTATCTGGATTCTCGCCTTCTGCTTCGTTTGCCTCTTTTATCGTTTGATTTGCATCAGTCAGTGTAGACATCTGCGCCGAAGCTGCCGCCTCTGCTTTTTGCTGAACTTCTGCAAGCTCTTTTTGTTTTTCCTCTGTGTCGCCGCCTCTGCCTGAATCCTGCTTAATCTCTATCTCGAGAACTCCGGCTCTGCCCTTCATCTGCGCAGATACACTGCCCTGAACCTCCGCTTGTTTCATAGAAGCATCTGCGGAAATCATCGCCTGCATACCTGCTGATGATAATCCTGCTGCCTGTTTGCCCGACTGCGCAGAACGCGGTTTCTGGGTTTCTTTCGATGCTTTATGTTCAGCTGCAGCCTTTTGCTGCTGTTCTTTTCTCTGCGTTATTTGATGCTGCCTTAACTCCTGATTTAATGTGTTTATTTCCTGCTGTATTTCCTGACGCTTTTTCATTTTTTCCTCCGGCGTCATTTTATCATCAGCGGCAAGCTCCTGAAGCTCCTTCTGTTTATTTGCTATCTGATTTTGAATACTTTTGCTTACAGGGTCCGTTTGCATATTTGCTCCAAAGCCTGCCTCCTGCATATTGTTTGTTCCTGAAATACTTCCGACTGTCATCATAGTGTAATCCCCTTTCCAGATGTTGTAAAACACTGCGGTTTTTTGTTATTTTGATGAATAAATTCTTTTCTGTTTATTCTTATTTTATCTTTCGGAAGTTTTTCTACCTGACTAAACCTGTATGATGTGAAATAGCCGTTTTTCGTTGTAAAGCTGTTGGGCGGCAGATATTATTTATTGCTTTTCCAGCTCCCAAATATGTTTATTGCGCCAAAAATACAAGCATACTCTTTCTAAAAATATTGTTACTTGTTGATTTATTATTTTATGTATTAACTTAAATGTACAATCGTTTTATCATGATGTATTTCTCTTAAAAAAATACCAAAGACATCTGCTGTCCGAAGCTTTAAGCTGGAAGTATTGACACAGGGATGACAGCCTAAATACTCGCTTTTAAGTATATCTTCATCTACCAGAAGGCGTACATGATTTTCTGTATCGTTTATTAATCCCATAATGCTTACAGAACCAGACGCAAGATTCATATATTTTTCCATAAAAATCTCGCCGGCAAAAGAAAATCTTTTGCCTATCTGTGCTGCCAGCTCTTTTGTATGAAAACTTTTGTCAGCCGGAATCATAAGAAGATAGAAATCTGTTTTTCGACGGTTGCAAAGAAACAAATTTTTACAAATAGGAGCTCCCAAAGCTTTTTCAATTTCTTCACAAGCCTCCATTGTCATAACCGGAGCATGGTCAATTCTTTCATATTCAATATTCAGCGTATCCAGCAAATCATAAACCTTTCTTTCTTTTTCCAGCCTTTTATCTATATCTTCTGGTCGGCCTTTATACAGCTTTAATTCCATAATTAACCTCATTATTTTAATTTATTGGCAATTATAAAAACCAAAATAAATTATTTAAACTATTTATATTTTGTGTCAAATTTTATATTATTTCACCATAATATATACAAAACAAACAGCAATTTGTCAATAAAATTTGAAGCTGATTTTATAAAAATGGCCAAATATTTTTGTAAACATAACATATTGACGATTATTTTATCTAACAGATTGACAAGTCTAAATACATACACTATAATATCAATGAAAAAATATTCATTCATAAAAGCGGAGGTGCTTATATGCCAAAATCCCCTGAACAATGTAAAAAAATTCGTGAAGAAGCCCATTCTAAAATATTGCATGATTCTATGCTCTATTTTGCTAAGAATGGTTTTGCTGGCACAAAGATAAGTGATTTAGCAAAACATATCGGTATCGGGCAAGGGACTCTGTACGTATATTTCAAGTCGAAAGAAGAATTATTCAACGAAATATATGCTTTAACGAATTACAGCGAAGATATAAAAGAACTGAAGATTCTTGCACATTTGCCTATATCAGCCAAAAAAAAGATACGCAAACTCTCCAAAAGCATAATGACTAATCTTATGCAGGATGAAACCTATGCAGCCAAAGTCGCATTGAATACACAGATGACGCTTGAAAAAAAGGGGTTTGCTTCTGATGAAACTATCTATCAATCAGAATTGTATGGAATCACTGAAAAAATAATTATTCAAGGGCAAAAAGAAGGAAGTGTTGTGGATGGTATGCCGATGAAATTAGTTGATTATTTTTGGGGTGTTGTCTACCTTTATTCTCTTAGAAAGCTATTCACAACGAAGTACGAACTAATTTCTGAGGAAGATTTAGCCCGTATTTTATTAAAAGACAAAGCGTAAGGGGGCTTTTATGAAAAAAATAGCAATAATAACAGGTGCGTCTGGCGGTATAGGGCAGGTTTTCGTACGCGAACTTGTGAAGGAAACGCTCGATGAAATATGGGTGATTGGCAGAAATCAAGAGAGGCTTCTTGCTCTGAAAAAAGAATATGGAGAAAAAATCGTTCCTATATGCAAAGACTTAACAGAGGACACAGATATATTATCTATTTCAGATTTATTAAGAGTACATACAATATCTATCTTATGGTTAGTGAATAATGCAGGAATCGCAAAAATGGCGCCATCGGCAGAGTTTTCTATTTCGGAAATCAACCAGACGATTGACCTGAATTGTAAAGCGCCTGCCCAGCTTATCAATATCTGCATTCCGTTTATGGAAAAGGGAGCAAAGATATTGAATATTTCTTCTGCTTCCGCATTTCAACCTGTACCATATATCAATTTGTATGCTGCTACAAAAGCTTTTGAACGAAGTTACTCCCGTGCTTTGAACGCAGAGCTTGGGCTATCTGGAATTACAGTAACGGCTGTTTGTCCAAGCTGGGTGGATACAGCAATGCTGTCAAAGGAGATTGATGGTAAAAAGGTGCATTTCCCTGGAATTGTCGCTCCCGAAAAAGTGGTTAAAAAGGCATTGAAGGATGCAAAAAAAGGCAGGGATATGTCTGTCTGTTCACTCTATGTAAAATGCCAACATCTAAATGTAAAGCTATTACCACAGAAATTAACCATGAAGGTTTGGCTGCATGGTATCAGAAAGTATTTATGAGGGTGCAAAATGAATGAAATCGATTAAAAGATTTACACATTGGATTATTTGGAATATTCCTGCAACAGATAAAATTGTGAAAGCCATCCCATCAGGAAAAACAGTATATTGTTTTACAATTTATGCATTGGATTGCAAAATTAGTTTAAAATCATCTTCTACTAAGAGAAACTCACTCGGAAAGCAATAGAACCGCAGTCAAATAAAATATCGAGATATTTTGCGGTTTATAATCGCAAAATAAATTGATTTTCTGATGGTTTTGCGGTATATTACTATACAAATGGAGGTGGTCATCATGATTTACAGACCTATGTATATGGATAAAATAATAGCTTATGTGGATACCCCTTTTGTAAAAATACTCACAGGAGTACGTCGCTGCGGAAAGTCTACAATACTCAAAATGATTATGGAAAAGCTTATGTCCGATCGAAATGTTCCGACGGAGCGTATCATAAGCTGTCACTTTGATTCAATGGAATATGAGGATATGACGGCGAAGCAGATATATATTCAACTAAAAGAACAGCTATCGCCCGATGGAAAGACTTATTTGTTTCTTGATGAGGTTCAGGAAATCAAGGGATGGGAAAAGGTTGTAAATTCACTGGCGTCAGATTTTGATGTTGATTTGTATATCACAGGTTCTAACTCCCAAATGATGTCCTCTGAAATATCGACTTATCTTACAGGGAGATATGTTTCTTTCCGAATTTTTACCCTGTCCTTCAGTGAATACCTGATGTTCAAGGCAAAGTATGCTGATGTAGGAGATCTAAAAACAGAGCTGGCAAACTATGTCCGTTTGGGAGGCTTTCCTGCAACCCATTTACAGGCGTATTCTCAGGACGAAATCTATACGATTGTCAGGGATATATACAATTCAACAATTTTTTCTGATATTGTAAAGCGAAATCAGGTCAGAAAGATTGACCAGTTAGAGCGTATCGTAAAATACACCTTCAATAATGTTGGTAATACCTTTTCTGCTAAGTCGATTGCGGACTACTTGAAGTCGGAGCATCGAGCTCTTGACAACGAGACAGTTTACAGTTATCTTGAAAAGCTGGAGAAGGCATATTTGCTCCACCGCTGTTCCCGATATGACTTGCAGGGCAAGGAAATTCTGAAAACACAGGAAAAATTCTATCTTGCAGATGTGTCACTTCGGTACAGCGTCCTCGGATATAACGCAGACAGCGTAGCTTCTAGCCTTGAAAACATCGTGTATTTGGAGCTTTGCAGGCGTGGATACACTGTCAATGTGGGTAAAACCGGAGATGGCGAAATTGATTTTGTGGCTACAAGGCAAAATGAAAAGGTATATGTTCAGGTTACGCAGAAGATGAAATCTGAAAAGACGGAAAAACGGGAATACGACCGTTTGCTTGAAATACACGATAATTACCCCAAATATGTTCTCACGACAGATGACTTTGCAGGAGGAAACTATGAGGGCATTAAGACAATGCACATAGCGGATTTCCTTCTCAGTTCTGAATATTAAAAATCACAAATCACAAAAAAACGCTCACTTGGTAAATCCAAGCGGGCGTTTTACTTGTGTGTCTTGCGGCGCAGACCATGGATGAATGGCGTCAAAAATGATTGACAATTTTAAAAAATGGTATAAAATAAAATTGTGAGAAATATTCACCTGCAAGTTCACAAACCAGTAATGAAACTCTGGATGCAGGGAGTGCAAAAATATCTTTAAAAATTAGACTTCCGTTTACAGTATATACTCAGACACATATACTGTAAACGGATAGAATATTTTTATAAAATATCCTTTTTTTCATATTTCCAAAATGCCGCCAAGATTCCAATTATCATTAACATCAAACCTACAGATAAATATTTTACCTCAATACTTCCATTTGCTATAATATCAGCTCCATCTGTATATCCAAATGGAGTAATATATTTTAAAAATCTCGCATCTTCTGTCAGATTTGAAATAATATTTAAAAAATAAAATAACACTGCAATTCCCAGTCCGATTCCCAAGCCATTCCGGCTGATAAACGCAGAAATTCCAAAACAGATTGCCAAGACTTCTATCTGCAAAATAAAATATGCCAAAAACAAAAGTGCAAAAGTTTTTTTATCCAGCGATTCGCCAATCATAAACGCTGACAGTACCGTAGTTCCAATTACCACCAGATTTAATGCTATAATCTGTATAAATACTGCACACCATTTTTGCAATACTATTTTTTTACGACTGACAGGGTGTGTAAGAAGAAACTCGGCCGTCTGCTCTTTTTCTTCTTTTGCCAATGCCGAAATACCCGTCAGAGCTGCAAAAAAAGCACCTCCAAGTCCAAGTATATTTCCACATTCCACTCCGAAAAAGCCTGCAAATTCCCCAAAATTAATTCTGTCCATTCCAAAAGCTGCCGAAAAACTGCCCATATCAGCAAACATTCCACTAATCTCACTCATCTGACCTTCCATTTCAGGAAAAATCAACACACACACGGCAAGCATAAATGCAATCACCAAAGTCCATATAAAAAAAGTATTTCTTCCCTGTTTTAATTCATTTTTTAAAACCGCCATATTTATTCTTCCTCTCTCTGACACTCCAACGGCTAAAGCACGTTGGGTTCTTAACTAGACAAACTTCCAAATATACTCGAAAGGCCACAGCTATGCAGCCGTTCCATAGCATATAAGACTAATTTGTTTCATTCAGACTTTCACTACCAAAAATACTTTGTATTCATTAGCGGTAGTATACGGCTCGTGTCAAAACCTTTTATTTATTGTTTAAATTCCTATACTGCTTAAATTTTTATGCCCTGTTAATCTTTGTACTTCCAGATTATGAAGCCGATAGAAATTTTCAAATCTTTTGTTACATTTTTCTATATCAAAACTTTTTAAATCTTCTGCTATATTCATGATTAAAAACGCAGAATACATATCCCTCTGGATTCTTATACCATTCAAATCATTCCACCTTTGTGATAAAGGCTTTTTATTGTAGGAGCCATCCAGATGGTGAAACTGGCTGGCTCTTGCTTCGCCTGTATTGATTTCAATCAGTTTTTCGCCATAGTACCCTAACTTTCTGTCTAGGATAGTTAATAACATAGACGGTGCTTTCCCAGCGATTGATTTGCCAAACCGCTTCTTTCTTTTCCATTTCCCTTCCCCATTTTTTTCTGTTTTTTTACTACGTTTTTGAAGCCCTGCAAAATTCATTTTTTCAACATATACTTTATTGCCAAGCGATATAATATAATTTGCCAGACACTCATGTTGGTATTTTCTAATATCTGCCTGTTTTCTGTATAATTCTTTTAATTCGTTTTGATATTTGATATAGTGGTTTGATTTATTCCATACAACTTTCTTGTTGCCTTGTTTCTTAACAGTTCCATCTTTATTATAATTATCTGGGTTAGCAGCCCGTCTTGACCTGTCCATTTTTCTCTGAAGTTTCTGTTTCTGATTTTCGATATTCTGGACCCTGTCAGCAAGTTCGAATATTTTTACATCAGATTGGCTTGAAATACTGACAGTGCTTGTACCTATATCAATCCCAATGTCCCCTTTTCCAATCCCATGTTTGATTTCACCAGTTTCAGCATCTGTTTTTATTGGCGGGCTGCCTTTGAAAACAATCTGGACGTAGTATTTATACTGATTCCTTACATATTTTCTTATAATTCTGTTATAACAAATGATAGACTGCATGGCTTGATTCTCATACCAGTTGTCATAATCTATAACAACTGGTATTTCTAACCCATTCCAAATAAGAAAATTATCTTTAAAACGGATACCCGCTGCGTTGGATTTTCCTTCAAGCGAATGAAATCCACCATATTTTTTATAATAAACTTTCTTCCCATTACCATAAAATAATTTATCATAAGATTTCCATAATCCTGTTGCAATCTTTTGCGCAGTAAAGGAATCAATATTAGATTTGAAATGTTTCTGCATTTGTTTTATGTCTTCGTGAAATGAATATTCTGACATGCCATATTGCTTACGGATGTCATTTATTTGTTTCCAAATTTCTTTATCAGATTTTTTATTTCCAGTCAATAAAGAGAAAAGGGTGCGGTATTTTTTTGTTTTCACCATTTCTTTATAACGTTTTTGTGTCACATTCACCAAAGCGTTATAAATCTGCCTGCCAATTTCAAAACGCTTATTTAAAATATCTTCTTGATACTTTTCTGTTTTTAATGGGAACTGAACAATAAAGTTTGCCATAATATTTATCCCGCTTTCTAATATAATATTCCCTGTTTAGTATTTTTTCCTTTGGTTTTCCACATACTTTTTCATTGTTTCACTGCATACATTTTCTGCTGTTGAAACAAAATAACTTCTTGTCCATAAACTGGGCATTTTAGATAATTCAACAAATTCTTCCCTTAGAATTTTACTTGTGTACCCTTTTATTTTCTGCATAATATCTGATGGGCTTAATGCAGGGAGGCAGTTTAAGAACATATGGGAATGGTCTTTATCACATTCGATTGCTATTATTTCAATTTCTAACTCCTTACATTTCATTTTGACCAGTTCCTTAAAACGCTTTTCCACATTTGGTATCAGAAAAATTTTGCGTCTGTATCTTGGACAAAACACAAAATGATAATTTATCAAAGATACTGTTGTATTTGTATGTCTATAATTATTTTCCATGCGTATATTATAACGCACAATATTGTATGTTATCAAGTATTTTATACATATTTATTATGCTGTCCATTATTGTGCTATCCATCCCACACCTAAAGGTCTTAACTTGACCCACATCTCAAAATCCATTGTAATATTGCATAATATATGATTAAAAAATGCTTCTAAAAACAGAATTAAAACAATTTTCAAGTCTTATTGCATGTAATATTTTCTAACTTTTGTGCAGTTTCACAAATGTGGGTCAAGTTAAGACCTAAAGGTGTGGGCTTTCCGCACATTTATTGTAATAATGCATAAATACCTCTTCCAAATCAGGCTCCGAAATATTTACATCTGTTATGGAAAGCCCTGCGAGCATATGTAAAAGAAGATTTAATTCTCCACTGTATAAAAAATTTATCGTATCGCCGTTTATTTTTATATCTTTTATTCCTGCGAGCGTCGGAATACTGGTTATTCCTCTTATCATCACCCGTTTTGCATAAGTCTGCGAAAGCCTGTTGATACTATCTGAAATAAGAATTTTTCCTTCGCGAATGACTGCAGCATGTTTGCAGTAACGCTGTATTTCCGATAGAACATGAGAGGAAAGAAATATTGTAGTTCCCTGCTTATTCCGTTCTTCCAAAATCTTATAAAATTCCCGCTGCATTAAAGGGTCTAATCCGCTGGTAGGCTCGTCAAGAATACACAGCCTTGGATTATGCTGCAAAGCGCATACAATAGATACCTTTTTGCGGTTTCCAAGAGATAATTCTCTGATTTTCTTTTCCGTATCCAGCTCCAGTCTGCTACAAAGACACTCCGCTTCACTTTGACAGTCCTTTTCTCTAAGTTTAGCAGAATAGCAGATAATATCCCGCACCTTCATTCCAGAATAAAAATTTGCCTCTGAAGGCATATATCCAATATCAGCAAGAATTTCTTTCTTTTGTTTCAATATATCCTTTTTAAATAATCTTGCCGTTCCACTTGTCGGTGAAATCAGCCCTAAAAGTGTGCGGATAGTGGTACTTTTTCCAGCGCCATTTGGACCAATAAAGCCAAAAAAGTCTCCTTCTGGCACTACAAGATTAATATCAATAATCCCTCTTGATTCACCATAATACTTTGTCAAAGAAGTCGTTTCAATCACATTCATAGTACTATTTTTCCTTTCGCAGATAAATATTTTTCCAGAATTTTAACATTTCCTCAAAATCCTTTTCCAGCTTGCGAACATCTAAAGATTCTCGGCGCTGATAAATTTCCCAAAGATATCCTTCTGATGCCAGATACATTTCACGATACATCATTTTTAAATCCAGGCCGGAAATAAAATCCTTTGGATTCACCTGTGTAAGTGCAATTTGAGCTTTTATATTGAAATGTTTTTGATAGCTTTTTTGTACATCCGCCTGAACATCCAAATCTCTTTCATAAAATGCTTTTATAACAAACCCTGTCATATCCGGATATTTATACATCATTTTAATTTTTGCCTTCATTCCGCGTTCCATCATTTCAAACAAATCAGATGATTCATAACAGGCATATTCTGTAAGATACTGAATCGTAATATCACAGGCTTTGTCCCACAAAAATAAATATAATTCTTTTTTATTATGAAAATAATGAAAAAGAAGTGACTTGCTGATTCCTGCATATCCGGCAATTTCCTGCATTGGGCTTTTTTTATAAGAATTTTGCGAAAATACCCGAAATCCTGCACTTATAATTTTTTCCTGTTTTTCTTTTGGAAGAGAATAAAATTTCAGATTCATATCATTACCTCCTCTGACCACTTTAGTCAATTATAATTATACTCTGTTGACCGTTTTTGAGAAGGGATAATTTTGATATTAACAGCGTAAATATTTTATCATACTACCATTTGTCAAACAATACTCTTTTTTCTTATAAGCAATAAATTAATATTTTACAAAATCCCCTGCAAAAAAATCTCACTCCACCCATAAATTGGATACAGCGAAAACCATTTCGCAGCCTCAAATCCAAGCAACTTTAAAATCATTGGAACTCCCAAAATCACCAAAGCAAAAAATATGGTCTGTACCTGATTTTTTCTCCATATGGACAATACCAGTGTAACAAATACAGTTAAAATCACTGCTGCTGCCTGTGAAAATGAAAAAACCAGAACAAATATCCCAATTGGAACATTTACCGCAAAATCTGAAAAACAGGAAATATTCTGTATTCCTGCTTCAAAGCTCTGTATTGGGTATACAGAATCAATACAGACTGCACGGCAGATAATCGGCACAAGTGCAAGCAAAGCCGCCATACCAATACACACTGCAAGCTTTCTCACAAAAATTTTTCTTTTTCCGGCTCTTGTTGCACACAGCAAAAACATTGCTCCTGTCTGATATTCCACAGGCATTACATAGCTTACTACAAGAATCATTCCAATCGATAAAATCAAAAAATGAACTGGAAACACATTCTGCCACGCCCCAAACAGATAAAGATATCCTGTATCATAGACAAAGCTTCCCCCATTTTCCACAATATGCTGGTACTGCTTTTCCACTCTCTGAAACTGTGGATAAAAGGCAAGTGTCACATTTGCCTCAGCCTTTAAAACATCTGCTGCCTCTCTGCTCAATGCTCCTGTATCCACGAGCCTGTTTATGTCCTCAATTGTCTGAAACGCCTGATAATATCGTTCTTTTTCAGATAAAATCAGTTCTTCCTTTTTCTCTGTCATTTCTCCCTTCAGCCGCATCATAATATCCTGATAATATGTCTCACCTATCGACGGGTGATAGCTCTGGTCAAAGCTGTGAAATGCAAGCAAAGCAAAAAATAACATAAAAATCAAAAGTCCATGTCCTGTAAACAGAATTTTAAACATTTCATGGCGCAGAATATTGCTATGCGGCTGAAAAGGAAAAGAAAACGGAAGTCTGATTTTTTTCATTTCAAAGCCCTGCATCCTGAAAAAAAACCATAAACAGCCAGCAGTTCCAATGATACAGAGAAATACAATCAAAAGCAGTGACAAAAACAGCCTTGATATGGGATGCCCAAACAAATTAAAATTCAGATATCCGCCATACAAATTTTCTGTTTTCATAAGTCCCACAGGATTTAAATACTTTAAAACGGCCAATGGAGACGATGCGGGAATCAGTGAATACATCAGCATACTAACCCCAAAAACGGCTGACCCAATCAGAAACGGCAACGCTGCCACCTGAGACAGAATACAGAAAATTACAAGCAGCGTACCAATCCCAAACAGCAAAAATGCCTTTGTCAGAACAGACAGACAAATATAACCAAAAATGCTGACAGAAACCGTGCTCTCCATATAATCGGCAACCGACTGTATTCCCGCATCCAAAGAAAGACTGCCTGTATTCCATTCAAAAAATACAAGACTTACAAAATAAAACAGAGCTGTCAGCAAAATACAATGCGCAAGAAGAGCCAGAAGCTTTGCGCTGATATTGCCAAGAATCCCGTTTTTTGTGCTTCTGGTAATAAAAAGCAGCTTTTTTTCTTTCTCCTCTGTAATCAGACTGCCAGTAAACAGCATAACTGAAAGAAATAAAAGAATATCTGTCCATATATTCTGCATGGCAGAGGTAATTCCCCTCGAAGGCATAAACCGGACAGTTTCATCTGTCAAATTCTCATAATCTTTTGCACTCTTTAACAGATTTCTGGCACTGTAACTGTTTTGCTCCTGTATGCCGAAAATCGAAATTCCACTTAATACGTTTTTATTTTCCTGAATGGATTTCAGATAATCTCCATACCCATATACTTTCTGCCATTCTGCATAAATTTCATCAAGAAATACTTTTTCCTGCTCCAGAGAATCTGTAAATTTCAAATAATTGCCGGACTGATAACTGTCGTAATATGCTTCAAACACCCCTGGATTTCTCTCCATCTCCTGTTTGACAAATATATTTCCCATCTCATTTTGAAAGCTTTGCATAGCCAGAATATTCTGAACAAAACAGACTCCGTCTATGGTTTCCTTTAAATCCATAATATACTCTGCTTTCTCTTCTTCACTCATAGAGTCAAGCTGCGCGCATATCTTTTTATAAGCAGAAAGTGGCGGCGTCTGTTCATTTGGCAGAGAAGTATACCATAAAAGAAATACATGAATCAACAGTAACATGCAAACTGACAAAATAAAGCTGCGTTTTTTCCATATCCTGCCAAGCTCAAATGGAATCAACCGAAACATGATTTTCCTCCTCTCCAAAAATACACATATATACCTCTTCCAAATCCCTGCAGCCGCCATATTTTTGACAGAGATTTTCCACTGTATCCCTGTCAATGATACTGCCAGAACGAATCAGAAGAATTTCCTTTGCAATTGGCTCAATATCAGAAACCACATGCGTAGAAACAAGAATAATTTTATCACCCGAAAGAGCTTTTATCTGTTCTCTTATTCGTACCCGTTCTTTCGGGTCCAGTCCCGCTGTAGGCTCATCCAGTACAATCAGCTTCGGACTTCCTAAAATAGCCTGTGCAATCAGAATACGCTGCTTCATTCCCCCTGAATATGTGCCGATTACACGGTCTGCCGCCTCCTGCATATTTACATAAGAAAGCACTCTCTCAATTTCCTGCTTTCCTTCTTTTTTCGGGATACCTTTCAGCGCTGCCATATAGGACAGAAATCTCCGGCCCGAAAAAGTATTATATAATCCCTGCTGCTGAGGCGCATAACCGATAATACTGCGAAACTTTTCCCCCAAGTCGCAGATATCTATACCGTTCCAGAGGACAGAACCGCTTGTCGGTCTGATATTTCCAGTAATAATATTCATCAGTGTGGATTTACCTGCACCGTTTGGTCCAAGCAGTCCATAAATACCACATTCCAGTTCCAGCGAAACGTTATGCAATGCCAGTTTATTTTTAAAACTCTTTTTTTTATCTATCATATCATCTTTAAATAAATCCTTTTTACAGCTATTCCCCTTATCTGTCATATCCTTATTATATTTATCCCTTATATTTATCTCTCTTTCTTCTTTGCATATATTCTTCTTATGTATTTTCCCTTTATTTTTTATATTTCTTATCTTGTATTCCTTTGTAATATCATGCAGTGCAAGTATATCCATATTCCCTCCTTCTACTGACCTGGTCCAATCATCTTAATATTTCGATAATTTTCTTTTCCCGAAAACAAATCCTCCTTCGAAATTAATGCGTATTTTATTTGGTAAATTTCATAACTTTCATCACTGTTTTTTTTGGCATCATAATCATTGACTACAAGTATATCAGAAGCGGTTTTTGCATAAAACTCCAAGCTCCATCCATTGCATTTATTTACAAGACTGCTGTGATGTATTTCTCCTGTTTTTGTATCAACAAAATACCATGTAAAATCTCCTGCCAGATTCCAGTCCCTGCAGCACAACATATCCCCGAGTGCATCCAGAATCAGATTCTGTGAAAGAGTGCACACTGTTTTCTTTTCTCCAGTAAAAATATTTAATCCTTCAATATTTTGATTTTCTGAAGATGAAAGATACAGTGTATCCCCGATTACCTGAGAGGAATGTTCATATTGATTTGAATCACGATAAATTTCTGTAACAGTACCGCTTTCCAAATTCAAAACAGAATAAACATCAAAAGAACTTTCATACAGAGATTTATAAACGTCGTCATTCCATTGTTCATCTCTGGAAATCTCTCTTCCAAAATCGATACCATTTAAAATCAAAGAATCACCACTGCAGCCCGTTACATTCCATGAGATGTTATCATTAAAATCCATAGAACAAATTTCTCTTGTATTCAAAGATTCCAAATCTAAAAATATCAGCTTTCGTTCGGAGCTGGTCGTATAACTGGCGGTGTCCGTCTTATCGGTAGAAACTTTTTTTGTAATGATATAAATTCCATTCTCATCTCCCACCACCATATCTTCAAGCGTCAAATCAGAATCAAAAGTATAAATTTGCTTACGCTCTGTACCGTCAAGCTTTGCTTTATATAAAACTGCAGGAAAGCCTTCCGGTTGCGTGTCTTCAATATACAGTATATCTTCAGACATTGTACCGTCATCGTCATACTCTCTGCTTAAAATATAAAGATTGTCTTTCCATACAAAAAGCTTCGTAGTATATGCAGGAAAATCATCATATAAAAAAACTGCAGGACAATCTGCTGTATCATGTTTACATCCCGCTGTACTGCAAAGATAAATTTCCTGACAGGTAGCAAAATCCATATACATAAGATGAGTTGCATAATCTCCATCTCGAAGCTTTGTCGTTTCTCCAGTCAGATAATAATATCCATTTTCTGTACTGCAGTTGCTCTCACTTCCACATAAGAAACGCAAATCACCTGTTTTATAAAATAAATTTTTGGCAGTATTTTGCTGTATTGTTGCACTGTCTGTTTCTGTATTTTTTTCTTCTTTCTCTTTATCACTTATTTCTCTGCTGCCGTTTTCCTGTGTATTTCCACTTTTGGTCTGTACATCTTTTCCACAGCCACAGAGCAGACAGATAAGAACCGCGCATAAAATGAAGTTCTTTGTAAATGCTTTCCTTGTAGATATTTTAGATATTTCCTTTGTTGAAATCATAGAAAAAAGACCTCCTTGCTTTGTTTTTATTTTACAAGGAGATCTTATCAGAGAAAAGTCAAAAATCGGTCAAACCGAAAGATTTATTTTTACACATGCGCCAGTAGTATTATATAATTCTATACTGCCGCCATGTTTTTTACACAAACGCCTGCTGACAGCCAGACCAATACCCATATGCCCGTCTTTCCTAGAAGAAAACAGCATTTTTTCTTTCTTCTTTTGTATCTCGGCCGAAAATCCCTCTCCATCGTCTGTGATTATTATGCAAAGCATATTTTCTGAAAGGGAAAATTCAAGGCATATTTCTTTTTTCGCATAGCGAAACGCATTATTCATAATATTTTCAAGAATACGATAAAGGATAGTAGTATCTATCTGTATATTCCGTTCTGGCAGATTATTTTTTATCTGCAGAAGAATCTTATTTTGCTGTGCCAGCAGCTTCATGTCTTCTTCTATGTTTTCCGCCATTTCCACGGCTGAAACAGATATTTTCTGTACGCTGATTTCCTCCAGACAGTTTAAAATTCGAATAGATTCAGTATATTGCTGAAGTCTTTTGGCTGATTGATTCAGATTTTGTATAATACGGCAAAGTTTTTTATGATTTAGAGTTCCATTTTCAAGAGCCGCTTCCAAATATTCTGTATACCCCTGAATAATAGCTATGGGATTACGAAGGTCATGCGCCACAGAAGCCTGCATAATCCGCCTCTCCTCAAGCATCTCCCACATTGTTTTATTATTTTCATACAGTGCTCTTCTCATTTTTTCAAAAGAATGACATAGCATGCCCATCTCATCATTACAGTCATAATCAAGCACAAAGTCAAGGTTCTGACCGGCAATCTGACTGGTCGCGTGGGATAAAAGCTCTAATGGAGGCTTTAATTTTTTGCGGTAAAAATATATGCTGCAAAAAATAATACAAAAAAATGCAATCACGGCCGGAGCCGCAACCATTGTAATACCACAAATCCGATAGGCCAGCTTTCTCTTTGGAGAAAGCATATCAAAACTTTTCTCTAGTTTTTGAATCGAGTACTCTGTTTTTTCCACCTTTTCCTGCACAGCCATAGTATCATACTCAATTTCTATCAAAGGCAGCGAGGACATATCCTGTCCATATTCCAGAAGATAAGATGCTGTAGTTACATCTCCATTTTCCAAAGTTTTTTGTATGGTAAGATATGCGGCGTTTGAATCGGGCAAAAGCCAGTGTCGAAACGAGGCGCAGGCGGCAATAATAAGAGCAGAAACAAGCACTGCCAGACCAATCGAAAAGAATACTGTCAAAATAAAAAAATTTCGCAAGGACAAATTTTTCCATTTATTTTTTAATGATTCCATTTATATCCCACTCCCCATACAGTCTCAATATAATCCTTCCCCGTTACTTTATAGAGCTTTGCGCGAATCTTTCGTATATGCTCTTTTAATACATCGGCGCTGCCTTCCGCATCATACCCCCAAACTCTCTCATAAATATGTTCGCGGTCAAATACCTGTCCAGCGTTGGTGATAAGAAATTCAATAATATCAAATTCCCTTTTTGAAACTTCGATTTCCATATCTCTGTAAAAAATGCGATGCTGCGAAAGATTTACAAGCAGTTCTCCTGAAACCAGAACAGAAGCATTTGCATGGGAACGCTCATCTCTGCGAAGATGAGCACCAATTCGGGCAGAAAGTTCCTTTAAGCTAAACGGTTTTGTAATATAGTCATCTCCGCCATACTGCAAACCATTTATTTTATCCTGCTCGGTAATTCTCGCCGTTACAAAAAGAATCGGGCATGAAACATGGTCCCGTATCGTCTGGCACAGTTTCAGACCGTCTATATCCGGCATATTGATGTCAAGTATAATTAAAGACGGGGTTTTTGGCAGCAGTGAAAGAGCTTCTGCGGCGCTGTTTGCTGTGTAAACTTCGTATCCTTCGTCGCTTAGATGGTCGGAAAGGAGCTCTGTCATCATTATTTCATCATCTACAATTAAAATTTTATGCTTCATGCAAATATACCTCCTACTAAAAAGATATTATAAAAAAGTCAAAAAAGTGTCAACAAATTTGATGACACTTTTTCTGTAAACAGTATTTTTTATTTTTTTATAAAAAATATTCTCTTCTTAAATTAGTCAGGAAATATCAGTTTATTATTTGTATCAGTTCTATTCCTTCCTCTTTTCCCAGATTTCGGCTGTACAGCTTTTCAGAAGAATTATTCCAATGCTCATGTACGCCAAGATTTGCCACAGCATGCCCGTTTCCGTCTGTGTAGTCTGTTCCAGAGGGAGCATTTGAGACAAGACCTGCTTCATGTAGATAGTTTTCATTTGTTATATTCTCTGCGGAATGATTATTACTGGTAACAACAGGTTCATTATTTAAAAAATCTGCTCCAACAGAATCAATCGCCACAGGGTCCTGTGATACAAAAATACTGGAGGTATAGTCATTATCAAAGGGTATCTGCTGCCATTTGGAATTTTTTTCGGTAATGGAAGCCCCTTCACTTGGTGCACAGATAATGGCATCCAGCATATATAAAACGGTTTTGCCTCCAAGATTGACATTTGCCATTAAATCAACAAGCGGACTGTATATACCCATTTCGCTTTTTGTCAGCCATTGGTGGAGATTTGCGCCTTCTGGCGGCCGCAGAGCGTTTCCATTGATAAATGAACCGAAATGATTCTTCCCGCACAGAGTAATCCCATAGCTATGCCCTTTGAGATTGGCAAGATTGATTATATATGTCGCTTTGGTAACACAGGTTGGCAAATAATTTACTTTTCCACTGAATTTATATGACCAGTGAATCGGTGCTTCTTCATCTGCCACGCTATTGTTTCGTCCTATAAAATCAACTCCCTTCAGTTCTCCCTCAGTACACATTTCCACCATGTAATCGGGGAATATGCGTGAAACATCATAAACTGTAATATCCGAAGGCCGGACACCTGCTTCTTTTACAAGAGATATTAGAAGAGCTTTCAGCAATACAGGATTTGTATAACTCATATGTGTTTCACCCGAAAAATCATCATCAAATACTCCGGAACCGTTGATATTTGCCTTTATTGCTATTTTTTCACCCTCTTTGTAACCACCGTTTATACCACGAGATTCTTTATTTGCAGTAAATAATGTATTCCACCCGTCCTTTGCAGATTGTTTTCCAGCAAGACATGCTATGCTTTCATTTACCATTTGCAGTAGAACTGCTTCATTAAAATGCCCTGTTTCCCACCAGTAACCGCTGCCGTCCCAATCTACAGAATCAGGATTATACGACCATACGACACGTCCCGGCATTGCTCCAATACCTGTTCCATAAGGTTCGTGATATGGATACGCCCCGTCATAGGGGACAGTGGATTCCTGTTTTGGCTCATCTGCTGAAGATGTCGCATTCAATTTATCACCTTCGTTTTGTGATGTACTCATAGAAGCTATTTTATTGTCCTTTTTACCAGAAGACTTATTTTCTTGATGATTGCAGGCAACAAGCCCCATTGCCAGCATAAGGATTAAAAATAAAGCAAAGAGTTTCTTTACCATAATAAATTTTATCCTTTCTCTTATAGCAGCGTCTTTTTCATATGCTATCTTCTATTAACGATATGATTTGTCAAAAATTTCTGCACATTCTTCATCTGACATTGGGCATGGATTGGAGAGGAACAAACCGCCCATTGTTTCTCTTGCATTAACCGCCAATGTCATTGATTCGGATTTTTCAAAGCCATAGTCGCTCATTTTCAGATTATCCACACCACAATCCTTTTGCAGCTTTACAAGCGCAGTAATAAAATCTTCCGGCTTGTCTGCATTCGAAATCCCCATTGCTTTTGCCATTTTGATAAACTGTTCATCACAAGCATGACGCTCAATAAAGAAACGGGCAAATTCAACAGAAATCATAATTAAACCTGCTCCATGTGGAAGGTTGTGATGATAGGCGCTCATGGCATGCTCCATGGAATGTTGTGCTGTTGTATTTGTAAGCTGCATGGTCATGCCTGCAATCGTGCTGCCATAAGCAACTGCCTCTCTTGCTTCTATATCATTTCCGTCTGCAACTGCTCTTGGAAGATACTTTGTTATATTTTCAATTGCAGAAAGGGCTAATGTTTCACTGAGAATATTTATGCCATTTGAAATCATAACCTCAGTATTGTGGAACAGTGCATCAAATCCCTGATATGCCGTATATTTTGGAGGAACCGTTTTCATCAGCTCCGGGTCAACGATTGCCAGTACCGGAACAATAGAAGGGTCTCCAAATCCTATTTTTTCATTTGTCTGATGATTGGAAATAACACCCCAGCAGTTAATTTCAGAACCTGTACCTGATGAAGTTGCAATTGTCACAATTGGCAGCGCAGCGTTTACAAGGGGCTGTCCCTTTCCTGTACCACCGTTTACGTAATCCCACAAATCACCGGGATTTGTCGCCATAGCAGCTACTGCAACAGCCGAGTCTAAAACAGCTCCGCCGCCAAGAGCGACGATAAAATCACAGTTATTTTCTCTGGAAATGGCAGCGGCTTCCATTACCACCTCTTTTGACGGATTTTCATGGATATTGTCACATACAATATATGTCACGCCGGCTTTTTTCAGCTGTTCCTCCACGCGGTCAAGAGTGCCATAGGTTTTTACTGACTTTCCACTGGAAATCAAAAGCAATGCTTTACTTCCTGGCATGTTCTGGCTGCCAAGGTCGTTTAATCTTCCTGAACCAAAAATAAGAATTGTCGGATTGTAAAAATTAAAATTCATATTCATAGTTAAATACTACCTCCAATTATTTATTCTGTTGTTTTTCTTATTATATAAGAGAAATAATAAAATAGCAAATACTAAATATGAAACTTATACTATGCCTGACAGGCATATCATAAAAAACACAAAATGAACTGCAGAATTGTCTGCTTTCAGTGAATGATGATTAAATAGTTATTGCTATTGCTGAATAACTACAGTATAATAAAATAAGCTATCAATCAAAATATATCAGGTATAAATCATAGCACATGTAATACAAAGTTATGATTTTAAGTATGAACAATTTAACCAAAACAATAAATTAAAACACAGATATAAGATGACAATATTTTTGGAGGCAAAATTTCTATGGAATATGTAAAAGAGGTATTTGCGCAATACAACAGGCAGTGTATTCGGGTTTATCAGGCATACAATTCTGTTATTGCCAAAGAAGCTGTTGCATTACAGACATTTGGAGAAAATTTTAATATAAATCGCATGACATGGATAAAACCGTCTTTTCTATGGCTTATGTATCGTTCTAACTGGGGAACCAAAAAAAATCAGGAATATATTCTAGCTTTAGACATCTACCAGTCAAAGTTTAATGAGTTATTGGAAAAAGCAGTTTTAACCTCACCAGATTCTGCAAGCTATACCGGCGCACAATGGGAAAAGGCTTTTGATGAAACTACTGTGTATTGCCAATGGGACCCCGATAGAAATATAAATGGAAATGCTGTCAATCGTGCAGCAATTCAAATAGGATTGAAAGGAAATACATTGAGGGATTTTTTAGATACAGGTATTTGCCGCATAGAAGATTTCACTCCACTGGTGAAAAAATGGAACGAGCAGAGAAAAAACGGGAAATTAAATACAAAGGATTTACCGATAGAAAAAATATATCCTGTAAAAGACAAAGTAATTAGAAAAAGATTGAATATGAAACTGTAACATCAGCCACACTTATCAGACAATCAATAAAATAGCCACACAGTATTAAAGCGTATAGACATCACCTACAAAAGGAGCTGCTATGTAATAACAGCTCCTTGCTTAATATCATTTCCAAGACAGATATAATTGTTTTTTCTGTTTAGCACAATCTGATAAATATAAATTGATAAGTGTCTGATATGGGATGCCAGATTCTTCACTTTGTTCTTTAAAAAAATCAATAGTATCATTGTCAATGTTTATTGTTATCTGTTTTTTCAGCTTTTTAGCATAAGGATTTCTTCTTGCTTCTGTTTTTGAAAAATCATATTCTTCTCTCATATATACCTCCTCAAAATTCATAATATTGTTTACTCTCTGTTGTTGTTGCTTTCCTTGCTGATATAATACATATAGTTGTATCTGAATCTCTGTAACAGTGGCATACAACAAGAAGTTTTGTATTATTGCTCATTCCTAAAATTACAAATCTATCCTTCTCTTCTGAATGGTCTGGGTCATCCCGCACTAATGCCATTTCATCATAAAACACACTTATAGCCTCTTCAAATGATACTTTATGCTTTTTCTGATTTATTTGGTTTTTGTTTTCATCCCATGTAAATTTTATTTCTTTCATAATTATATTATAACTATTAAATAATTATATATTAAGATTTTTTATTTTATTCATTTAATAAAATCTTTTTTGCCAAAAGTATATAATGTTATGGAGGCCTATCAGAAACTGGATAATGCCTCTGCGAAAAATTCACTGTTAAAGGAAGCATAGAAAAAAATAGAATATTTAAAGACAACTGCTAATAAAAAAATCAAGGGCATAAAGCAAGGATATACAGAGAAATCCATTTGAAGGAATTGGGCATCCTGAACCATTATCTGAAAATCTTTCTGGATGGTGGAGCAGACGTATTGATGAAAAAAATCGTATTGTATATAAATTTATGCAAAACAATGTAATTGTCCTTTTTTGTAAATTCTTCTTAATTATACATAAAAAGAGAGCCTGTTTCCAAGCTCCCTACTTGCCCTTCTACAATAACATATCAGATACTTATTTTGTCTGTGCTATTGAAAGTAAGGCATCTTGTAAAATTTTAGAAAAATTGAGATTATTTTTTTCTGCAAAGGTATTTAACCATGCTGGAATTGTAAGATTTTTTCTTACAGCTTTTTCACCATATTTTTCAGCATAGGAATCTAAATCAAGCAATAGAAGATTAACCATTTCATTTTCATTTGATTTTATATCTTTATATTTAGATGCTTCAGGAATACTTTCCCCATCTTCTAGCTCTCCAAGAATCCAGCCACTCGCTGCATCAATTCCCATTTCGATTGCTTCTTCAAGAGTTTTTCCCTCTGTAACACAACCTGGTAAATCTGGAAATTCTACAACAAACCCTCCACTTTCATCTGAAAATGGTCTAAAAATTGCCGGATAAATCAATTTCATTTTACTTCACCTCTTCCTTGAATAATATTTTTTAGCAGGGGGATTTTATAACCCCGCCTGCTTCAAAATAGATTTTATTGTATCTGGATGGATATCTCCACCATGTTCTGGTATTGTTACTTTTCCAGATTTTTCTGGATGCTTGTATTGATGATGTGAACCTTTTTGCTTTACTTGATACCACCCATCCTTCAACAACATTTTCTCAATCTCTCTAAACTTCATTCATAATATTTCTCCTTTTATTTTTGATATGTATATTATAATACATATTATGCGTATTGTCAATGCTTTTTGCGCATAATACGTATTTTTTATCTAAGGAGAACCTATTTTTTATCCGAATTTCTTGATATCCCAGATATGCAGGCAATATCATGAACTACCCCCCCCACTTAGCTTCGCTTTGAAGTGGGGCTTCTTGCTTCAATATTTGAAAGTTCCTCACTTTCTCTGTATTAACCTGAAAAACATAAAGCTTTTTTCCTCAATAGTGAGAATATAAACAGTTTATACTGCAAATACGATATATTTATAGCCATAGACCTATACACTCATATACATACGGCCCTTCTATGGCTGTTGCTCCTATTAACAAAGTCCGTGAAGTTTTAGACTATGCTACTACAGTTATCCCATCCGAAAAAATTCATCTTGGAATCCCAAACTATGGCTACGACTGGACACTTCCTTATAAACAGGGAGTCTCCAAAGCCCGAACCCTTGGAAATATAGAAGCTGTGCAGCTTGCCATTTCAAATAATGTTCCGATTTCCTTTGATACCACTGCTCAGTCTCCATATTTTCGTTATACAAGTGGAAATCTTCAACACGAAGTCTGGTTTGAAGATGTACGAAGTATTGACGCAAAATTCAATCTGATAGAAGAATATCAGCTTCGAGGATGCAGTTACTGGCAAATCATGAATTTATTTCGGGCCAACTGGATACTTCTTCAGGAAAGATTCCCTATTATCCGTGACGTATAACCTTTGATAAAATAAAATGTGCTGTCCAGTAAATCAGACATCCGATAAAAGCTCCCAAAATATTGGTTATCACATCATCAATCTGACAATACCCCCGTCTGGTCATATACTGTGACAGCTCTATTGATACACTGACAAATCCTGCTGCCAAAAGCAGAAAAAACGGATTTCTCATTCTTCTCCATACAATTGGAAAACAACATCCAAAAGGGATAAACAGCAGTATATTTTCAAAAAAATATGCCCTGGACTGTGCACGTTGTCCCCATGTTCCAAAAAGCTGCAAATCTATACCGATTCGGGAACCTGGCTCCCTTGAAAAATACGTAATATATAAAACCATAATCACATAGGAAAAAAATAAAAAAGCGGTAATTGTTCTGCCTTTTCCCAGTCTCCAACGCTCTTTTTTATGAACCAAAATAAATAACAGTGTCAGTCCAAAACCAATAATCACTGCCGATGGATAATAGGCCAGAACTGCTTTTATATCTTTAAACATACATGTAACTATATCTGACATAATAAATAACCCCTTTGCCATAATGCCCTATTTTTAATATTTTTGTATTAACTCTTATAAAACTTAATGTCCTTATTTTATCACTAATATGTAAAATGTCAATTTTTTTCCTATGAAAAGCATCTCATTTGCAAAAACCTCATAGTTTTAACAACACAAAAACTTTATGCAAAATGATAAATCTTGTTGACACCAGTCGAAAAATATGATAAGAAAAAAAGAAATACACAAATAGAAAAAGGACAATTATCATGAAATTATCCGGTTATTATTCTTCTGGACAGTTTGCACATATGGCAAATGTATCCTTGCGCACTATCCGCTATTATGACAAACAAAATATTTTAAAGCCCTCTTATATAACTCCCTCCGGTGCCAGATTTTACACAGATTCTGATTTTGCAGGGCTGCAGCAGATTCTTCTGTTAAAATATCTGGGATTTTCCCTAAAGGATATTCGTGAAATGACGATTCACAACACAGATAATCAATATATGATGAACTCTTTAAATATTCAAAAACAACTGATTCAGGACCGCATGGAACAAATGCAGCTTGTGGAAAACGCAATTGAAAATACAATGCTTGCCATTCAACAAAACCAGAAAATCGACTGGAGCCAGATGCTTGAACTGATTCATCTGACCAGTGTACAAAAAAACCTGAAAACACAATATCAAAATGCCGCCAATATCTCTGCCCGAATTAATCTTCATAAAAACTATTCACTGAATAAGCAGGGATGGTTTCCATGGATTTATGAACAATGCCATATTACAGACCATATGAAAATACTCGAAATCGGATGCGGCAGCGGCGCATTATGGACTGAAAATTTTTCTATGCTTCCAGAGAATGTAGAAATTGTTCTTTCTGATATTTCAGAGGGGATGATTCGAGATGTGAGACGAAGTATTGGAACGGAGGATTCAAGATTTTCCTTTCAGGTCTTCGACTGTGCACAAATTCCCTTTCCCGACGACAGCTTTGACCTTGTAATTGGTAATCATATACTTTTTTACTGTGATGATATTCCAAAAATCTGCAAAGAAATTCAAAGAGTTTTAAATTCAAAGGGAAGATTTCTTGGCAGTACATATGGAAGCCGACATATGAAAGAAATCAGCCTGCTGGTGCAGAGCTTTGACAATCATATTGCATTGTCGGACAAAGATTTGTATAAACAGTTTGGACTGGAAAATGGAAAAAATTTTCTTGAACCTTTTTTTAAAAATGTTTTATGTCTTCAATATCAAGATGAGATTTATTTAAATACTCCGGGACCTCTGATTGAATACATTCTTTCCTGCCATGGAAATCAAAAACAATTTTTATTGGATAGATATTCCGAATTTTATGTATTTGTAGAAAACAAAGTAAAAAACGGATTTCGAATTACAAAAGATGCGGGCATATTCTGCTGTTCTGTTTGATTTTTAATTTTTTTAAAAAAATTGAAAAAAACACTTGAAGGTGACGTTACGTCATCATTTATAATAAATTCAGTATCAGACAAAGGACTTTTAAAACCATTTCTGTAAATGCTAAAACAGCACATGGATTGACTGTTCAAATCATAAAACAGACAAAGGTTTCTTATATTTTGTCTAATAAAATTTATCAATTGATAGATACTAACTATAAAAGAAAAAGGAGAAAAAATTATGACAATTATCGTTACCGGAGGAGCCGGATTTATCGGAAGCAACTTTATCTTTCACATGCTGGAAAAGTATCCTGACTATCGTATTATCTGTCTTGACTGTCTGACCTATGCGGGAAATCTGTCTACACTTGAGCCTGTAATGGACAATCCGAATTTTCGTTTTGTAAAAATAAGCATTACAGACCGTGAGGCTGTTTATAAGCTGTTTGAAGAAGAAAAACCAGATATAATAGTAAATTTTGCTGCTGAAAGTCATGTAGACCGTTCGATTGATAACCCTGAAGTATTTCTGGATACAAATATTAAGGGAACAGCAGTATTGATGGATGCCTGCAGAAAGTATGGAATCAAGCGTTACCATCAGGTATCTACGGATGAGGTATATGGTGACCTTCCACTGGATCGGCCGGACTTATTCTTTACAGAAGAAACCCCGATTCATACAAGCAGCCCGTACAGCTCCTCAAAAGCAGCCGCAGATTTGCTGGTTCTGGCATATTACAGAACTTATGGTCTGCCTGTCAGCATTAGCAGATGTTCCAATAATTACGGACCATATCATTTTCCTGAAAAGCTGATTCCGCTTATGATTGCCAATGCATTAAATGATAAGCCTCTGCCTGTATATGGAAAGGGTGAAAATGTCCGTGACTGGCTTTATGTAGAGGACCATTGCCGTGCGATTGATTTGATTATTCATAATGGACGTGTTGGAGAAGTATACAATGTCGGCGGACACAATGAAATGACAAATATTGATATTGTAAAGATTATCTGCAAAGAGCTTGGAAAACCGGAAAGCCTGATTACGTATGTAGCAGACAGAAAGGGACATGATATGCGCTATGCGATTGACCCGACCAAAATTCATAATGAACTTGGCTGGCTGCCTGAAACTAAATTTGCAGACGGAATCAAAAAAACAATTCAATGGTATCTGGACAACAAAGAATGGTGGGAAACCATTATTTCTGGAGAATATCAGAATTACTATGAAAAAATGTATGGAGACAGATAAGAAAAAATGTTTTAATACAAAAATAAAACCATGAGAACTACCCATCGTCTTTCGGCAGCCTCAAAGAGGCTGTGCCGCTATGCGGCATGGCAGCAAAGCTGCTACCTGTGCCAGTGGGATTGCGACCACATTATTTCAAGTCTCCCACTTCTAAAGTGGGAGATGAATTGCGTCTTGCAGTTTTTCCTAATACGTTACGCGTTACGATTCCTCCTGTATTACAATCTCTTCCTCTCCCACTGTCAGTTCCATTGGCATGCCAAACATATCTATTTGTACGGTTACTTTTCTTTTTTTTGCATCCACTTTTTTTATTTCAAATTCCTGCCCCTTATATGCATCCGAAACCAGCATAATCATATCTCCAACTTCATAAGTAAACTCTTTTTTATTCTCATCCCATTCTGGTATGGGAATATTTTCTTCTCTGCAGTCATCCTCCCCCATTACACAAAGCTTGACTCTTCGCACTCTGCCAAACAATTCAATATCTATCAGTACTCTTCTGTGGGTAAAATCCACCTTTACTATTTTATCAAGATAGTGCTCCAGTGCTCCCTTTGCCTGATAAATAATACCTCTTTTATCTCTTTTTACAATACTTCTGTGAACGATATGGTCTGACATATCCAGAATATTTTCCATAAATCTCTGCTCTTCGTTCAACAGAGAAACAAAATATTTTTCTCCATTATCATCTGTTTCACCCAGAAGCTTTGACAGCTTTGGAATAGCTTTTAATTCCATATACAGCTCATTTGGACAGTCAGTAATCACAAATACATATCCTCCAAACATAATTTCTGTATTTACCAGACACATTCCTTTCAGCCGCCAGACATTATCATATTTTGGCACAAAACAATCCACATACAGATTTTTCTTGGGAGGAATCAGTTTTTTTATAAGGTCCACAAGCTTTTCTTCTTCATTTACTCTTGTTTGGATGACATACCAGTGATTCATTTCTTCTCTTCCTTTTATAATTAATCTTTTATAGTATAACTATTTTGATTCCGTTATTCAATACTGTTTTCAAAATTTTTAGCAATGTGAAAATTTTGAAAATATAAATCATAAAACAAAATTTCAAGTGACACTAGAAATCACCTATTATTTATGATATGCTTATCAAGAAAGAAATTTAAAATCAGCTTTATGTAAAATATGATATAGATTTTGCATAAAAAATTTAAATTTAGAGATAAAAGCAGAAGAATAATTTTTAAAAAAGAAAAACAGGAGATTTATCTATGGATGATTATGTAGTATTAAAAAACCTGACAAAAATCTACCAGATGGGTGAGGTTTCTATTCATGCTGCTGACGGTATTTCCTTTTCTGTCCGCAAGGGTGAATTTGTCATTGTAGTAGGTCCAAGCGGAGCTGGAAAAACAACTGTTTTAAATATATTGGGCGGTATGGATTCCCCTACTGACGGTGAAATTATGGTAGATGGAAAAAAGATTAGCAGTCTGAAGGGAAAAGACCTTGTCCGTTATCGCAGAGAGGATATCGGTTTTGTCTTTCAGTTCTATAATCTGATGCAAAACCTGACTGCTTTGGAAAATGTGGAACTGGCGCTTCAAATCAGCAAAAAGCCTTTCTCCGCCAGAGAGGTTCTTGAAGATGTCGGCCTTGGCCACAGAGCTGACAATTTCCCTGCTCAGTTATCCGGTGGAGAACAGCAGCGTGTGGCGATTGCACGTGCTCTTGCAAAAAATCCAAAGCTGCTGTTGTGCGACGAGCCTACCGGAGCCCTTGATTATGTTACTGGAAAAGCCATTTTAAAGCTTCTTCAGGACACCTGCCGTCAAAAAGGAATGACTGTTATTATTATTACCCACAATACTGCGCTTACTCCTATGGCAGATAAAGTGATACATATTCGAAATGGAAAAGTTTCAAAATGTGAGCAAAATGAATCTCCTGTCTCTGTGGAAGATATTGAATGGTAAACGGGAGGGCTTACAATGAAATCATTAAAAAAAGACTTTTTTCGTGAATTGAAAAAAAATCGTGGGCGGTTTATTTCCGTATTTTTTATTGTACTGCTTGGCTCCGCTTTCTTTTCCGGTATTCGTTCCAGCAAGCCGGATATGGAGCTTTCTGCTGAAAAGTATTATGATGATATGAAACTTCTGGATTTAAAACTTCTGAGTCCTGTCGGCTTTATAGAGGAAGATATTGGCAATATAAAAAATACAAAAGGGGTCGCAAATGCCTATGGCGGTTATACCATGGATGTTTTAAATACAGAAAATGAAATTGAACAGGCGGTAAAGCTGATTTCACTTAATACATCCTGCAATATTCCCACTGTTTTAAATGGAAGACTTCCAGAAAAAAGCACAGAATGTTTTGTTGATACAAGATATCTCGAAAAAAACGGCTGTAAAATCGGTGATAAAATTACGCTATATACAGATTCAGAACCCGAACTGGATATGCTGTTAAATGAAACAACCTTTACAATTACAGGCAGTGGTAATCTTCCTTATTATATGGATATAAACCGTGGGGTGGGAACTGTTGGTGACGGGCGTATCAGCAGCTTTATGATTGTTCTGCCGGAAGTTTTTTCTACTGGTATCTATACAGAGGTACATGTGCTTGCAGACAGCGCAAAAGAACTGTACAGTTTTGAAGAGGATTATACAGACTGTATTGAAGAAGTAAACAGACAGCTGGAAAAGACAGCCGAAACCTCTGATAAAATCTGGTATATTCAGACAAGGGATTCGATTTCTTCTTATGTAAATTTTCAGAATGATTCTGACAGAATTGACAAAATCGGAGATGTATTTCCTGTTATCTTTTTTCTTGTCGCTGCATTGGTCAGCCTTACTTCCATGACAAGAATGATAGAGGAACAGCGTCAGCAAATCGGGACTCTAAAGGCTCTTGGCTGTAACAATAAAACAATTATACTTCAGTACTTTTCATTTGCGATGCTTCCTACGGTTCTGGGTTCCATAACCGGTGTTTTAATTGGAGAAAAATTTCTTCCCTATGTGATTATTAAAGCGTATGCCATGCTTTATATGGGTCTGCCGGATATTCTTCTGCCCTACAATATGCTTCAGGGGGGAATCGCCGTTTTTGCCAGCATAGTATGTACAGGCACAGCAACCCTCGCAGCATGTGGAAAGGAATTTATTCAGAAGCCTTCCGAGCTTATGCGGCCTCTGGCTCCTCAAAGTGGAAAAAGGATTCTACTGGAACGTATAGGATTTATATGGAACCATTTAAATTTTACACAAAAGTCTACTATGCGAAACCTTTTTCGCTATAAAAAAAGATTCTGGATGACCATTATCGGTGTAGGCGGGTGTATGGGGCTTGTTCTTGTGGCATTTGGACTGCATGATTCAATTGCTACTGTCGGTGATAAACAATATGAAGATATCAGAATTTATCAGGCAGCGGTTATGCTTGACCCTCTTTCTGAGAAAGAAACGATTCAGTCCTCTGTCTCGGAAATGGCAGATTATTCGGGAATAAAAGATACAATGCAGTTCTATGCACAAAATGTAACTGTAAAGCATGCCTCTCATTCTTTAGATGTTACAGTTCAAGTACCAAAAGATTTCACTCGTATTTCAGATTATATTAAGTTATACAACAGAATTTCCAAAAAAGAATATGATTTTCCCAAAAACGGAGCATCCATCAGTGAAAAAACTGCAAAATCACTGGAACTAAAAATCGGAGACCTGCTTGAGATTCAAGCAGCAGACGGTTCAACGCAGAAAATAGAGATTGTCAGCATTCATGAAAATTATATCGGCAATTATTTGTTTTTTTCCAAAGAAGAATATGAACGTATCTATCATGCGCAGCCTGAGTATAACCAGACATTGCTGATTTATGAGGATTTTTCTGCTGAGGAGGAAGCTGCACTCGGAAGATTCCTTATGGGCCTTGATGGAGTAAAGGGAATTTTATTTACAACCACCCTGATTCAGCAGACAGATGACATGCTTGATTCTCTGAGTGCAGTCGTTTCTATCTTGCTTATTGCTGCGGGGCTTCTGGCATTTGTAGTACTGTATAATCTAAATCATATTAATATTGCAGAAAGAAAACGGGAGCTTGCCACTTTAAAGGTTCTAGGATGCTATGATAGCGAAGTAAATGCATATATTTTCAGAGAAAATGTAATTTTGACCATTCTTGGAATTTTAATGGGATTTGTAATCGGAATATTGTTGCATCAATATGTGATTATCTCACTGGAGGTTGATTTAATTATGTTTGGCCGTTCCATTGCACTGTTAAGCTTTTTTTCCGGTTCTGTACTGACAATGATATTTTCGTTTGTAGTAACCATTGTAATGTCAAAGAGAATCAAAGGGATAGATATGATTGAGTCATTAAAAAGTGTGGAATAATCTGCCTTTGCCGACCATAAATTCTTTGTCTATTTTCCATTTTCTGCTTGCATATTCTTCTATTTAATATTATACTAGAACACGGTTTAGAACAAAAGAAATTATTTTCTCTGAAAAAATATATGGAGGTTTTTATGATACAGGCAGTAAATGTAACTTACAGAATCGGCAAAAAAGCACTGTTTGAGGATGTAAATATTAAATTTACCGAGGGAAACTGTTATGGTCTTATCGGTGCAAATGGTGCCGGAAAATCTACTTTCCTGAAAATCTTATCAGGCGAATTGGAAACAACTACCGGTGAAATCGCTATTACATCGGGACAAAGACTTTCTTTTTTAAAGCAGGACCATTTCCAGTATGACGAATGTGTTGTTTTAGACACCGTTATTATGGGAAATGCAAGACTTTATGATATTATGAAAGAAAAAGATGCCCTTTATGCAAAGGAAGATTTTACAGAAGAAGACGGGATTAAGGCAAGTGAACTGGAAGGTGAATTTGCCACTATGAATGGATGGGAAGCCGAAGCAGATGCGGAAACTCTTTTAAATGGTCTTGGCATAGAAACAGAGTTGCATTACAAGTTAATGAAGGAACTGAGAGGAAGCGAAAAAGTAAAGGTGCTTCTGGCGCAGGCTTTATTTGGCAATCCTGATATCCTGCTTCTCGATGAGCCTACCAATCATCTGGATTTGGATGCAATTGCATGGCTGGAGGAATTTTTAATTAATTTTGAAAATACTGTAATTGTCGTTTCCCATGACAGATATTTCTTAAATAAAGTATGTACTCATACCGCAGATATTGATTATGCAAAAATTCAGCTTTATGCCGGAAATTATGATTTCTGGTATGAATCAAGCCAGCTTCTTGTAAAACAGATGAAAGAAGCAAACAAGAAAAAAGAAGAAAAAATCAAAGAGCTTCAGGAATTTATCCAGCGCTTTTCTGCAAATGCCTCAAAATCCAAACAGGCAACCTCCAGAAAAAAAGCTTTGGAGAAAATTGAGCTTGATGAAATCAAGCCGTCCAGCCGAAAGTATCCGTATATTGACTTTCGACCAAACAGAGAAATTGGCAATGAAGTGCTGACGGTAGAAGGACTGACAAAGACAATTGACGGTGTAAAGGTGCTTGATAATATCTCCTTTATTGCAGGGCATGAAGACAAAATCGCTTTTGTGGGCGCAAATGAACTGGCAAAAACCACTCTGTTTCAGATTCTTGCCGGTGAAATGGAACCGGATTCAGGAACCTATAAGTGGGGAATTACTACCTCACAGTCCTATTTTCCAAAGGATAATACAAGAGATTTTGACTGTGACGATACAATTGTAGAATGGCTAACACAATATTCTGAAATCAAAGAGGCTCCTTATGTCCGCGGTTTCCTTGGAAGAATGTTATTTTCAGGAGACGACGGAGTGAAAAAGGTAAAGGTATTATCTGGTGGTGAAAAAGTAAGAGTTATGCTGTCAAAGCTTATGATTTCAGGAGCAAACTGTCTGATTCTGGACGAGCCTACAAATCATCTGGATATGGAATCTATTACTGCATTAAATAATGGATTAATAAAATTTCCGGGAGTTGTATTTTTCTCTTCTCATGACCATCAGTTTGTACAGACGACGGCAAATCGTATTATGGAAATTGTAAATGGACAGCTGATTGATAAAGTGACTACTTATGATGAATATCTTGAAAGTGATGAACTGGCGCGAAAGAGACAGTCCATTGAAGAATTTGAAAGAGAAGATTAATTACGAACTGAATGATAAAAACAAAAGAAGGGCTGTTGCAACATAGCAATCAGGTACAATATGCTGTTTCTCAGCAAAGAATATAACTATATTGCCTGAAGCTGTTTTGCAGCAGCGCTTCTTTTAATGTCTGTCTAACGTATATAACACTTCCTCAAAGGCCAGTCCGTCTGTACTTGGTATTCTCATTCTTTCTGTTTCTGTCAGCGCCCTTTTTACAAAATCAGCAGCTTTTCTGACAGATATATCAAACGGAACCTGATTAACCATATCCGCAGCAATAATAGCCGCATAGATATCCCCTGTTCCAGACCGAAAATCTCCTGTCTTTTTATGCTTTATTATTCTGGGTTCCAAACTGTGCGAAGCAATTACATTTCCTACATAATATCCCATCCTTACTCCCGATATTACAACATGTCTCGCCCCATGCTCTACCAGCTTTTTCGCCATATCATACAGGTCCTGTCGGCAAAAGCTCTCTTTATATTCAGTATCGGTCAAAATACATGCCTCCGTCACATTTGGCGTAATAATATCTGCATGCTCTACCAGCTTTTTTATCTCCAGACACATCTCTTTTGTATATGTGGGATATGCCTTTCCGTTTTCTCCCATCGCAGGGTCTACCAGAACCTTTGTATTTTCGTCCTTGAAATCTCTGATAAATTTTTTTACAATCTCAATCTGCCTTTTTGAACCGAGAAATCCTGTCATAATTCCCTCAAAATGTAAATCAAGTTTTTTCCAGTTATCAATATACTCCTGCATTTTATCAGTGTAATCGTCGAAAAAATAATGAGGAAATCCTGTATGATTGGAAAAAATAGAAGTCGGCACCGGACAGCACTGAATCCCAAGATAGGAGATAACCGGCAGCGAAACCGCTACCGAACATCTCCCAAATCCTGAAATATCATTAATAACTGCTATTTTTTTCTGGTTATTATGATTCATTTTCAACTCCATTACATGTTATGCTGTACAAAATACTTTTTTACTCCAGCTTTTTCACAAACAATTCCAACTACATAAAACAATACCATTCCGACAATTCCTTCTGCCGTAAGCCCTGGTATCTGAGCCAGACCCGCCGGAATACTTCCATAGAGCAATGCTCCTGCAATTGTATATCCTGCAACCATTTCCACTGCGCCGGCAAAAACAGCCAGAAACGTACGGACCGATTTCACCTTTCCATTTGCTGAAATCATCGAAATCAACGCTCCCATCAGACATTTAATCAAAAGTGTAGGTACTATCCATTCCGCATACCCGCCAAGCAAATCTGCAAGTGCAGAACCGACTCCTGTCGCTGTCATTGCATAGGGATTTTTCAAAAAAACGGCGGCAAGAAAAATAAATCCGTTTCCAAGATGCGCATATCCAAGGGGAATAGGCACTTTAAAAAATAAAGTTGCCACACAAATTAATGCCATAAATAAACCTGTCAGAGTTATGATTCTTGCCCCTTCTCTGTTTATTTTTATTTTGTCTTTTTTATCAGCTTCCCTCATAATATAAGATCCTCCTTTTATAAATATTTCTGTAAACTATCCCTATAGTAGCACAATTTGAAAATATGTAAATATGCAATTTATCTAAATTTATGCAGTCAGAACCCGTATTCATTACACAGAATACAGAAAAGACTCTGTAAACCGGCTTTTTTCATTTTGCAATAAAAAAGGCCAGACCTGAAAAATCTGACCTTGCAAACACTATAATCTAACCTGCATTTTCCAGCAGTTCTATTCCTTTGCGGATTCTTTCAAGCGTTTCCTCTTTTCCTATGACCTCCATAATCTCAAACGCTCCTGCCGGAGTCATCTGTTTGCCGGACACTGCCGTTCTGATTGGCCACAGCCCCTGTCCATTCTTAATCCCTTTTTCTGAAATATACTGCATAATTCTGTTATGAAGCGTGTCTACCGAATAATCATTTACTTCCTCCAGAATAGGAAGTACCTCTTTTAATACTTCCAGAGAATTTTCTGTATTGGTTTTCATTTTTTTATGTGTATACATGGAGATATCATATTCCGGAAGACTTTCAAAAAAATCCACCATTTCCTTAATATCTGGAAATATCTCAATCCTTGTTTTTACCATATCGAGAATTTTACGCAAATCTAAATCCTTTGTAATTACCTCTTTGATATATGGCATTGCCATTTCATAGAATTTTTCATTTTCCATCGCTTTCATATATTCGCCGTTCATCCACTTCAGTTTTACAAGATCAAAAACTGCCGGTGATTTGCTGATGTGGTGATAGTCAAATACTTGAATCAGTTCATCCAGAGTGAAAATTTCCCTGTTATCCTCAGGACTCCATCCCAGAAGTGCAATATAATTCACCACTGCCTCAGCGATAAATCCATGTTCCATTAAATCCTCAAAAGAAGAATCTCCGCTTCTTTTGGAAAGTTTTTTATGATTTTCATCTGTAATCAACGGAAGATGAATATACTTTGGAGGCTCCCATCCAAACGCATCATACAATCTCTGATACTTTGGAGTAGAAGAGATATACTCGTTTCCTCTTACCACATGTGTAATTTGCATTAAATGGTCGTCAATCACGTTGGCAAAATTGTAGGTCGGATATCCGTCTGATTTGATTAAAATCATATCATCAAGTTCTGCATTTTCTACTGTGATTTTTCCATAAATCTCATCTGTAAATGCAGTAACTCCCTCTCTTGGAACATTCTGCCGGATAACATACGGTCTGCCAAAATCCAAATTTGCCTGTATTTCTTCTTTGCTTAATCCAAGACAATGCTTGTCATAAACAGAAATTTCCTTACCTGCTATTTCCTGTTTTAAAGAATTGAGTCTTTCCTTATCACAAAAGCAATAATAAGCCTCTCCTTTTTCTATTAACTGCTTTGCATATTCCAGATAAATTCCGGAGGCCATGCGCTCACTTTGCACATAAGGTCCAAAACCTTTATCCTTATCCGGTCCCTCGTCATGAATCAGCCCTGTTTTTGAAAGCGTATTGTTGATAATATCAACAGCCCCCTCCACAAATCGCTCCTGGTCAGTATCCTCAATTCTTAAAATAAAATCTCCGCCCTCATGCTTTGCAATAAGAAACTCATACAATGCCGTTCTTAAATTTCCCACATGCATTTTTCCTGTAGGACTGGGCGCGTATCTTGTTCTGATTTTTGTATTCATATCGTTACTCTTTCTTTTTCACCTTTTTGTTATGTTCAGATTATATTAAATATATAATTGCGATATAGAGATTATAATATATAAATTATATCGCACTTATTTTTTTCAAAGTATTCACCGCTTTTTCCTTTATCATACAACAACAATGCTCCTCAAGCTGTGCGTACTGAAGTCTTGTGTCAGCGATAAAATTGCCAAATTCCATTGCGGTTGCAATTAAGACGCGATAGCGTTCTTCTGACATTCTTGTCTTAATCAATGTCATATAATATTTTCCTGTCTTTTCTTCTTTATACAGACTGCTGTCCAGTCCGCTTCTGACAGATGTATTTTTTACAAAAGAAAAGATGGTATCCATACTGGAAAATTCAAATACAGCTATCAGTTTTTCCGCATTTTCCACTTTTTTCTGTGCATGTGGCTTCTTAGGTACAGAAAAACTTCCGGCCTCAATCCATTCCGCATCGTCAACTTCGCCTTTTACCTGAGCAAGACCAGCCTTAATTGCATTTGTCATACCTTTTGGGTTATCAGAAAATGTAATCATAACACCCTCCGGATACATTGCCATAATTTGAATCGACAGCATTGGTCCCGATGCCTCAAAGCCTACCTCTTCTCTTGCAGTTTCTATAATTTCTTCCAAAAAATACTGTACATTATCCCTGTTATGTATAAAATCCTCAATCGTAATGTCATTATCTGTCAAATCCTCTTCCGATAACATGCAGCAGATTGTTTTTTCATCTAATTTTCTAAATCTCATCCTTTCACCTCCAATATCTGTCGTGTTTGAGTATATCAGAATAATAGAAAAAATACAAGATTTTTATAAATTTAATAATTTCTCCAATTCTTCTTTTCCTTCCTCATACCCCTGAAAAACAATTCCATATATTCCACATTTTTCTGCCGCCTCTATATTATCCTTTCTGTCGTCCAAAAAGACTGTCTCTTCGGCTTTTAAATGATATTTTTCCAAAAGACATTGATAAATCTCTATCTCAGGCTTTACAAACTTTACCTCAGATGAAATCACCGCGCCGTCGACCTTATCCAGAAAACGAAAATGCTGCTGTGCATATTTATAAGGAGTGTTTCCATAATTGGACAGAATATACACCTGATATCCCCTCTGCTTTAAAGAGGAAATCCATTCTGTGGCATATGGATATTCTTTACAGATATGTCCGACTCCACTCATATACTGTCTTAGAGGATATTTTATCTCAGGCGCCTCTTTTGAAGCAAATTCTATAAATGCCTCATCGCTCAGGGTTCCTCTGTCATGCTCATTCCACACTGTCACATTGCCCAGCGCCTTTTCTATCATTTTTTCTTTTATATCACTGTGAAAATTGAAACTGTCCAAATATTCTTTCCAGTTAAAACTGACTAATACCATACCCAAATCAAATACAATATTTTTTATCATTTTTTGTACCATGCCTCAGCAATATCCTTTCTGCTTTTTTTATTTTTTCACTCTTTCCCGCTTCTTTATTTTTTTAGGAAAGGCACTTTCTTCCTGCTTTCATCATAGAATATAATAAACTTTTGTTTAGGGGCATCAATTGGAAACTTTCAGAGAACCACTTACCAAGGAGGAAGAAGCTCTTCTGCTGGAATGTTTAGCAAGTGGCGATATGGAAGCCCGAAACAAGCTGGTTGAGCACAATCTCAGACTTGTAGCCCACATTGCAAAAAAATACAATCAGGGTGAATGGGAAAATGATGACCTCATTTCGATTGGCACTATTGGATTAATAAAAGCTGTGAATACCTTTAACCCCAAGACAGGCAACCGTCTTGTTACTTATGCCAGCAAATGTATTGACAACGAAATCCTTATGCATCTGCGCAGCGAGAAAAAAAAATCCCGTGAGGTCAGTATCTATGAGCCTATTGGCACAGACAAGGAAGGAAACTCCATTCATCTGCTCGATGTGATTGAAGCAGATTCCTATGATTTTGCCAGTGAATTTGATTTGAACAATGAACTGAAATGGCTCTACCATAATATGAATAAAGTCCTTACACCAGAGGAATTTGATTTAATCAAAAAAAGATATGGCATCCTTGGTGAAAAGGAACTCACTCAGCGCGAGCTTGCCAAAATCCTTGGAATATCAAGGAGCTATGTCAGCAGAATTGAAAAAAAATGTCTGCAAAAATTAAAAAATGCTCTTTATCAGCATTAAATGTTCTGTCATATGAAATATATGTACAATTTTTGCTTCAGAACCTGTTATGCAAAAATTGTATACATATATTTCTACATATACAATTCTATATATCCAGTTCTTTTCTTCTCAAAATATCATAGATTTCCAGCTCTATTCCCAAATCAATATATAAAATCTGTTTTGGATGAGGCGCGCTTTCCATCGCTGCTCCATCTTCATTTTCTATAGAAAGAACCACAGTTTCTATATTTCTTCCATCCGGCTTCATAACCTCGATTGTTTCACCTACACAAAACTTATTTTTCTGTTCTATCCTGTATTTCCCGCCTTTTTCTTCCTCTATCATTCCAAGGTAAGTATATCCCTTGATATAGGTATTGCTGTCATAAATCTGGGTGTTTTCATCCGGTTTTCCAAAGAAAAAGCCTGTGGTATATTGTCTGTAGGTACACTTTGCAATTTCTGCTTGATAATATGGGATTCTTGACTGATAGTACTGTGCATCCCTTAAGTAATCATCAATTGCCATACGGTATGTCCTTGCCACAGTAGCGACATACAATGCCGTTTTCATTCTTCCTTCAATTTTGAAGCTGTCAATACCTGATTCAATAAGCTCCGGTATATGCTCAACCATACACAAATCTTTGGAATTGAAAATATAAGTACCTCTTTCATTTTCATATACCGGCATATATTCTCCTGGTCTGGTCTCCTCCACCACTGCATATTTCCATCTGCATGGATGTGTACAGGCTCCTCTGTTTGCATCTCTTCCGGCCAGAAAACTGCTTAAAAGACATCTGCCGGAATAGGAGATACACATAGCACCGTGGATAAAGGTTTCTATCTCCATTTCTGTTGGTATGTTTGCGCGAATCTCTCTGATTTCCTCCAGTGACAGCTCTCTTGCAGTGACTACTCTTTTTGCACCCAGTTTATGCCAGAACTGAAAGGTTCCATAATTTGTGTTATTTGCCTGTGTACTGATATGTATATCCACATCAGGAAGTACCTGCTTTGCAATTAAAAATACAGCAGGGTCAGAAATAATCAGAGCATCCAGCCTTGTATCCTCAAGCTCCTTAAAATAATCTCTGACTTCATCTAAATCCCTGTTATGAGCCAGAATATTTGCTGTCACATATACCTTTACATTTCGCTTATGCGCAAAAGAAATTCCTTCCCTTATATCTTTCATGGAAAAATTCTTTGCCTTTGCTCTCAAACCAAATGCTTCGCCACCAATATAAACAGCATTTGCTCCGAAAATCACAGCAGTCTTTAATACTTCCAAACTCCCTGCCGGAATTAACAGCTCCGGTTTTAACCTTTTTTCCTTCATTCCCTCACCTCTTTACACTGACGGTCATGCCGTCTCCAATTGGGACAACTGTCGTTACAAGGTCCTGTCTGTTTTTTACTTCATACATATAGTCTCTCATTCTCGCATGTATGGTTCTGTCCCGTCTTGTGACAGCATATCTTGATTCAATCAAATCTCCCTCCTGCAATACATTGTCGGCCACTAGCACTGAGCCTGTCTTTAATAACCGCACTGCTTCCTGCAAAAAATAAATATACTGCGCCTTTGCTGCATCCATAAAAATAAAGTCAAAACTTTCCGACTGCATCTTTTTCATTTCCTCCAGTGCATCTCCTTCTACAAGACAAATTTTCTGCTCCATACCTGCTTTTTTTATGTTTTCTTTTGCAGACAAAATTCTTTTTTCATAATTTTCTATTGTGACAATGCGGCTATTTTCACAGACACATCTGCCCATGAAAATAGCCGAATATCCAATTGCTGTTCCAAGCTCCAATATTGCCTTTGGTCTTTGAATGGAAAGCAGTACCTCGAGAAAGCTCTCCACCTCTCTGCGGATAATGGGAACCCGATTTGCCTCTGCATAAGCTCTCAGCTCATCCAAAAATGGTCCTCTGCTTTGCTCCAGAGAATGTATATAAGATACAATTCTTTCATTTACTATCATTCTGCCACCTATTCCTCTTCTGGCGGTCTCAGTGTTTCAATAATCTGCACTGCATTATTTTCTGTATTTAAAACATAATCTCCGGCAGCAAACTCCGCCTCATACAACAGACTCTGAATCTGAAAGATAATTTTACTTTTTATCAGTTCAACATCAAAAAGAATGTCTGCCACCTGTGAAGCGGTAGCTCCTGCCGGAATTGTAACCGTAATCTCTACTCCCTGTCCCTTCTCAGCCATTCCTTTCTCGCTGAATACGTTGCTTCCAAAAGAAAATGCTCTTGAACAAATCACAATAAATACAGTCAGACACAGAATCCAAAATACTATTTTCACTGATAAACCAAGTATCAGCTTAGATGTCTTTTTTAAATTCATGATTCTCTCCTGTTACAGAAAACTCAAATCCAAGTCTATTTTCTCTGTTATTATTCGGTACATTAGCTGCAGTTTGCGACACAATATCAGTTCTGCCTGCATATACTCGTTTACAACAGGTTTTTCCAGCACACTTGAATACTGTTGAGACAAATGGTCTACAAGGCTTGCATTTGCCGAATCTCCCGTTATCTGGAGCTCGAAATTCTTTTCCCGAAATTCGTTTACTTTTCGGTACAGCTCTTCTTCTTTTATCAGACGCTCTCTGTATTGCTGAAACTTTGTATATTCCTCGCTGTTCAGTATCAAATCGCGCAATTCCTCAGCTTTTTCTAAAATCTCGTCCTCCATAATTCTGTAAATCCTCCATCCTTTCCTTTTTGTGCAATTTTATATTTATCCTTTCGCAATCCTCTCTTTTATAATTTTTCTTATCATTCTACTTCCATAATAATCGGCAGTATCATTGGATTTCTCTTGATTTTCTTCCATAAATAATCACTTAAAGTTTCCTTTACAATCATTTTTATCCTGCCCCAGTCGGAAATGTTCTTTTCCACACATTCTACCACTGCATCGTTTACCACTTTTCTTGCATCCTCTAAAAGATTCTCGGCCTCTCTTACATAGACAAATCCCCGTGATACAATATCAGGTCCTGCAAGAAGCTGATTGCTGTATTTCTCAAAAGTCATCACTACAATAATAATACCGTTTTCTGCAAGATTCTGTCTGTCACGCAGTACGATATTTCCCACATCACCTACACCAAGACCGTCTACCAGCACATCACCCGCCTGAACCTGACCGGAAACATACCCTTCCTTTTCTGACAATGTCAGCACATTGCCCGAAGAAAGAATAAAAATTCTCTCCTTGTCGATTCCCATAAGCTCTGCAAGCTCCGCATGCGTTTTTAAATGTCTGTACTCTCCATGCAATGGAATGGCATATCTTGGTTTTACCAGAGAATAAATCAGTTTGATTTCCTCCTGACATGCATGTCCTGATACATGAGTATCCTGAAAAATTACATTTGCACCTTTCATGGAAAGCTCATTAATCACCTTTGATACCGCCTTTTCATTGCCTGGTATCGGCGAGGAACTGAAAATAACCGTATCATTTGGCTTGATTGTGACCTTTTTATGAATCGATGCCGCCATACGGGACAATGCCGCCATAGATTCACCCTGACTGCCTGTTGTAATCAGCACAAGCTGTCCGTCAGTATAATTCTTCATATCTTCCACATCAATAATTGTGTTCTCCGGCACCTTGAGATAGTCAAGCTCCATGGCTGTATTAATAATATTTACCATACTGCGGCCTTCAATCACCACTTTTCTGCCATACTTGCATGCGGAATTGATAATCTGCTGCACTCTGTCTACATTTGATGCAAAGGTTGCCACAATAATTCTATGTGTGGAATTTTCTGCAAACAAATGGTCAATTGTTTTCCCTACCGTTCTCTCCGAACTTGTAAATCCCGGACGCATTACATTTGTACTGTCGCACATCAGAGCAAGAACTCCCTTTTTCCCAAGCTCTCCAAATCTGGTCAAATCCATAGCGTCGCCAAAAACCGGTGTATAATCAATCTTAAAATCTCCAGTGTGCACAATCACTCCTGCAGGCGTAAAAATGGCAAGTCCTGCTGCATCTGCAATACTGTGGTTTACCTTTAAAAATTCTACCCGAAAGCAACCGAGATTAATTGACTGTCCATGCTTTACAATTTTTTTCTTTATCGCCTTTTCCATTCCATGCTCTTTGAGCTTGTTGTCAATAATGCCCATGGTAAGCTTGGTCGCATAAATCGGTGCACTCACTTCCTTTAATACATATGGAATCGCTCCAATATGGTCTTCATGTCCGTGGGTAATCACATACCCCTTTACTTTATCTGCATTTTCCTTCAGATATGTGATATCCGGAATCACAAGGTCTATTCCAAGCATTTCATCATCTGGAAAAGAAAGTCCGCAGTCTACTACAATAATCGTATCCTCATACTCAAAAACAGTCATATTCATTCCGATTTGCTCCAAACCGCCCAAAGGAATAATCTTTATCTTTGTATTTTCATTTTCAATCGCCGTTTTCACGTTCTTACCTCCTAATTTTAGTCTAAATCCCCAACAAGTTCATCGAAAATCTTCGCCACTCCTTCAAATTCGTTTTCATCCTCCACAATCTCATACAACGCCTCTTTATCCTCTTCGGCTGATAAATCTTTTACAATAAAAGCCTCTATTTCTTCCTCTTCTTCTCCTGAATCCGTCACAAGAAGATAATTGATATTATTTACTCTCGTCTGCTCAATTACCGAAAATTCCAGCTCTGTTCCTTCTTCATCTACAAATTTAATCTTTCCAAACATATTTTCCTCATCTCTTTCCTAATTTTCGGCCAATTGCCCCTTTGAACAATTTGCAGCAAAATCCAAGTACCCCTGAAGAATAATTGCAGCGGCAATACTGTCCACATAATTCCCTCTCTCTTCGAGACGTACACCGGCCTCTGTCATGGTTTTATGTGCGCTGACTGTCGAAAGTCTCTCATCCCACATAATTACCTCAAGTCCTGTACGTCTCTCCAGAGTTGTTTTAAATTCCAGCGACTTTTCCGCTCTGTCGCCTAAAGTGTTATTCATGTTTTTCGGGAAACCAAGAACAATTTTTCCCACATCATATTCAGCAATTAATTCATCAATACGTATCAACGTTTTGCGTATCTTTTTTTCCGAATCACGGCGCACGATTTCCACTCCCTGCGCAATCATCAAAAGTTCGTCGGAAACTGCCACTCCGACAGTCTTCGAACCATAATCAAGCCCCATTATTCTCATATTCTGTCTCCTGTTTTCTCATTAGCGCAGCCTGTTATTGATATAATAAGTAAGGGCTTCTTCTATCAGTTCATCTCTCTCAACTTTCATAATAAGGCTTCTTGCATTTTTATAGCTTGTAATATAGGTCGGGTCTCCTGACATAATATATCCTACAATCTGATTTACAGGATTATATCCCTTTTCTGAAAGCGCCTTATAAACCTCTTTCATAACCTGTCCAACTTCAACCTTTGTCTCAGGTACTGTCTTGAAATACTGTGTACTGCTCATTTTACTATCCATCTTCGTATATCTACCTCTCTTTTTATATTAGAACAAAGCGCCTGCCACACGATATATTTACAGCAGCTTTGATACACCTCATTCGAAATATTTGCAATCCGCAAAAATGCCGGTTGCCTGCTAAATATGCTTTACCACGCACACACTTTTGTTTATTTTAATATATTTTTACCAATTCCGCAAGTAATATTTCCGCATTTAGTAATTTTTTGAAATTGACCTCTGCCATTTTGTTGACCAGATTGCTATCCGATACTACGGCAGCTCTCACATATTCGCTGGTATAACCTGTAAAACAGCGTATCCCTTCAATCACTGTTTCCTCCTCGATTAATATCTTTCCAACAGTTCCCAGAAACTGCTCTCTGTATTGCTGTTCCAGTTTTTCATTTAAATTTATCAGCCTGCTGCTTCTCTCTGCCTTTACAGCATCCGAAATCTGATTTTCCATCTTTGCTGCCACTGTACCCTGACGCATGGAATATTTAAAGATATGCATTTGTGAAAATGCCGCTTTCTTTAAAAACTCCTCTGTTTCCAGAAATTCTTTCTCCGTCTCACCCGGAAATCCCGTTATCACATCTGTTGTCAGCGCTGGTCTGTCAAAAAAGCTTCTTATCAGAGAACACTTTTCCAGATATTCTTCTGGCGTATAATGACGGTTCATTCTTTTGAGAACTTCTTTACTGCCACTTTGCAGTGAAAGGTGAAAATGTGGACAAAACTTTTTGTTTTCTGCAAGCGCTCTGACAAATGTTTCACTGATAATTCCCTGTTCAATAGAACCAAGTCTGACCCTTTGAATTTTCTCTATCTGAGATACCGTATTTATGGCGTCTAAAAGTGTAAGATTCTCCTTATCCTGTCCATAAGAGCTTAAGTGTATTCCGGTTAATACCAGCTCCTGATAACCATTCTTTGCAAGCTTTTCTGCCTCCTCCCTGATATCGGCAAGCTCCCGACTTCGGATTCTGCCTCTTGCATAAGGAATAATACAATAGCTGCAAAACTGATTACACCCATCCTGAATTTTGACAAATGCCCTTGTATGCTCTGCATCTGCACTTATCTGCATATTATCGTACTCACAGAAATGCAATACATCTGTAAGATAACTTTTCTTTCCTGTTGACAATATTTCAGACCGGATATCTGATGGTATCCCTTTTGAACTGTTTTCTTTCAAATACTCCTTGATAATGTCACAAATCTCACTTTTTCTGTTCGTTCCAATCACAATATCCACACATGTATCCTGTAACAGCTCTGTCTCCCTGGTTTGTACATAACAGCCCGCTGCTATCACCAGAGCATTCGGATTCAGTTTCTTCGCTCTGTGAAGCATCTGCCTTGACTTTCGGTCTGCAATATTTGTGACAGTACAGGTATTAATAATATATATATCGGCCCCTGGGATAAATTCCATAATATCAAATCCTTCTTTTACAAGCTCCTGCCGCATGGCTTCTGTTTCATAAGCATTTACCTTACATCCCAATGTATGAAATGCCACTCTCATCTTTCTGTTTGTCCTGTGGTCTGCCTTTTCACTGATATCTTTGCCTGTTTTTTCACTTATATATCGACGTTCCCTTTCGTTCATTTTTCTATTCTCCAATTCGTTTTTTTTATAATTTTGCATTGACTTTTCATCATTTTAAAGGTAGTATATATACAAATGAGGTCTTTTCCAAAAGTTTGCCTCATAATAATAAATATTCAACTATAATTTTTTCGAGGAGGTTTTATTATGAAGACAGTTCAGATCTGCTTAAATTCCATCGACAAGGTTAAGGCATTTGTAAACGAGATTACAAAATTTGATACAGATTTTGATTTGGTATCCGGCAGATATGTAATCGATGCAAAGTCTATTATGGGGATTTTCAGCTTGGATTTATCCAAGCCGATTGACTTATGCATTCATGCTGATGAATCTGGTATTGATGATATTCTGGAAATCTTAAAACCATATCTGGTTTAGGTTTCATACCAGCGATATCTGTGAAACCTGACAAATCCATTTTAGAAAAAACCAGCGATTATAAGGTTTCACATATGAGATTGCCGTATAAAAGAACAGATTTATAAAATATAGCAAATTTTGATATCAAGATTGCTCTATTTTAATTATCCGGTTCTGAATACGGCAGTCTCATTTTATTTTTACTTTACAGAAGATTACTCCACTTGGCTGATTGCTTAAATTATACCCGATAATTATTATTTTATTCACTGGTGATAATAACTTCTTCCACGTTCTGCAAAGCAGTTTCCACCAGTTCATCTATTTTTTCCTGAAGTCTTGTCTCAGATTTTTTTATGATTTTCAGATTTGGCTTTGTGACAGGATGGTCGGCAACAAACGTTGTACAGCAATCCTCATACGGCTCTATGGATATCTCATAGGTGTCGATTTTTTCTGAAATATCTACAATATCCTGTTTATCAAAAGCAATTAACGGGCGAAATACCGGAAGCTTCTCACAGACGGAATTAATCACGCCAAGCGACTGCATAGTCTGACTCGATACCTGTCCAACACTTTCTCCTGTAATTAACGCCAGACATCCATGTGCTTCGGCAAGCCGTTCCGCAATTTTATAAAAATATCTCTTCATAATAATCGTAAGTTCTTCATGCGGACACTGTTCATAAATATACATCTGTATATCTGTAAAATTGACAATATTCAGCTTTATCGGCCCTGAATAGGCAGCTACCTTTTTTGCCAAATCCATTACCTTCTGTTTTGCTCTGTCAGAGGTATATGGCGGGGTATGAAAATAAACAGCTTCCAGATTTACTCCTCTTTTTGCCATCATATATCCTGCCACCGGACTGTCGATTCCGCCGGATAATAAAAGCATTCCCTTGCCGGCTGTACCTACCGGCATCCCTCCCGGCCCCGGAATTGTCTCAGAATAAATATTTATCCGTTTTCTGATTTCAATATTTAACATCACCTGTGGATTATGGACATCTACCCTGATTTCAGGAAATGCTTTCAACAATGCTTCTCCAATTGCTGCGTTTATTTCCATTGATTTTAACGGATAATTTTTTCTGGCCCGTCTTGCATTGACTTTAAAGGTAATCTTTTTCTCTTTATACATTTCATCCATATATTTGACAATTGTTTGCTTTAAATCTTCAAAACCATTATCCTCTATCTGAACCACTGGACAAATCCCAACAATTCCAAATACATGCTGCAATGCTTCTATCACTTCTTCATAGTCATAATCGCATATATCCACATAAATACGCCCCACCTCTTTATATACATGACAGGTGCTATTTAAGGGCTTTAATGAAAGATGAATCTGTCTGACCAAAGCATCCTCAAACAAAAACCGGTTTTTTCCTTTTACGCCGATTTCCGCATATTTTATTAAAAATGACTTGAATTTCATAGAAAGTTCCTTTCTGTCATGTTTCAGACTATTTTTTCTTTGTAAATTTTCTTAATACAGGCAACAGTTCTTTTATACAGTCTATGGAAGTATCCAGCTCCTGTCTTGAGGTATACTCAGACAAACTGAATCTGAGAGCAGAATCAATCTCCTCCGAAGAAAGCCCTATTCCTGAAAGAGTCTCGCTGATATGCGGATGATTTGATGAACATGCGGAACCTGCTGATACATAGATATTCTTATCCTCCAGTGCATGAAGCATTACCTCACTTCTGACGCCGCAAAAACTTGCATTAATAATATGTGGAGCACTCTCGTCTCCCTTTTGACTGTTGATTTTTACTGCTTCCAGTTCTGAAAGCCTGTCAATAAAATAATCCTTAAGCCTGTACATATTCTCAGTTTTTTCGTCAAAGTTTTCATATGCCTGTCTTACAGCTTCACCGATTCCTGCAATTCCCGAAACATTATCTGTACCTGAGCGCATATTCTTTTGCTGACCTCCGCCAAAAATAACAGGCTTGATTTTTATCTTTTCAGATACATACAGAAACCCGATTCCCTTCGGAGCATGAAGCTTATGACCACTGACGCTTAACGCATCGATTCCCTGTTTTTTTGGATAAATACGATATTTTCCAAATGCCTGTACGGCATCTGTATGGAAAATAATATCTGAATTGTACGCTTTCACTATTTTGCTAAGCTCTTCCACCGGCTGCAAAGCACCAATTTCATTATTTACATACATTACGGAAACAAGAATTGTATCCGTGCGCAGACTTTTCCTTAAAGCTTCTGTTTGAATATGCCCCTTTGCATCCACTGGAAGCCATGTCACCTCAAATCCCTGCTCTTTTAGATATTTTACAGTATTCTGCACCGATGGATGTTCTATACCGCTGGTAATAATATGTCTGCCTGCCCTTTTGTTTGCATTTGCCATACCAATCAGTGCAAGATTGTTGGATTCTGTCCCCCCTGAAGTGAAAATAATCTCTTTTTCTTTTACCTTCAAGATTTTTGCGATGATTTCCTTTGCATTTCTTATATATCGTTCCGCTTCTATTCCTTTTTTGTGCATGGAAGAAGGATTTCCATAGTCCTCTGTCATAACCTTTATCACAATGTCTGCAACCTCTGGTGATACCATTGTTGTCGCAGAATTATCTAAATAAATTTCCATTTTTGGTCTCCATTTTGATTGATGCAATATTCTCTGTTTCATCTGTTTTCTATTGCATCCATTGTTCTATTTGCCTTATTTTTTACTGCACCTATTTTTCCAATTGAAACATCAGTACAGACAAAATTGCCATTCCCGCGGTTTCCGTACGAAGAATCCGCCTGCCAAGGGATATCGGATTTACTCCCTGCTGTATGGCCAGTTCTATTTCTGACTCTTCAAAACCGCCCTCAGGACCAATAAAAATTCCTGTCTTTATATTTGGAACAATTTTGTTTAACACTCTTTTTGTCTCTGCCATATCCTTAAAATTTTCGTAGGGAATTATATTTATATCAAGAGTTGCAGCATATTTCAAAGCCTCTGAAAAATTCATTACACTGGTAATTTTCGGAATAATTCCCCGTCTCGACTGCTTTGCAGCACTCTCTGAAATTGCCTGCCATCTTTCCAGCTTCTTTTCTTCCTTTTTTGCATCCAGTTTTACTACAGTTCTTCTGGTGGAAACAGGAATAACCTCTGTCACTCCAAGCTCTACTGCCTTCTGAATAATAAACTCCATTTTATCCGACTTTGGAAGACCCTGAAACAAATAAAATTTACTGCAAAGCTCTGTTCCCTCAAAAGTTCTGTCTTTTATTTTTGCAATAACCTTCTGTTCTGTCAGGCTTTCTATCTCACAGCAAAAGTCCTGTCCCTGTCCATCACTGAGCAGCACCTCTTCACCGGACTTTATACGCAGAACATTTTTGATATGATTGACATCTGGTCCTGTAATCGTAATTGTCTGAGATGTCACCGCCTCAGGATTTACAAAAAAGTGATGCATATCTGCCTACTTTCCGACTGCTGTAATAGATACCCAGTCATTTTTTCTTGTTATTTCAATAATTTCTAGTTCCGGCCGTGCCGAAATCGCTTCTATCATTTCCTGCTCTTTGCTGTCTATAATACCGGAGGTTATATAAATTCCGCCTTTTTTGAGGTGGTCTGGAATAATCGATGTAAGGGGCTTCAGTACATCGGCAAGAATATTTGCTACAATAATATCATAACATTCATATCCTATCTCTTCTGAAATGGAAATATCCTCGAGAATATTGCCGGTTAAAATTCGAAATTTCTCCTGCGGGATATGATTTACTTCCAGGTTTTCACGGGCAGCGGTTATGGCATTTTCATCCACATCCAGCCCAACGGCCTGCTCTGCACCAAGCTTGAGAGCTATAACAGAAAGAATCCCGCTTCCGCAGCCGACATCTAGTATTTTTGTATGGGGTTTTATATGCTTTTGAAGCTGTCGGATACAAAGCTGAGTAGTTTCATGAAGACCTGTTCCAAAAGCAATCCCCGGGTCTATCTGAATCACCATTTTATCTTCATATTCCGGCTTCATTTCTTCCCATGTAGGCTTAATAACAATATTGTCTACTTCAAACGACTTAAAATATTGTTTCCAGTTATTTATCCAGTCTGTATCCTGTGTTTCACCTTTTACAATGCTGCACTCGCCGATATCTACAAAATCTTTTAATTCTTCTATTCCCTCAAGGATATCTGATATTTTTTTCTGTTCTTCTTCCTGACTCAGTTCTTCCATATAAAAGCTCAAATATGCAATTCCCTCATCTTCTGGAAGCTCCGGCAGAAAATCAATAAACATTTTTTTCTTATCTTCTTCTGACAGAGGGATATTATCCTCAATCTCTACCCCGTCTATGCCATTTTCCACCAATACTCCGCTGATTAAATCGGTTGCCTGTGTGGTAGTTTTTACGGTAAATTTGTTCCATTTCATTATATGTTTTCCTCCATTTTTAATATCTGCAAGTAGATTGTATTTTTTTAACTGTTATAATGTGAAATTGTCTGTACTGACAGCTTATATAGTATACATTTATCAGGCAGTTTTTTCAATGACTTTTATTGAATATTTACAGATTTTGTGATAAAATGCAGTTTGGCTGATTTACAATTTAAGAAAGGGATTCTAAAAGAATATTTAAGATAAAATGAATACGGATAACATAATTTTAATCGGTATGCCTGCATCTGGAAAAAGTACTGCCGGAGTAGTGCTTGCAAAATTTTTGGGATATGATTTTATTGATACAGACATTTTAATACAGGAAAAAACAGGAAAACTGCTTCATGAAATTATCTCAGAAAAAGGACTTGAAGGATTTAAGAAGCTAGAAGAGGATATTAACGCTTCCGTATGCTGCCATAAATCAATTATTTCACCGGGCGGAAGCGTGATTTATGGCGAGAGAGCAATGATGCATTTTAAAGAAATCGGTACTGTAGTGTATTTAAAGCTGCCTTATACAGAAGTGGAACACAGACTTGGAAATTTAAAAAGCCGTGGCGTGGTCTTGCAGGAGGGGCAAACACTGCTTGATTTATATAATGAAAGAGCTCCTTACTATGAAAAATATGCAGATATTACTGTGGAAGAAGCAGGGATGTCTGTGGAAGAAACAATTGAATTTATTGCTGAAACTATGGGAATTATATGGAGATAGTACCATTGACACTCCCCATGCCTAAAGGGTAGGGGATTCTAGCTACCTGCCGAAGTGT
>CAJUDQ010000001.1:216817-271166 GCA_910585215.1 uncultured Lachnospiraceae bacterium | reverse complement strand
AATCTGAATGTTTTGGACTTTTATGGATTTATTCACGAACAGACAGGGAAATATGAACCAAATGAAGAACCAGCAGAAAATTTATATGACATAAATCGTATGGAGATAGCAGACTATGAAGGTTATCTGGAATTAAGAAATCAATATGAGACCGTTCATAGTGAAAATATAGAAAACTGCCACTGGTATCGTGATATTCTCAGCATTGCTCTTTATAATAATGATGGTGAACTTCAGGAAATATTATATGAAAAACAGGATTCAGCGGAGGAATAGTATGTATCAATGGATATTAAACAGAAAAAGACTTCGCCCCTTGTTATTTGTATTTAATATTATTGTATATTCTGTCAATATAGCATTGATTTATATCAGTATTTATATGTTTTTTTGCATACAGACCGGAATTCATACAGACTGGTTTGCCAGGGCGATGTCCAATGCTTCAAAAGTAGATTTATTTTTCAGTAATCAGTCAGATGTTATATTTAAGGCGATGACGGTTACTTTTTTCTGTGTATGTATTTTTTCTGTTATTATTATGATTGGATACAGATATATGCAGTTACAGGAAGAGAAAAAGGAAGTGGGGATTTTTCTTGTATATGGATACCACAGACAAAAAATGATACTTCCGTTATTTATAGAGACTCTTTGTGATATTGCAATCAGTCTTCCATTTGCAAGACTGATTGCGATATATATGCAATATTTTATGCAATCTGATACAATATTTTTACAAATTCAAAAAGAACGAAGATTTGTATTGACAGACAATATTATGATACTGTTATTGTCCGCAGTCCTTTTGGGAAGTGTAATGTTTATACAGACAATAATATATATAAACAGATTGAAAAAAATACATTTGGATACTATGCTGAAGGGGGTTCGGGTTTAAATGAAGAAAAATGTGGAGCTGTTTGTACTTGCATATAAAAATCTGAAGGGGCAGAAAAAGCACAGCAAACTATTTATCCTGATTCTTACAGCACCTTTGTTATGTTGTATGCTGGGTAATTCTCTTGTGAAATCTTTTGACAACAGTTTAAGAACGATGTGTAACAGAGGTCTGGGAAGATTAGAACTCATCAATGAAGTGGAAGACAAGCCTTTTGAACAGATTCGTGGCGATATGGAAGCTGTTGACGGGGTGGGAGAGGTGAGCAGGGTAACTCTTCCCATAACAGGAGTACTTGAAAACAGAAAAGAAGAATTTGGAAGTGAACATATACAAATCGCGATAAGGTCCAGTTATAAAGGACTTTCAGATTATGCCGTTTCGGGAAAAACAGAAAATTTGGAATATGGAGAAATCATTATTCCGGAATATTTATATGGAATGGGTTCTTTTGGAAATTATGAATATACATCAGGTACAGAACTGATTGGAGAAGAGTTTCTGATTATGATAGATACAGAGATAGAATTATCCTTTCGTGTGGCAGGCACATTTGATAATATAAAGACAGGGGATATCGGTTCCGAGTTTTTTATTCATCCAGAAGAGGCAGATGAAATAAACTCAAGAGTAACAGAGAAATATATACAGGAATATCTGAAAGAAAATCCCGAAGAGGAGACATGGATTCCAACAAAACAGATTGGGGTTTACATAGAAGAAGGTTACGATATACAGGAAGTATGTGACAGACTTTATCATGCTACGGGATATCGGCCTTTAATGGCCTGTAAAGAGGCAGATGAAACCATGTTAATGTTTTATGCATTTATTATAAAAATTGTGAATATTTTTGTGGTTATGTTGACTGTAGTATGTTTTGTAAGTATTATCATGATAATAAGTGCAGAATTGAGAAACAGGCTGGGAGAAAGTGCAATATATCTGGCGTTGGGATATCAAAAGAAGGATATGTTGAAGGTGTTTTTTTATGAAAAAATTTTTATGTGTGGAAAAGCAGTTTTATACAGCAGTTTTTTTACGCTGTCAGTACTTTGGGGTGCTAATTATATTTTGCAGAATTTTATGGAATTTTATAAAAGATATATTGTATTTCAACCGGATATTCAAAATTTTGTAAAAGGATTTGTCATAATGACAGGAGCCGTGATAACAGGTATACTGATGATTGCCTTGAGGTTGAAAAAAGTGAATATAGTAGAAATTGTAAGAAGGGAATAGGGGATAAATTGTATTTCTTTTAGTACTTTCCACAAATCTCTTGATTTTCTTTTTTATAAGTGTTACTATGACATTGTGAACAGAAATCATGTTACCAAGTGCAAATACTCATATTTGTATTATGGTAATTGATGTATACAATGTACAAATCATATGACATCAGTTATTTTACACAATTTGTTTGAACTGGTTTGTATAAAACAGTTTGTACAATTATTTGTACAGCGGAATCTGTATGATTGGCATGGTATACAATATAAAAAAATTATTTCATACAAGGAGGACAAACAAACGATGTTAGAAAAAGAACAGTGGAACGGCTTTGAAGGAAGACTCTGGAAAGAAGAAATCAATGTAAGAGATTTCATCCAGAGAAATTACACACAGTATGACGGCAATGAAGAATTCTTGTCAGGACCTACAGAAGCTACTGATAAACTCTGGGGAAAACTTCAGGAGCTTCAGAAAGAAGAAAGAGCAAAGGGCGGCGTACTTGAATGTGAAACAGAAGTAGTTACAGGTCTTACCTCATACGGCCCGGGTTATATCGACGAATCCATGAAAGACCTTGAAAAAGTAGTAGGTCTTCAGACAGATAAACCATTAAAAAGAGCATTTATGCCATTTGGTGGTATCAAGATGGCAGAAGAGGCCTGTACAAATTATGGTTATACTCCAAATCCTGAGCTGCACAAGATTTTTACAGAGTATCACAAGACACATAATCAGGGTGTATTTGATGCTTATACACCGGAAATCAGAGCAGCACGCCGCAGCCATATTATTACAGGACTTCCTGATACTTACGGCCGTGGACGTATTGTAGGCGATTACAGAAGAGTTGCTCTTTATGGAATTGATTTCCTGATTGAGGAGAAAGAAAAGGATAAGGCAAACTGCGGCGATGGAACCATGACAGACGAAATCATCCGTCAGAGAGAAGAGCTGACAGACCAGATTCGTGCACTTCAGGGCATGAAGAAAATGGCAGAAGTATACGGATATGATATTTCACAGCCTGCAAAGGATGCAAGAGAAGCAGTGCAGTGGTTATACTTCGGTTATCTTGCAGCCATTAAGACTCAGAATGGTGCTGCCATGTCAGTTGGTCGTGTATCTACTTTCCTTGATATCTATATCCAGAGAGATTTGGAAAATGGAACTTTGACAGAATCAGAAGCTCAGGAATTAATCGACCATATGGTTATGAAATTTAGAATGGTAAAATTTGCAAGAATTCCATCTTACAATGAATTGTTCTCAGGAGACCCTGTATGGGCTACTCTGGAGGTAGCAGGTATCGGTATGGATGGTCGTCATATGGTTACAAAGAATGATTTCAGATTCCTTCATACACTGGAAAATATGGGACCTTCACCAGAACCGAACCTTACAGTATTGTATTCTTCTGCTTTGCCAGAGAACTTTAAGAAATATGCAGCCAAGATTTCCATTAACACAAGCTCTATTCAGTATGAGAATGATGATGTTATGAAGCCGGTATGGGGCGATGATTATTCTATCTGCTGCTGTGTATCTGCAACACAGACCGGTAAGGAAATGCAGTTCTTCGGCGCGAGAGCAAATCTTGCAAAATGTCTTTTGTATGCAATTAACGGTGGTGTAGATGAAAAGTCTCTGACGCAGGTCGGACCACAGTATCAGCCGATTACTTCCGAGTATCTTGACTATGACGAAGTAATCAAGAAATACGAAGTAATGATGGATTGGCTGGCAGGACTGTATGTAAATACACTGAACCTGATTCAGTATATGCATGACAAATATTACTATGAAGCAGCGGAAATGGCTTTGATTGATACTGACGTAAGACGTACTTTCGCAACAGGTATTGCAGGATTTTCACATGTAATTGATTCACTTTCTGCAATTAAGTATGCAAAGGTAAAGACTGTGCGCAACGAAGAAGGTATCGCGGTAGATTATGAAATAGAGGGAGATTTCCCGAAATACGGCAACGATGATGACAGAGCAGATGAAATCGGTTTGTGGGTACTCAGAACCTTCCTGTCAAAGATTCAGAAGAGACATACTTACAGAAACTCTGAGCCTACTACATCCATTCTGACTATTACATCAAACGTCGTCTATGGAAAGGCAACAGGTGCTCTTCCAGATGGACGTAAGGCAGGTGCTCCGTTTGCACCGGGAGCAAATCCAAGCTACGGCGCAGAGCAGAATGGTCTGGTTGCTTCTCTGAACTCTACTGCAAAGCTTCCATATACATGGGCATTAGACGGTATTTCCAATACTCAGACCATGAATCCGGATGCATTGGGACATAACGAAGAAGAAAGAATTGAGAACCTTGTGGGAGTAATGGACGGTTACTTTGACCAGAGCGCTCATCATCTGAATGTAAATGTATTTGGCAGGGAAAAACTGGAGGATGCTATGGAGCATCCGGAGAAACCGGAATATGCGAACTTTACGATTCGTGTATCAGGATATGCGGTTAAATTTATCGACCTTACCAAAGAACAGCAATTAGATGTAATCTCAAGAACATTCCATGCAAGCAGATAAGTGACAATTTTCGCTTGTTGCGTATAATTAAATAGATGGCAGGTAAAATATTTTTGTAAAAATATTTTACCTGCCATTTTTGGAAGGAGAAAAGGTTGAAAAAATTTAAAATTTATAGAAAGGAGATAAGTTGCAAGCATTTTTTCAACCTTAACGCTTGCAGCACAGTATAAGATATGGAATTGAAAAATAAAAATTCGGAGGAAATTACAGGACGGATTCATTCAATAGAAAGTTTTGGTTCTGTAGATGGTCCCGGGATAAGATTTATCTTATTTTTAAAGGGGTGTCCTATGAGATGTCAATATTGTCATAATCCGGATACATGGGCGTTAAAAGAGGCAAAGACAATGACTGCAAAACAGGCATTTGACCAGGCATATCGTTATCATACTTACTGGAAGAAAAAAGGAGGAATTACCATAAGCGGAGGGGAAGCCCTGTTACAGACAGAATTTGTAACAGAGATTTTCAAGCTCGCAAAGAAAAAACAGGTGCATACCTGTATTGATACCTCCGGTGCCCCGTTTACTAGGGAAGAACCTTATTTTTCAAAGTTTAATGAGCTTTTGAAATACTCAGACCTCTTTTTGCTGGATATCAAGCAGATAGACGATGAAAAGCATAAAAAGCTTACCGGACATACAAATACAAATATTCTTGATTTAGCTCTGTATTTATCAGAGCAGGGAAAGGATATGTGGATTCGTTATGTACTGGTTCCGGGAGTAACGGATGATGAAAAGGATTTAAGGGAGCTTGGAGAATTTGTAAAAAAACTTAAGACTGTGCAGAGGTTTGAGGTATTGCCTTATCATACACTTGGTGTTTTTAAATGGGAGGAGCTTGGTCTGGATTATGCACTGAAGGAAGTCAACCCTCCTTCAAGGGAAGAGGTTGAACGGGCAGAGGAAATACTAAGAACTGCGGAGTATACCGGATATTTGAAATAGATTTTCATATGCCAAAGCAAAATTATGGTTCCAATAAAAAATTATTTGGCCGAAATCCTTTGATATAGTTGATTATTCCTGAAATATTAGTTATAATAAAAAATACGGAAAAAATAAAGAGTTGTGAAGAATTTCTTTATGGAATCACAAAAGTCAGACAGGAGGCAGGGCTTTGATAACCAGACGATTTGTAAGAATAAGGTCATTAAAAGAAGGAATGAAAATTGACCAGACAATAAAAAATCAGCAAGGATGCATATTGATTGCCCGTGGTACAGTCATGGATGAATATCTGATTGATTCTTTAAAGAAACTTCAAATAGCCGGTGTTTACATCTGTGAGGGTGAGGAGGACCCGGACAACGAGGAGGTGAAAATATCAAAAAAGGCCGAGGAAAAGATAGAGAAGCTTATGGTATCAGACCGTTCAAAGGTGAAGCTTTCAGAGAGTGTAAAAAACAGAGTGGCGGAGGGGGTACAGTTTTTATATTGCAGTACGGATTCAGCGGATTTTGAAAATGCGACAAACAACATTACAAATGAGCTGATGAGGGCGATTACAGATAATGATGCCATAGCTGTTGATATCAATGCATTAAAAGTCAGTGACGAATATACTTTTAAACACAGTGTGGACGTTGCAACCATGTCAATGATTATAGCAAAAAAGTACGGTCTGTCGGAAAAAGAAATTTATGAAATTGGAATTGCAGGGCTTTTGCATGATATAGGAAAGTCCAAAATACCCAATGAAGTGCTAAATAAGCCGGGTAGACTTACAGAGGATGAATTTTCATTAATGAAGCAGCATACTCTTCTGGGTTATCAGATTTTAAAAAATAAAAGGGATATTTCATCTGGAGTGAAAATGGGGGTACTGCAGCATCATGAAAAAATAAACGGAAAAGGATATCCACTTGGGCTGTCTACAGAAAAAATAGATATTTATGCAAAAATATTGTCAGTAGCGGATATCTATGATGCTTTAGTTACAGAACGGCCATATAAGAAGGCATTTTCACAGAGGGATGCAGTAGAGATGATTATGTCGCTTACGGGAGAGCTTGATATTACAGCAATGAAAAGTTTTTTGGGAAGTGTGATTCTTTATCCTACAAACTCTATTGTACAGTTGAGTAATGGAGAAAAGGCCAAGGTAGTAGAAAATGACCCTGATTATATATTAAGACCAAAGGTGGTAGGACTTATGTCTGGAAGGGTGTATGACCTTGCGAAGGATATTAATTGTGCAAGTGTAATTATTCGATAAAAAAATAGGGGTTTTTGTAATGAAAAGAGTTCAAATTTACATTGAAGAAGGAACATATTACTTGCTTTTAGTTTGCAAATATTATATAATGTTTATAGTTATTTTATAATATAAGTTTTTGTTTTCAGTTTTTTAGGCCTATTAAATTTCAGATAAAATATTATAGAATGATAAGAAGAAATCGTGAGCATATATTATTGTAAGGATATATTACTGTAACTTATGTTACTGTAAGGATATATTACCATAAGGATATATTATCACAAAAGAAAGGAATTATAAGAAGTATGCTGAAAAAATTTAATAATATGAAAATCAGGAAAAAAATAACAAATGGATTTGTATTAGTGGTATCCATTGCTAGTGTTGCTGCAATTGTTGCGTGTATTGCTATGATTTTTATGGTGGGCAGGTACAAATATGCACTTACAAATTATGGATTTTCTCAGGGGGATATTGGAAAGGCATTAGTTACCTTTGCAGATACAAGAAGTGCGACGCGTGCAACAATTGGATATAACGATGATTCTTTGATTAGTGCCACCAGAAAACAGCATGATGAAAAAAAGCAGAGCTTTCTCAATTATATGAAAGAAATGGAAGGCAGATTGACATCAGATGAAGAAAAAAAGCTTTATCAGGCAGCAACAGACGAGCTGGAAGAGTTCTGGAAAATTGATGAGAAAGTTCTTAATACAGGAGCTACAAAAGATGCTGAAAAGAGTGCAGAAGCACAGAATATGGCATATAATCAGTTGGGACCTGCCTATGACGATGTATATGACAGTCTGGCTGAGTTGATGAATTATAATGTGAATGAGGGAAATAGACTGGCAAAAACTCTTCAGATTCTTCAGTTAGTGATAGTAGCTATTATTGCTGTAATTATTATAGTCAGTATCTTTATTTCTCTGAGATTTGGAAATGCACTTGCAAAGGGGATTGCCAATCCGATTATAGCAATGGGAGAGCGTTTCAAAACCTTTGCAAAGGGAGATTTAAAGTCTGCGTTTCCTGAGACAGTTTCCAAGGATGAAGTTGCTGACATGATACAGGAATCGCAGCAGATGGCACAAGATTTAGAGCTGATTATCAGCGATGCCGGAGAACTGATGAATGATATGGCAAATGGAAATTATGCGATTGATACAAAGATAGAAGAGAAATATGTAGGTGAATTTGGATTATTGTTAAATTCCATGCGTGAGATGAATAAACAAATGAATGAAACTCTGCATCAGATAGATGAAGCTTCCAATCAGGTATCTGCAGGCTCAGGTAATCTGGCTGAGGCAGCACAGGCATTGGCTGAGGGCGCAACAGACCAGGCGGCATCTGTACAGGAATTGCAGGCTACCATTACAAATATTACCGAAGGCATACAGGAATCTGCAAGACATGTAGAAGAAAGCTATGCGCAGGCACAGAAGTATGCTGAACAGGCAGATAACAGCCGTGGAGCAATGGAAGCTATGGTAAGCGCGATGAATCGTATCAGTGAGACTTCACAGAAAATAGAAAATATTATTTCAGAAATTGAAGATATTGCAAGTCAGACAAATCTGTTGTCGTTAAATGCGGCAATTGAGGCAGCAAGAGCAGGAGAAGCAGGAAAAGGCTTTGCAGTTGTTGCAGAGCAAATTCGTAATCTGGCAGAGCAGAGTGCACAATCTGCAGTTGATACACGTGAATTAATCGAAAGTTCTATTCAGGAAGTAAATGAAGGAAATAGAGCTGCTGAGAGTGTAGCGGCTTCTTTGGTGGAAGTGGTGAATGGTATTAAAGCTATCGCGGATTCTTCCAGAGAATTAAGTGAGATTTCAGCAAAGCAGGCAGAAGTTATGGAACAGGCGGAAGCTGGTGTAAATCAGATTTCAGAGGTAGTACAGTCCAATTCGGCAACAGCTGAGCAAACATCTGCTACCAGTGAGGAGCTGGCTGCACAGGCGATTAATATGGGTGATCTGGTTGGACATTTTACATTAAAGGATGAATATTAAGAATAATATTGATAAGTTGTGGTAAATATGTTAAATTATAGGTATGTAAAAATATTGTGCTAAGGAGAAGAGTGTATGTTTAATCAGTTATTTGGGAAATATTTAGTAGAGCAGAATGTCATCACAGACATAGAGCTTGATGTGATTTTGACAAGACAGGAAGACGAAAGACTGAAGCTTGGAACAATTGCAATAGCTCAAAATCTGATGACAGAACAGCAAGTAAAAGAGGTAAATTACCTTCAGGTACAGCAGGATAAAAGGTTCGGTGTAATAGCAGTGGAGTGTGGATATCTGACAGAAGACCAGGTAGTCAGCCTGTTGACAAAGCAGGGAAATATGTATATGAAATTTATTCAGATATTTACGGATATGAAGAATATTTCCATGGAAGAGGCAACAGAATATGTTGAAGATTTTCAGAAATATTATGGATTTTCAGATGATGAAATGGATGCATTAAAAGAAAACGATTTTGATGAAATTGTTCCGGCATTTGTATATGTATCCAAACCATATGTACCAGAACTGGTAGCACTTGTACTTAGAAACCTTGTCAGATTTGTTACTGATGATTTCTATATCGGAAAGGTAAAGCGCACAAATAAATTTGCCTATAAAAGCATGGTAGTACAGCGGCTGGTAGGAAAGCATGATATTGTTCTTGCTTTTTCCGGAGAATGGGATAATTCAGGAATGGTTGCTCTTGCCTCGGGCTTTGTAGGTTCAGAACTGCATGGACAGGATAAAATATTTGATGCAGTCGGCGAATTTGCAAATATCTGCAATGGATTGTTGGCAACAGATTTAGCTGCAAGGGATGTGGAGGTTGATATGGTACCTCCAGTGACATATCTCAATCAGGAGACTGTCGGAGTTGGTTATACAATTCCATTGTACATTCACGGCAAAGAGGTAAAAATGTTTATTGCTGTGGACAGCAAGATTGAGCTGGGCAAAGAGCCGTATGTTTTTGATTATCAGAAGCAGGCAGGTTCTGTAGATAAGGGAGATGGCAAAGCTTCGATTGTAATTGTAGATGATTCTATCTTTATCAGAAAAATGCTGCGAAATATGGTGGAAGATATGGGATATGTTGTTGTAGGAGAGGCTGTCAATGGAAAAGAGGCAGTTGAGGAATACAAAAAGCATAAGCCGGATATTCTTACACTTGATATTACCATGCCGGTTATGGATGGGCTGGAGGCTCTGGAAGAAATCATGAAATTTGATAAAAAAGCAAAAGTTGTTATGATAACAGCAGCCGGACAGCAGGTAAAGGTAATACAGGCATTAAAGATAGGCGCTGAGAAGTTTGTAGTGAAGCCGTTTGATAAGGAAAAGGTCAGAAGAACTCTGGAAGAAATGGTAAAATAAAAAGAGGCTGCCGTATTAAGAAGAAGTGATACTGCTTAATACGGCAGTTTTTCTATCTCTATCGTATTACAATTTGTATTCACACTAGGATTTGGAGAACAGGCATGAAAAAAATTTTAATTATAGAAGATGATATGGGATTGCAGGAGGAATTGAAATATTTGCTGCATCAAAATGGATACGAGAGTATTGTTTTGACAGATTTCAGTTCTGCATTGGAGAAAATGCTTGACAGTCAGGCAGATTTAATACTGTTGGATATTACGCTGCCGGGAATAGACGGACAATATCTTCTTCGCGAATTTCGCAAAGTATCTGCAATTCCGGTAATTATGGTAACAAGTAAAAATACGGAAATGGATGAGGTGCTCTGTATGACTTACGGGGCGGATGATTTTATTGCAAAGCCTTATAATCCGACTATTTTGTTGCTTCATATAGAAGCGGTGTTTCGAAGAACAGAATATACGGACCATTCGGTGATTGAATATAGAGAAATAAGGCTTGACATTAGCAGGGGAAGTATGACAGTGAATCAAACCTGTATTGAATTGACAAAAAATGAAATGAGAATACTAGCGTTTTTGATAAAAAATAAGGGAAAGATTGTTTCACGAGACAGTTTAATCAGTGATTTGTGGGAGTCAGAAGAGTTTATTGATGATAATACACTGACAGTAAATATGACACGGATTCGTAAAAAGCTGGAAGATTGTGGACTGCAAAATATGATAAAAACAAAAAGAGGACAGGGATATTTAATAGAATGAAAAAAGAATTTATCAGGGAAAAATTGCCGGTTATCTGTGGGTATGTCTGTATTGTGTTTTGTATGATTTTGTTGGGAATCGGGATGAAAATTCCATATGAATATATTGTTTTTGTTTTGTTTATTATTACTGGGGTGCTGGTATGTGTAGGAATGCGGGAATATTTAATGAAGAGAAGTTTTTATCGAAATTTTCTTCACAGAATAACCATGTTGGACAAGAAATATCTGATTAGTGAGATGATAGAAACTCCTGCCTTTTATGAGGGGCAGATTTTATGTGACGCTTTGTATGAAATTGGAAAAGCCATGCAGGAAAAGATAATGGATATGGAATCTTCGGTTTCTGAATTTAAGGAATATATTGAAATGTGGATTCATGAAGTCAAGATACCAATATCAAATATGATGCTTATGAATTATAATAAAAATATGGATATGGAAAAACAGAAGCTTCAATTGATGAGATTATATTATTATGTAGAGCAGATTCTTTTCTATGCAAGGGCGGATGCGCCGCAGAAGGATTATTTATTAAAGAAAGTCAGCCTGGAAACAGTAGTCAATAAAGCGGTAATTGAAAATAAGGATTTGTTAATTGGAAATAAATTTCAGATAGAAAAGGAAAATTTGGGGATTGAAGTTTATACAGATTCTAAATGGCTGGAATTTATACTGGGACAGATTGTGAATAACAGTGTGAAATATAAGAAGGCAGATGGAGCATATCTTAAATTTTTCGGAAAAGAGGAAAAAAATATTATATGGCTGTTTATAGAGGACCATGGAATAGGAGTGGAAAAAAGTGATATAGGGAGAGTGTTTGAGAAGAGTTTTACAGGAAAAAATGGCAGAAGGGTCAAAGAGGCTACAGGAATGGGGCTTTTTATATGTAAAAAGCTCTGTGATAAAATGGGGCATAAGATTTTTATTGAATCGGAGAAGGACAATTATACGAGAGTGGGGATTGGATTTGGAAGAAATCGGTATTATGATTTAGAAAATTAATGGGAGATAAAAAGGGAAAACCTTACGAAACTGTAAGTTTTCGTAAGGTTTTTCTATGGAAAAATTTCGTATCGTTTATTATATTAATACTGTCAGATAAATTGTATTATCAAAGAGTGAAAGGAGACTTGTAAATGGATACAGTATTAAAATTAAATAATGTAGAAAAATATTACGGAAATAATTCAAATATTACAAAGGCAATCGACCGTATTTCCTTCGAGGTGGATAAAGGAGAATTTGTCGGTATTATGGGTGCCAGTGGTTCAGGAAAAACGACCCTGCTAAACTGTATTTCCACCATAGACCGTGTGACAAGCGGACATATCTATGTGGGAGAGGAAGATATTACAAAGCTGAAGGGCAATAAGCTGAACAAATTCCGAAGAGAAGAGCTTGGATTTATTTTTCAGGACTTTAATCTTCTGGATACATTGACTGCCTATGAAAATATTGCACTGGCATTGTCTATCCAGAATGCTCCGGCAGAGGAAATTCCCGACAGAATCTATACAATTGCAGAACAGCTTGGAGTAAAAGAGGTACTAAACAAATACACCTATCAGATGAGTGGTGGTCAGAAGCAGAGAGTAGCTGCAGCAAGGGCAATTATTACAAATCCAAAACTGGTTCTTGCCGATGAGCCGACGGGTGCACTGGATTCAAAATCTGCAAGATTTCTTCTGGAAAGTCTTTCAGAAATGAATGAAAGCTATCTTGCCACAATTTTAATGGTTACACACGACGCATTTACAGCCAGCTATGCATCAAGGGTTATTTTTATCAAGGACGGACAAATCTTTCATGAAATCCGAAAGGGAGAAGATACAAGAAAACAATTCTTCAATAAAATTATAGATGTAGTGACAATGTTGGGAGGGGATTTAAATGATGCTCTTTAAATTATCCATAAAAAATTTAAGAAAGAGTATGCGCGATTATGCTGTTTACTTTGCAACTGTGATTATTGGTGTGGCAATATTTTATATTTTTAACAGCATCGAAAAGCAGACGGTTATGCTGAATGTTTCAAAATCTTCTTATGATATTATAGACTTAATCAACAGAACCATGTCATCTATCAGTGTATTTGTAGCGATGATTCTTGGATTTTTAATTGTATATGCCAGTAATTTTCTGATGAAAAGACGAAAAAAAGAATTTGGTATCTATATGCTTCTTGGAATGGAAAAAGGAAAAATTGCGCGGATTCTGATTATTGAAACATTGATTATCGGAATTATTTCTCTTGGAGTCGGTATCACTGTAGGGATTGCAGGGTCACAGGTAATGAGTATTTTTGTGGCAAATATGTTTGAGGCGGATATGAGCAGTTTTACTTTTTTTGTATCAAACAGCGCAATTGCAAAAACTGTGATTTATTTTGTTATTATGTATGGAGTAGTAATTCTGTTAAATACATTTGTAGTGGGAAAAGCAAAACTGATTGATTTAATTCATTCGGGAAAAAAATCCGAAAAAAATACAGCGAAAAATCCGATTCTCTGTACAGTGGTATTTATTGTTGCAGTATGTGTGCTTGGAAGCGCCTATTATATGGTGACAGTAAGAGCTGACCAGATATTGTCAACCACCGATATTCTGAGAGAAATTGTAAAAGGCATTATATCCACATTTTTGATTTTCTGGTCCATGTCAGGGCTGCTGCTCTTTTTTGCACAAAAGGCAAAACGGTTTTATCACAGAAAGCTAAACTGTTTTACAATACGGGAGCTTGGCAGCAGAATCAATACAACTGTATTTTCAGGAGGAATTATCTGTTTAATGCTGTTTGTTACAATCAGTGTATTATCCTCCGCACTTTCTATCAGAAAGGCAATCAATGACAATCTCAAGGAAATGACGCCGGCAGACGTGGAATTTTCTATTGAAATGAACAGTGGAAACACCATCCTGGATATTTTTGAAAAGACAGGGGTGGATATGTCAATATTTCAGGATTCTGTCGATATTATTTCCTTTTCGGCAGCAGACAACGGTTTTACAATGAGTGATACCATAGGTGATGCATTATATGATATGGAGTTTTCCAAGGACTATGTGGAATATCTGAAAACAGTATCAGAAGAATTTATAAAAATCAGCGATTATAACAGAGTTGCCAGAATCTATGGACAGAAAGAATATTCTCTAAATGAGGATGAATATATGATTGTGGCAAATTATGATACAATCGTATCTGTAAGGAATGAGGGATTAAAAAGGGGAAACATAATAGAAATCGGAGATAAAAAATACCATCCGAAATACCGTGAATGTCAGGATGGTTTTATAGATATGGCAAGCAATAATACGAACTTTGGATTGATTCTTATACCTGATAATGCAAATCTGGAAGGGTATAAGAAAGAAATGAGCTATTATATTGCCAATTATAAAGAAACATCGGAAATGGATACAGATAATATTGCAGAATATATTGATGGTGATGAATTTCATAATAAAATCAATCCTGCAGATAAGGCATGGGCAAGTATTAAAATTAACAGCAAAACACAGATTTATAACAATTCGATAGGATTAACTGCCATGATTATATTTATCGGCATTTATGTGGGAATTGTATTTATGATATCCAGCTCAGCCATTCTTGCATTAAAGGAATTGTCGGAGGCGTCTGACAATAAAGAAAAATATAATATTTTAAGGCGCATCGGCGTAGATGAACGGCAGATTCATCATTCTCTGTTTACACAGAGTGCAGTGTTCTTCGGGCTTCCTCTGGCACTTGCATGTATTCATTCCATTTTTGGAATAAAGGTATGTAATTATATGTTTGAAACTTTTGGAAGCAGTGGATTGATTTATTCGATTTTTGCAACAGCGGGAATTATCATAGCAGTTTATGGAGTGTATTTTCTGATTACCTACAGCTGCAGCAAACGGATGATTCAGGATAAAAAGTAAAATAGAATAATTTGAGATAATTAGAAAGGGAAAGTGTTTTTTGACACAGTCCCTTTTTGTATATAAATAAAAATATATATAATTATTTTTTCAGAAACAAAAAAGCGGGTGATGGGAATCGAACCCACGTATCCAGCTTGGAAGGCTGGTGTTCTACCATTGAACTACACCCGCGAACACATACATTTTATCATAGATTTTCCAAATTTGCAAGTGGAAAAATAACAAAATTTCTTGTGATATACCATGAAATATGATACAATAAAAAACAGAATAGACTAATTTGAAAAGAACGGTTTTTGCTATAAAAAGAAAGTACAAATGAATTTTCATTACAAAATTGTTTTGGCAGGATGATTTATTTTTATGTTTTTAAAAATATTTCAGATAAATAAAACCTGAAAAATAAACGGCAAAATAAAAATTGCCTCTTATTAATATAGAAATATATAGCTTTGAAGGAGGAAACGGAATGAAATATAGGATATTATTAGCTGGAAACAATCAAATTGTGCTGGATGATTTCTTTTATGCCATGAGTAATGATTTTGAATGTCAGACAACTTCATGGCGGTTTGAAGATATTGAATGTCATCTGAAGTATTTTACACCGGATATTTTTATATACGGCCTGAGAGAGGATTTTAAGGATAATATTGCAAAGATTATGGAAGCAAGAGGAAATCTTCAGAAAAAGAAAATTCCGTTTGTAGTTATTGGCAGCAAGGAGGATTGTGATAACTTTGTAAAAGTAACCATAAATCTTGCAGACCTTATTCTGGCAAAACCTCTGACTGCTGCAATGATAGAAGAGCGAATTGTTGCATTTCTCACTGAAAAGCAGCGCAGGGAAGCAGAGGAAAAGAAGCGGATGGAACTGGAGAGGAGGCAAAAGGCAATTGAAGCGGAAAAGAATCGGAGAAAGCATATTATTGTAGTGGATGACGACCCAAGAATGTTAAAGCTTATCAAGGAACATCTTCACGAGGATTATGATATTGCAACTGCGATTAATGGCAAGCTTGCCTTGAAGTTTCTGGAGAAAAAGAGAACAGATTTGATTTTTCTTGACTATGAAATGCCGGATATGAATGGACCACAGGTATTGGAAAAGATTCGTGAAAATCAGGAGCTTTCGGATATACCAGTTGTATTTCTTACCGGAATCAGTGAACGTGAAAAAATTGAAAAGGTATTATCCATGAAACCGCAAGGATATGTGTTAAAGCCAATTGACAGGGAGAAGCTGATAACCACGATTAAAAATGTGCTGGGATAAATAATGGAGGAATTGATTTATGGAGGAAGAGTTATACATAACAAATCTGATTGATGTAAGTATTTTGCAGACGATGCAGGATGCCTTTTGTAAGATGACCGGAATAGCAGCAGGTATTTCGGATGCAAATGGAGTCGCTGTGACAAAGCCTACCATTGCTTCCGAGTTCTGCTGGAAACTTACAAAAGAATCTCCTGTAGGTCGTTCCCGCTGTGAACAGTGTGATAAACAGGGCGGCAAGCTTGCTTTGAAAAAGGGAACCTGTGTGGCATATGAGTGTCATGCCGGTTTGATTGATTTTGCTGCTCCGATTATGGCAAAGGGAAAAATGATAGGCTGTTTTATTGGAGGGCAGGTTTTGATAGAACCGCCAAATGAAGAGAAAGTAATACAGGTTGCAAAGGAAATTGGCATTGACCCTGAAATTTATCTGGATGCGGTCAGGCAGATTGATATTGTTGAGGAAGACGAGATTATAAAGGCCGGAGAATTTATTTATACGATTACAAATATTCTGTCGGATATTGCTTATAATAAATATCTTACCATACAGGCAAATATGGAGATTGAACGTGCAGCAAAAATGAAATCCGATTTTCTTGCAAATATGAGCCATGAAATTCGTACTCCGATGAATGCGGTGATTGGCATGGCGGAAATGGCTCTGCGTGAAGACCTGCCTCCTGTAGCAAGAGATTATATCAATCAGATTCAGTCGTCGGGAAGGACTTTGCTTGCAATTATTAATGATATTCTGGATTTTTCAAAAATTGAATCTGGAAAAATGGATATTGTTGTAACAGAATATGAACCGATGTCTATTGTAAATGATGTGGAGCATGTGATTATTACACGTCTGGGCGATAAAGATGTGGAGCTGATTCTGGATATTGTACCCGACCTTCCGTATAAGCTTCTTGGAGATTATACCCGTATTGAGCAGATAGTGATTAATCTGGCAAATAATGCGGTAAAGTTTACCAAACACGGCAAGGTTGTTTTGAAAATGGATTATGTCAAGAAAAGTGCAGATGAAATTTATCTGCAGATTTCTGTACAGGATACGGGAATAGGAATAAAAAAAGAGGATTTGGAAAAACTGTTTCAGTCCTTCCAGCAGCTTGACAGTAAAAGAAACAGAAATATTGAAGGAACGGGGCTTGGACTTGCAATTTCAAAACAGCTTGTCACATTGATGAATGGTCAGATATGGGTGGAAAGTGAATATGAAAAGGGAAGCAAGTTTTTTGTTGTAATTCCGCAAAAGATTGTCGATCCAAAACCGAGTATTATTCTAAAGGAACAGGAACCTATTGTCACAGCAGGATTGATAGCAAGGTCTTATTTAAAACCTCAAATTAAGATAGATATCGGCAGACTGGGTGTAAAATATATTGAGCTTCATTCAGAAGAAGAATTAAATACTATTTTAGAACAGAAAGTAAAGTATTTTTTTGTAGGATATCGTATGTTTACGGTAAGAGTTCAGGAGTTTATAAAAAGTCATCCTGAAATCACAGCAATTCTTATGATTGCATTTAACAGTTCCGTTCATTTTGATATTCCAAATCTTATGATTGTAAAAAGGCCTCTGTATATTTTAAATATAGCAGAAATCTTTAATCATGATAAGGTTCTGACAGAGGTACAGACGGATGAAGGAGGTCATTTTGAATTTATTGCACCAGATGCTGAAATATTAATTGTAGATGATAATGCAATTAATCTGACAGTGGCAGAAGGACTTTTGAGACCGCTGCAAATGAGGATTGAAACAGCGGCAAGCGGCAAGGAGGCAATTGATAAAATTTCAGCAAAGAAATATGACCTCATTTTTATGGACCATATGATGCCGGAAATCGATGGCGTGGAGACAACTCATATTATCAGACGTTTTCATGAGGAATACAATGAAGTTCCAATTATTGCACTGACGGCCAATGCAATAGACGGAACAAGACAGATGTTTATTGAAGAGGGAATGAACGATTTTGTGCCAAAACCGATAGAGATTAAAACAATTACTTCAAAGCTTCGCTATTGGCTTCCAAAAGAAAAAATCAAGAGAGTATACAAGAAAAAAGAGGAGGAAGAAAAGGAAAAAATTGAAATTGAAGGTCTTAACACCGAAGAAGCTTTAAGACTTCTGGGAGATGAGGCGCTGTTTTGGTCTGTATTAAAGGATTACTATAAGGTAATTGAGAGAAAGATGAAGTTAATTAAGGAATATGAGGAAAAAGAGGAATGGCATGAATATACCATAGAGGTTCATGCATTGAAGAGTGCTTCTAGGCAGATTGGCGCAATGGAGCTTGCAAAGAAGGCAGAGGCCATGGAAGCGGCAGGAAATGCAAGAAATGGGGAACTGATTCATCAGTGTACAGATGAGATGCTGCAGCAGTATCAGCATTATTATGAGGTGTTACAGCCGTATTTTGTTGAAAAGAAGCTGCCGGAGGGAACAAAGCTTCCAATTACCTTTGAAGTGTTATCTGAATGTTTTGAACATATGAAAGAGGCTATGGAAGAGCTGGATATGGATAGAATGGAGAAGGTGATTCAGGAAATGGAGCAGTACAGTTATAAGGACTGGCAGAAGGAAATGTTTGAACAGCTTCGGGAGGCTGTAGATAATATTGATATTGATACCTGTGAGGAAATTCTTGACTCATGGGGAGGAAAAATGCAATAACTGGAAATCGGGGCTGTCACATTGCTGAATATCTGATGTGGCAGCCTCAGTTGGATTAAGAGGATGGAGCAAAAATGAGTAAAATTCTTATTATTGAAGATGATACAAATATTAATCAAATGTTGAATGAGGCTCTTACAAAAAAGGGATATGAGGCAATAAGTGCATATTCCGGTACAGAAGGGCTGCTTCGAATTCAGCAGGAAAGTTATCAGCTGGTGATTCTGGATTTGATTCTGCCGGGAATGAATGGCGCAGATGTCCTTGTAAATATAAGAAAATATACCAGTACTCCGATTATTGTTTTATCTGCAAAGGATGAGCTGGATACAAAAGTGGATTTGCTTACCCTTGGAGCAAATGATTATATGACAAAGCCGTTTGAATTAAAGGAGCTGGAGGCGCGGATTGTTGTGCAGCTTCGCAATAATATCAGGGATGAGGGAGGGGTGCTGCAGCATAAAGACTTACGTATGAATTTTGAGACCAGAAAGGTGATGCTCTGCGATAAGCAGCTTTTTCTTACTCCACAGGAATATAGAATACTCGAACTGCTGTTAAAACATCCCAGAAAGGTATTTACCAAAAATGAAATTTATGAATATGCATGGGAGGAATATTATGACGGAGAAGATAAAACAATACATGTGCATATCAGCAACATTCGTCAGAAAATAAAAAAGATTACAGAAGAGGAATATATAGAAACAGTGTGGGGCATGGGATTTAAGCTGACTGAGTAATATTCTAAAAATCAGGCAAGCAGCCTTTCACTGGCTGAATTATTTAATATTTCTTAAACTTTTCTTTGCGTTTGCTTGAATGTTTTATGTGAAAATAAAAGGGTGAGTAAGATATGGCAAATCGGTAAAGTATGGCAAATCGACTTGTGTAGAAAAAAGCAATGAAAGTTAAGAAAAGGAAAGGGAAAAGAAAAAATGGAATATGCAGTGAATACAACTCTTCTGACCAAAAAATTCGGACAGCATACTGCAGTAAATCAAGTTAATCTTCATGTAAAGAGAGGCGAAATTTATGGATTTATCGGTAGAAATGGTGCGGGTAAAACAACCTGCATGAAAATGCTGTGTGGTCTGGCAACACCAACATCGGGAGAAGTTTCTCTGTTTGGAAAGCAGGGGACACAGGCAAGAGAAATGTATGAGAGAATTGGAAATTTGATTGAAACTCCAGGTTTATATCCCAATATGAGTGCAGGTGAAAATCTGAAATGCAAATGTCTTGCCCTTGGAATTTATAAAAAAGGGTATATTGAAGAAATTCTTGCGCAGGTAGGTTTACAGGAAGCAGGAAAGAAAAAGGTGAAAAAATTTTCACTGGGTATGAAACAGAGGCTTGGCATTGGTATGGCGCTTTTGGGAGAACCGGATTTACTGATTCTTGACGAGCCGATTAACGGTCTGGACCCACAGGGAATTGTAGAGGTTCGGGAAATTTTAAAAAATCTGAATCAGAAAAAGGGCATGACGATTATGATTTCAAGCCATATTCTGGAAGAACTTCACAAGGTGGCAGATACTTTTGGGATTATTCATAATGGAGAACTGATTCAGGAGCTTTCCAGAGAAGAGCTGGAAGAAAAGTGTAATAATTATATTGAAATTACTGCAGAACATACCGAACATGTCTGTACAGTGCTGGAAAGTATGGGAATTAAAAATTATAAAGTAGTTTCTCCAAATGTCATACAAATTTATGAAAGGCTCGAGGAAAGTGGTCAGATAAATAGAGAGCTTACTAAAAAAGACTGTGTAATAGATGCCATTCGAGTAGCTCATGAAAAACTGGAAAATTATTTTTTGGAATTGACAAAGTAGTGGAGGTTTAAAATGTTTAATTTAATCAGAATGGATTTATACAGGATGTTTCATACAGGAAGCACATGGATTTTAATAGGAATTATCAGTCTGTTTGCAGTCTTTTCGTTTTATATGGGGATAGTGGACCAGCGGCTTATGGAGGAGACAGGAGAAAGGAATCAGCTTGTAGTAAAAGGGGAAGATGAGGAAGGTATGCAATTTGGAATTATGGTAAATACTCCCTATCATGAGGATGGCAGTGAGGCGGCATATCTGGAATATGTCTGTGCGGATTTACAGAGTGGTATATTGCTGATTTTTATTTCTATCTTTGCAGTAGTCTATGTAAATGCAGAAGAAAAATCGGGATTTGTAAAAAATATTGCAGGACAGTTTCCAGACCGGTTCTGGATGTATTTGTCAAAAAATGTAGTTGTGGCTGTGTTTGTGCTTATGGCTATGGTTTTTTATATGGTTATGCAAATTTTCGGGGTTCTGATTTGGCGTAGCGGGGCGCCTTTTGGTATGGATATACTGGGAGAAGCGTTTCGATATATCGCAATTCAGTGGATTTTGATGAGCGCCTTTGCGGCAGGAATTGTATTAATTACCATGCTGATTAAAAGTACTGCGATTGGAATTACCATTGGAATGATGATTTCCTGCGGGTTCAGTCAGATTTTTCTTGGATTTTATTATAAGATTTTTCAGAATACAAAATTGCATGTGGAGGAATATCTGATTAGCAATAATATCAAGACAATTGTATATAATAATGATATGGATAAGCTCTGGCATGCAATATTGGTCGGAGTAGTGTTTCTGGCAGTTTATAATGTAATTGGAAGTGTGGTAATGCAGAAAAGAGATGTAGTATAAAATTTTGGTAAAGAAATTTTCATTGTATTGACAAGCAATAAAATAACCATTATAATAGTTTATAAATAAACTGTTCGAAAGTAAACTATAGACAAGAAGATATTTGACAGATAATGGTATTTTAAGGAAGGAGCAATATATGGAAAATAATTTTGACAAGTGTACCGTCTATTATGATGATACAAATAAAAGCAGCACCTTTTTTTCGGAACAGCTCAGCAGACATCCCAATATTGAAATAAAAAAGGCATCTGACTATAAGGATGAAACTATGATTGTTGCTTCTGACCGTATTATTGGATTTGTTTTTCCAAGTGAAAATGGAGAAATTCCATATAATATCAAGCATATTATGTGGAAAATGATTATGAAAAAAAGTAATGATATATTTCTGGTAGTTTCAGACGGCTCCAGAGAAATGAGGGCACTCAAAAGTTCAATCGATATTCTCACTGCAAGAGACTATATCATTAGTCATGCGTATTCAAAATATGTTTTTGAGAAGCTTCAGGTAGAAAATCCTCCAGAAAAAATATGGGAAGACCTAGGAAATAACGAATCTGCATTTATGGCACGACAGCAGGCGACGAAGGGATTTTCAAAAAGAGAATTGAGAAAGTATATGCAGGAAGATATGAAGGAGTACAGAAAGTACAAGAAGCGTCGTAGAAATCAGCAGTAAGGATGTTTTTATGAAAATAATAACAATTGTTCTGATGTTTCTGTTGTTTATAACAACAATACAATATATAAGGTACAGGCGGCAGATAAAAAGCATCTGCCGCCAGATGTTATTTATAGAAAGTCAGGAAACAAATAAAATTATTTATACCAAGTATCAGAAAAAAGAAATTTTAGAGCTGGCAGAACGGATTAATTATTTGAATGATTTGAGAAAAAAACAGGTTCAGGAATATAAGAAAAAAGACGAATCATTAAAGCACGCAATTACAAGTCTGTCTCATGATATCCGAACCCCTCTGACTGCACTAAGCGGTTATTTTCAGCTTATGCAGGAAAGCAAAAATGAAAAAGAGCATGCAAGATATGCAGAGATAATTAACGGAAAAATAAAAAGTCTGAAAAACATGCTCGAGGAATTATTTACCTATGCAAAGCTGCAGAATGATAATTATCAGTTTGATATGCAGAGAGAAAATATTACAAAAATTGTCTGTGAGAATATTTTTTCTTTTTATGAAGAATTTAAGGAGAAAAAAATAGAGCCGAAGGTGGATATAGACGAGAAAGAAGTTTATGTATTATGCAGCAGTGAGGCGGTTGGAAGAATTATTCGAAATACTGTTAAAAATGCATTGTCACATGGTTGGGATAAGGTGGAAGTTATTGCCGGACAGAAAGACGGAAATTTTATATTTGTATGTAGAAATCGTGTGGAATGGCCGGAAGAAATTGAGATAGAACAGGTATTTACAAGATTTTACAAGGCAGATTCTGCAAGAAGAAACAGTTCCACAGGACTTGGACTTGCGATTGCAAAGGAGCTTGTGGAACGGATGAATGGGGAGATAAAGGCAGAGCTTGTGGAAGATGTATTTTCGGTGACGGTGAAGTTTGTTTTATGCGATTCGTTTGCTGCAAAAACAGTTTATTGAGAAAAAAAGCACAATATGAGTAAAAGAATAGTTACATGTTGTAAAAAGCAGGAAATTTTATAAAAATATCCTGCTTTTTTGTTTTTGAAAAAATGGCGATTCATCAGGCTTTTTTGTAAAAAATAATCGGTAAATTTTCTTAATATTTTGCCAAAAAAAGCTGTAAAATATTTCTTTTTGTGGTAAAATAGAGATAACATTTTTTGGAATAATATGGAGGTAATTATGCGTGTTTTAGTAAATATGAAAAAACTTGGAAAAAGAAAAAATTCCATTACAAAAGTGCCATATGAGCTGGATAACAAACCGCTTACGGTAAAAGAGCTGATTATGGAAACGGTTTCTGTATGCGTCAGGAATTATAATGAGCGAATGGAAAATCAGGAATTATTGACAGCACTTTCTCTAGCCGATATGGAAGACCAGGCAGAAAGCGGAAAAATCAGCTTTGGCGTAAATTATGGAGACAAGAAGGCTGATTTGGAGGAGGCACAGGAAAACGCACTTCAGTGCTTTGAAGATGGAATTTTTCGGATTTATCTTGGCACAGAGGAATTAAAAAAGCCAGAGGATTCGATTTCGCTGGAGGAGGACAGCGAGCTTACATTTATTCGCTTGACCATGCTCAGTGGAAGAATGTGGTAAACAACTAATAGTGAATGGCGTGTTTTTATACACTGTAGATTTTATTATTAGTATAAAATTATGAGGCAAAAGCTACCAATGGTTTTAGAAGTACAATACAGTACTCTGTAAAAATAATAAAAATTCATAAAAACAAGGAGGACCAGAAATGAGCGAAAATGACGAGTTGGAAGAAAAGAGAAAAAAGGAGGCGGGAATACAAAACAAGCGGATAAGACAGCATAAGGCGAAGCTTAGAGAAGCGCTTGGGCTGAAATCAGATATTTCTGAAAAATATGAAGATTATGAGCAGAGACGCAAAAATGATGAAAAAATCAGAAAAATGTTTGAGTCTATGAGCAATCGTTTTCAGGAGCTTGCAAAGGACAAGAAACCGTCGGAGATTGTGACAGAAGAATTTAAACAGGTTTTAAACGCATATGTACCGGAAAAAAATCAGAAAAATTTTCTTTATATTCTGGACAAGCAGAGCAAGTTTTCGTATTCTTCCGGTATGTCGAGAAGAACTGTCCGTTCAGCAAATGAAAGATTTATGCATTATACCACAATAGAAAGACTGTTTAACAGCTATTATAATTTGAGCTTTTATGCAGACAGCATGGCGGATTATTATAATATGGCGGAAGAACGATATGCTTTGTATGAACTGGTAGGTCATTATACTGCACCTTCTCTGTATACGGAAGGCGATATGATTGCGGCGGAGCTTGATGCGGGAGAAACAGACCTTGCGCAGATACTGGAAGATATTCTGATGTCTGAAAATAACACAAATGTTGTTTCCACAAATATTATCAGAGGAATTGTAAAGAGTGACCATACATATTTACATAAAATACTTGGCGATTTTCTGCTGGCAGCAAGGCTTCAGGAGGGCGTGAGACAGGCGATTTGTGAAAATATGGACTGCGGAACTGTGGAAAGCTTTTTAACACTTCTAAAAGTAATAGAGGACAATGATTTAATTCGTTTTTCTGCGATAAAAAGAGCAGTTTCCACATGGACCGGCCTGTGCGACGAGGAAAGCATGGACCGAATTACGGCAAAACAGCTTGATTTAATGGGAAAAGCGCTGCGTGACAGGGAATATAGAGAAGAGTTGACAAAGAGCAATGACAGCATTGAATTATATATTGGTCTGTGGGCACAAGGCTTTTACGAGGTCGAAGATTCCATGAAGAGCTGTCAGGAATTAATCAAAAACGGAACAAAGAATCAGATGCTTGTAGTATCATACTATAATCGTGCTCTCCAGAATATTAAGTTTACCATGCGGCAGGCAAAGCTTATGCTTGAAACTCATCCGGACGATATGGAGTTATGTGCGGCATATCTGCCTACTTATATGAGTAATATATGGAGCATATTGTGGCAGGCATTGTGGGGAAAACAGCAGGGATATGTTTATAACAGAGAAGCTGTATATGCACCAGTTTCGTATGATGTATGGTTTAAAGATGAGGAAGAGGCGAGAAAACATTTTTATCTTTTAAAACAGCTTCACGATACTGTTCCAAAAAAGGGACATGTATATTCACCATGCATTTTTCCGTGGTACAGCGTTTCTATCAGCAAATGTGACGGGGTAAACGGTATGGCAATGATTGCATATATGCTTCAAGATAACGAGTTGATTGATATTGTCTGCCAAGAAATTCCATATCTTCCAGTACAGGAAAGAGAAAATTATCTATGTCTTCTTTTGCATGAACCAAAGACGCAGACACAAAGAGATGCGCTTACACAGGCATTGTCGGATAAAAGCCCAGATACTAGAAGCAAGGCGTTTAAATTGATAGAAAAAATGGAGTTAAAGGAAGATGATTACACAGTACTTCAAGGTCTTTTGAAATATAAATACGCAGACTTGCGCGTAAATGTGCTAAAGCTTTTGGAAAAGAGAGACGACGGCGGAGTTTACCGTGCAATCGAAACACTTGTTTCTGATAAGAAAGAGGAGATGCGTTTAGGCGGCATTGACTTGGTGGCAAGGCTGAAAAAGGACGACAAACGGCAGAAGCTGTATAAAAAGAGCTGCGCGCTGCTTGCAAATATACAAAACCCTACTGAAAAGGAACAAGTGATTATCCGCGAACTAACAGGGGAATCACACACAGATAAAGTGCTTGAAAGCCAAGGGTACGGTCTGTACAGACCGCAGGCGAAAATGAAACTGCCAGAATTGAAAACGGATTCCTCGCTTTTAAAGGAGATTTTCCATAGAGATACAAGGGAGTTTTATAAAATATGCAATAAATTAGAAGCATTGATAGAGGAAAATAAAAATCTGGAATATAAGTCCCATTATGGAGAAGAATATCTGCTTGGAGAGAGATTTGTGGCTGTCGGTTACGAAAACGGTGATGCGCAGTATCCGTTTCCAGAACTTTGGGAAGAGTTTTATCAAAAAGAAATTAAGGATTACAAGACTCTGCTAAATCTGCGAATCTGGCTTATTGGGTATGATGATGCGTCATGGATAAGAGCGCGCAAGTCTAAATTTGCGCCACTTGCAGAGGAACTCTATGGAAAGGGATATTCCGAAGCTGACTTAAAACAATACGCGCATAGTCCTATGATAAACTTCATTCTTCAAATGCTTTACAACGATTACAAAAAAGAGGAAGAAAAACGCGCGCTGGATAGAAGCGTAGCAAAGGCGGTTCTGTCAGCGTTTTTGGAGCTTCCAATCGAAAAGACATATATTCCAAAAAAAGCGAATGAGGGATATGGCTATATGGAATACGCGGCAGAGCACGATTTCTTTAAGCCAGTGATATATCCGGCGCAGAACTGGAAAACAGTGGAGGAGTTTAAGGAATCGTTTATTTTGCAGCAGGCAGTGAATAAGTTCTACCAGAAAAATATTATGGGGCTGACCTTCCTTGATTATGTGCAGGCGTACACAGAAGGAATGATAAGTATTGACAATGTTTATCAGGCGGCTTTTGACAGCGATAAGGCGGGGCTTTGCCGTACGTTTAACCAGCTCCAGACAGTTGTCTGCTATCCAGAAACAAAACTTGCAAGCGGACCTTCGATGTATTTGAAGGAAGGAGAGAAGTTTGAGGAAAGCAAAGTCTTTCAGACTGCTACTTCCGTTTACTGGAAAATCGTCGATATGATTTTGGGCGTGGAATTAAAGAGAAGTGAAACAGAGGCAAAGTTTTCTTATGCGGTAGGAAATATTCCAAAAATCCGCGGCGTGAAAAATTTAGTGGATATTCTGGTGGCACTTGGAAAGGATATATTGGACCGTTCCACTTATTATAGTTATACCACTGGCAGTTCCAGACGAAGCAATTTGAGCCATCTTTTGTATGTCAGCGAACCTCTGCCGGACGAAAACGGCGAGACCTTGAAAAAGGAGCTGAAAGGGAAGAAGATTACAGAAAAGCGTCTTGTAGAAGTGGCAATGTTCAATACAAAATGGATTGACTGCATAGAGGAATATCTTGGCTGGTCAGGCTTGAAGAGTGGTGTTTATTATTTTGCCGCGCATATGAATGAGTGGTTTGATGATAGGAAAAAGGCAATCATTGCCAAGTATACCCCGCTTTCCATAGAGGATTTGAATAACGGGGCATTTGATTTGAACTGGTTTAAGGAGTGCAGTCAGAAGCTTGGGGAGAAGAATTTTCAGATGTTATATGACAGCGCGAAGTATATTTCAGACGGCAATAAGCATACAAGGGCAAGAAAATATACCGATGCGGCAAGAGGCAAGGTGAGCGTGGAGGCGCTTGAGGAGGAGATTAATGCAAAGAGAAATAAAGATTTGTTGATGTCTTATCCACTGATACCGATTGCATCAGAAAAGGATTCCCTGCGCCGCTATCAGTTTTTGCAGAAATTTTTAAAGGAAAGCAAGCAGTTCGGCTCGCAGAGAAGGGCAAGCGAATCCACAGCGGTATCTATGGGAATGCAGAATCTTGCGACGAATACGGGATATACGGATGTTACCAGACTGACTTTAAATATGGAAACAAAGCTGGTAGAAAATATGAAATCTTATTTTGACTGGCAGGAAGCAGGAGAGATAAAATTAAAGATTGAAGTAGATGAAAATGGAAAACCTGCTGTGTTATGTGAAAAGAATGGAAAGATGCTGAAGTCTATTCCGGCAAAAATGAAAAAAGATGAATTTGTGCTGGAAATCAAAGATGTGTGCAAACAGTTAAAGGACCAGTATACCCGTACCAAGGCGATGTTTGAACAGTTTATGGAGGACAGTGTGGAGTTTACCGCTTCCGAGCTTGCAAATCTTCAGGGAAATCCGGTGATTCTGCCGTTGTTAAGAAATCTTGTGTTTATCTGTGACAAGGGAATCGGATTTATAGATAAGAAGGTAATGAGAGATTTTGCAGGGGAAGAAATCAAGCTGACTCCGAAGAAGAAACTTCGTATCGCGCATCCGTTTGATTTGTGGAAGGCTGGAAACTGGCATGAATATCAAAAGCTCCTGTTTGAGAAGGAGATAAAGCAGCCGTTTAAGCAGGTATTCAGAGAACTGTATGTAAAGACAAAAGAAGAACTGGACAGACATGATTCACTTCGGTATGCGGGCAATCAGATTCAACCGCAAAAGACGGTAGCATGTCTGAAAGGCAGACGCTGGGTGGCAGATTATGAGGATGGATTGCAGAAGATTTACTACAAGGAAAATATTGTGGCAAGAATTTATGCGATGGCAGACTGGTTTTCTCCAAGTGATATTGAGGCACCGACGCTTGAATGGGTGGAATTTTCAGATAGAAAGACGTTTAAAGCGATAAAAATTCAGGATATTCCGGATATTATATTCAGCGAAGTTATGAGAGACGTAGACCTTGCGGTCAGCGTGGCGCATGCCGGAGGGGTGGACCCTGAGACAAGTCATTCTACTATGGAAATGAGAAAGATGATTATTGAGTTTAATCTTCCACTGTTTGGACTTACAAATGTGACGTTTTCCGGCAATCATGCGATTATAGAAGGGAAGCGAGGAAGCTATACGGTGCATCTTGGCAGCGGTGTGATATTTAAGAGAGGCGGTGCGCAGATAGCGGTGCTTCCGGTACATTCGCAGCACAGAGGAAAAATGTTTTTGCCATTTATTGACGAGGACCCGAAAACGGCGGAGATTATGTCAAAGATTGTGTTGTTTGCGGAGGATAATAAGATAAAGGACCCGTATATATTGGAACAGATTATGTAATTAGCCAAAGGCTGATTCTGTAAACATAGAAAACATAATTATTTATTTTTTTGGTAAATATATAATAAGATTTATTTAAAAAGTGATTGTATGGAGCTGCGCATTAGGCGGAATATATAGTATAACGAAATCAAAAATTACTGTATATAACTCCATACAATCATTTTGACAAAACAGAAATTATAGAGGTGCTGAGATGATAAAGGTTATAATATTCTGACCTGCTTATGTATTGGGTAGGAGATAAGATAGTCAGGAGGTTAATATAAATGGACAACATACGAAAGCATATTATTTTCTATGGAAGAGTACAGGGTGTTGGATTCAGATATTATTCAGTAAATAAGGCAAGGCAGCTTGGACTTACAGGCTGGGTAAAAAACTTGTGTGATGGTTCTGTGGAAATGGAAGTACAGGGCAAGGAGTCTAGAATAGATGAGCTGATTTTATTTCTAGAAAAACGCCAATATATTGACATTGAATATTTTGATGCAAGGTTAATACCTTTAGTTTGAGAGTAGTGTAAAATCGTATAATATTAAAACAGTCATTTCCTTCTCCATTCAAAAATTGGAACAGCAAAAACAAAACCTTGTAAATAACGGAGTATTATCATAAATGATGAAAGATAAAATATTATATTTTATGAATAAATTAATTGACGAAGATATCAATGATTTTGATAATGAAAAATTTGAATTGGAACAAAAATATGCTGCGATGTTTGGTCATGGAGTTCCAAGAGAGATGTTTCCTCCCAGCATATCCGAAGATGAAATAAGAAAAGCTGTGGAATGCTGTGTTCAAAATCAAAAAGACGAATTGATGAAAATATTGAATGTGGAGGAGTAAAGATAAGAATGCCGCTTATTTTGTCTAAAAAAATATAAGGGAAACATTCTGTGTTATTTTTGTTACAGATAAGAGCGTCTGCTTCTTTGTCGTATGACAATTCCCAGCCAAAATCACTATATGTCGTATCAATTATTTTTAGTGCGGCAGCCTTAGTTTACCATTCCATATCTTCAAAGTCAATCAAATATACATCGCCTGTTCTTTCTGCCAATGCGTGGCAGCCCGCAGTAAATCCACTTCGTGAAAATATCATTAATACATTCCGCCGATAATGAAACAGAGTGCTTTGATGCTGCAGATGTTTTAATTCCGCCTCACCTACAGATTCATTTCGCCATTTACACTCTGCAAAGATTGCCTCACCTTCGTCATTATCTGCAAGGATATCAATTTCTGTCTCACATTTTTCCACTGGGTCGTTTCCCCACCAGCATCCCATATCTGTAAAATCAATTGGCGTATTTCCTTTTAAGTTTTCTTTCCATAAATACTGTTGGCAGATTTCTTCAAATACAAACCCCATATATGCTGTAATTTGATTTTTAATTCGCTGATATATCTTATCTTTTGCACCCTGTCCGATTAAGGAAAGATTTGCAGGAACAAATCTATACCAGAAACGGAACATATTGTCAGATAACCGGTAGATAGTCTTTTTGGTGCTTTTCGATTTATAAGGATATTTTTTTTCTACAATGCCTAAAGATATCAATTTATTGATATAATTACTGGTGAGGCTGGTATCGTTTAAACCGGAAACAGTGGAAATTTCACTAATTTTTACTGCGCCTTCTGCGATAGACTTTATAATAGCATTATATTGCATAGGTTCCCGACATTCCTGTTTCATGAGGTTTGCGGGTTCCTCAAAAAGATATGCCGACATATCAAAAAAGTTGTTTTTAATATTTTCTTCCATTGATATGCTGTCGTTTATTTTCGACATATACAATGGTATTCCGCCAGTTACGCCATAGGCAAGAGCCAATTCTTTCCTCTCGAAATTTTTATAGTATTGTGAACATTCTTTATAAGTAAAAGGGGCTATCTTCATTTGGGCGGTTCTTCTTCCATATAGGGGACTTTGATAACCAAGCACCTGATTTTCCATAAAGGATAGGGATGAACCGCAGAGAATCAGCATAAGCCGGCTGTTTTGGAACTTATGGTCAATAAAGGCGGACAACAGAGAAGAAATTCCATGATAACAGTTTGCAAGGTAAGGATATTCGTCTATGGCAAGAATGAAACGTTCATTTTTGGCTGTCTGGTAAATATATTCAAAAATATCTTCAAAATTTTTAAATGTCGTATTTACAGGAATATCGGTCAGGGATGATAGAACGCTGTTGCTAAAAAGCTCTAAATTTTGTTTTATATTCGAATCAATACTTGGATAAAAAACCGCTTTTTTCCCCTTGATAAATTCGTTTATTAAAGTTGTTTTTCCTATGCGACGTCTGCCGTATATTACAACAAATTGAAAAGAATTTTGATGATATAATTTCTCAAGAGTTTCCAATTCTTTACTTCTTCCAATAAACATATATTTCCCCGCTTTCTTATCTTATATTATTATATTACAAAAAAGTTTTTTATAATAAAGTTTTTTGTAATTTCGTTTATTTTAAACTATTATACAGAAAAAGTCAAGTTTATTACTAATAATCGTTTGTTATAATAGAGTATATCGTAAAATTTTTTGCAGAAAAAGTCAGTTTATTATTGAATATGTAATTGAATTTTATTTGTAAAAGACCTAAGATATATGCCATAAGAAAGCGCGTTTTGCATACATAGAGATATTGAAAATTGATAAAAAAGGAGAGTTGATTTTTATGGAACAGATAATTTTAGATAGTATTTCAAAAAAGCTGACTGCAAAGACACCTGAATATCGGGCTGTTTTGCCAAAAGTAACTGACATTTCCAAACAGGAGGAAATTCGTCTGGAAATAGAATTGTTAGAAGATAGAATTTCGGAGTTTGAAATAACTCTGTATCCCCTGCAAATTGCAAGGCCAGAATTTTTTCCCAGTATCAAGGGGCGTGTGACAGTAGCAGGAAAAGGAAGGCGGTCTGTAGCTGTTCCCTTTGAGCAGTTTGCATTTCGGCAGATGGTGCGGGCTTTCCTTAAATATCTGGATGGCATTTCCGTAAAACTTCTGACAGGAGGTCCAGTGATATTGAAAAAAATTACGGCTGATACAGTGGGAAGCCTTGATGTGCAGGTAGAAAACTCTTCCAAAACGGGAGAAACCAAAGAGTGGGTGGAATATCCAGTAGTTCTTGTAAATAAATCAGAGAAACAGATAGTGGTTAATATCTGTCAAAGCCTGTATGGAAAGGAATGTCTTCCCACAAAATATCTGCCATATACGGTACTGGAGCCCTATGAAAGCAAGGAATATAGTGTGAAAGTTGAAGTGACAGAGGATATTCCAGCAGGAGGGCTGGAGAAAAGTACATTTCTTTTTATACCAGACGGAAACAGTGCCGAGGCAAAAAAAGTTATTTTGCAGACATCAAAAAAGATGACGCATCCTTATCTTTTTTTGAAAGAGGAACAATGGCAGAAACGAAAGGCTGCGTTTGCCAAAGACAATGAACTTTATAAAGTATTTTGCAGAACTTATGTGGAGCCGGCAAATAACTGGGAGGTGCCAAAACCGTCTGAAAATGAGGAATTTGTATATCCTGCATATGTGCAAAATATGCTTTTTCATACAGCAGTGGCATGGAAAATTACAGAAAACAGGAAATATTTCGAAAAAGCAATGCAGTTCTTTGAAGGGCTGCTCGATACAGAAAGAGGGTATCTTGCAACAAGGAAATCATATTTTAGTTTTATTGAGAGTCGGGAGGAATACACAAGAGGAGACTTCAAGGTGTGTCGTGCCCAGAGTGCAGGGTGGGTGCAGGAGGCAGAGTTTTTTAATAAAGTGGCAATGAGTTATGATATTCTTTATGACCAGTTTTCATTCCAACAGCACAAACAGATAGAAAAATGTTTCAGAGCTTATATGAGTTTTTCATCATGGAGACTTACGGATGGAGACGGCAATAACTTTCAAGTGGCGGAATGTGGTGCTGGGCTGTTGTGCGCGCTTGTTCTTCAAGATTATGAGATGACGGAGCGCTTTTTGTATGGTTACAACGGATTTGATGATTTGCTCTCTGCGGTATTCCTTGATGACGGTATGTATTTCGAGGAGGCCTCCGGATATGTCCGTCTTGCGGGGGAATTGTTTTTTGATATTGTCAATGCGGCGGAAAATTGTGGGATTTCACTGAAAAACAGAAAGGTTTCGGCGTCATTTGAACGGAATATCCTTCATTCGCCATGGTCTATGCGGGAGACATGGGCAGAGGATAAAAAACCATTTCTTGGTATGAGCTTTCAGCGGTTTGAGAAATTAAATAAGACAAACCGATGTCTGAAAGATTTTTTTGACTGTACAGCAAAGCTTTTGACAGACAAAGGCATTTTGTTTTCGGTAAATGACAGCAATGAACAGAATTTTGCAGAACTTTATCAAAAGGTATACTATCTTTATAAAGAACCGCTTTATAAACAGATTGGAGATTTGGCGGCTTTGCCGGAAACGCTTCTGGTAACTGAGAAAGAAGATACGTTTGAACTGGGAAAAACGTCTTTGCTGCTGCCAGCGGCAGGTTTTGGAATCCTGCGTAATAAAACTGCACAGGCAGTATTGAAATTTGGAGGGCATGGAGGATATCACGGACACTATGACAGGTTGAGTCTTGCTTCTTTTATAAAAGATGATATGACCTTCCACAATAATGAATATGCATGGTTTGGGTATGATTCCTTTTTGTTTAAGATGTGGGTGCAGACTTCCATAGCCCACAATATGACAGTAGTGGATGGCAGAATGCAGAAGCCGTCTCCATGCCAGTGCATTTATTATGAGGATACTGATACATTTCAGGCGGTGTGCGCGCAGACAGTGACAGAATGGTTTGACCCGCCCTATGGAGGGCAGACGCCATATCCATATACTTTTCCGGAAGAAAAGTGCATGATAGAAGGGAGAATGATTTTAAAACCGGAAAAGCCCAGAAAACAGGGGGATATCGGTGAATATTCGGAGCCTGTCTTTCAAAGGCGTCTGCTGATACTCTTTCATGGATATTGTATTGTATGGGATTATTTGGAAGGGCAGCAGGAACATCGCTATGACTGTATGTATCATCCTATGGGGAAATTTGATAAATGCGGCTTTGACTTTGAGAAGGCAGTAAAAAGAGAACACTTTTCAGAGGACCCTTTTGGAGCCGGACAGTTTATTCAAAATTGCTATACAATGGAAATGGAAGGAATAATTTGCCTGCATTTCCATAATGCTCAGTCTCGTGTAAATGGAAATGATATTATGGATTATATGCCGGAAACATCAGTGTGGAGGGCATGGCCGCAGTCTGGTGATGTAACAGTAGGCAAGTATCCATATAAAGAGGATACATTTACAGAGGAGAATAGAAAGGCAGAAGAAGGATATCTTGAAGAACCACTGAAAAAGACAGTCAGCTTTACTATACAAGATACAAAGGCGGGATTTATTACGCTTGTAGAGGGTGGAAAAACTGTTGGCTGTATCGAATCTGTGCGATGTCATGATTTCCAATCAATCATTGTAGCAGAAAAAGACAAAAAAATATGGGAGATTTCTGTGTCTGGAATGATGGAAAAAAATGGGGGTGTATCAGTGGCAGTTAAAGAATTAGACAAATAGTTTTTTTGTGGGGGATTCTTCTTACCTGTCGCTATTTAGCGGCTGACGAGTCCATTTCTGGCAGGTCGCAGTGCAAGGTATGGGTGTGCCATCACCCATCCTAGAGCAGAGCATATAGCTCCCTAGGCAGACATGCTGTTATAACATATCTCAGTTCTATTGGACGATGAATATTTTACACATCTATCGGTTTTTAGATGCAACCACCTATATTCAATTTACAAAGAACAAATGTGTTTGATATGGGTTGTTTCAGTGATTATAATATATACAGCAAGAGCAAAAACCTTGTTGACCTTTCCCTTACGGTAAGGTTTATACTATATAGCGACAAGGAGGATTTCTATGTTATCAATCGGAGAATTTTCAAATATATGTAAGGTATCAACAAAGACACTTCGCTATTACGCTGAAATTGGTTTGCTTGAGCCAAGTGAGGTTAATCCTGAAAATGGTTATCGCTATTATTCGATTGAACAGCTTAAAAAAATGTTGTTTATCAATCGGTTAAAGGCATATTCTTTTTCGTTAGATGAAATTAAGGCAGTTTTGCAGTCGGAAGAAACACAAGACGATAATTTATATCTTGCGTTTCTTCACAAGAAAAAAGAAATTGAAAAGCAGGTGGATAATTACAGACAGATTTTAACACAATTAGAGGACGACATATCGGCTATTGAGAGGGGCAAATCTATCATGTCGTATATGGACGAGATAGATGTTCAGCTTGTAGATGTACCTAAAATGTCTCTCTTATCTATTCGAAAAACAGTACAAGCAGAAGATTTCCCTAGCGAATATATCAAGTGTTATGAAAAATTATTCAAAAGGATTGCAGTTGATAAGCTAACAACGAGTGGTGAACCAATGGTGCTTTTCCACAGCGCAGAATACACTCCATCTGGTTTGGATACAGAGTTTGCCATACCTGTACAAGAGTATGCAACTGGAACGAGAGATTTCTGTCCCAGATTATGCCTAAAAACGATTTTACACGGGGCATATACACAGCTTTCTTCTGTTTATGCTAAACAGCGAGAATGGGCAGAAAAAGAGGGGTATCAAAATACAGATGCTCTGTTTGAAGTCTATGTGACAGACCCCTCACAGACTGTAGATGCAAAAGATAATATAACTGAAATATATTATCCTGTTAAAAAAATTATATCAAAATGATAAATTCAAACTAATTATAGAGGAAAAAGCAAATGAAGCAAGAACAGATTGCAAGACTGGAAAATATCATTAGCAAGGATTATTCCAATATGGCAGGTATGACCATATTAAAAGAGGGGAAATCCGTTTATGAAAATTATTACAATAGTTATACGGAAGCCAGCCGTATTCATATTTTTTCAGTAACAAAAAGCATTATTTCCATATTGCTTGGAATTGCCTTGGACAAGGGCTATATAGACAGCATTGAGCAAAAAGTATTAGAGTTCTATCCACAATATACTGTCAAAAAAGGCGAAAAAACGATACAGAACATTACAATAAGAGATTTGCTTACAATGACTGCTCCTTATAAATATATGTTCAATCCATATATAAAGTATTTCACAAGTATGGATTGGGTAAAGTTTTCGCTTGATAAGTTAGGCGGCAAAGGACGTATCGGAAAGTTTCGATATGCTCCGATTATCGGCCCCGATATTCTATCGGGTATCCTTGTAGAAGTAACAGGACAATCGGTATTGGATTTTGCAAAAGAAAATCTGTTTGACCCATTGGGCATTACCGTTGAAAAGAGTATTATTTTTCATAGCAAGGAAGAACAGGTGGCTTTTTCTAAAGCAACCGATATAAGCGGCTGGGTTGCAAGTCCGACAGGCATAAATACAGCAGGATGGGGACTTACTCTTTCTCCAATGGATATGGCTAAAATCGGACAGCTATTTTTGAGTAAGGGTATTTGGAATGGCGAACGTATTATATCTGAAAAATGGGTAGTAGAAAGCACGTCGGAACAAAGTCGATGGAAACAGCGTAATCTGCCATACGGCTATTTGTGGTGGGTTAGTGAGCAGGATAACGGATATACAGCGATGGGCGACGGAGGAAATATTATTTATGTTAATCCAGAAAAGAATATGGTGGTTGCTATTACCTCTGTTTTTCTGCCAAGAGCAAAGGACAGAATGGAGTTTATCAAAAACTATGTTGAACCAATTTTTGAAAAATAACTGTAAATAAGGGAGGTTGCCTGTGGATAAAACAAAGTGGCTGCTTTGCCTGCTTGTGGAAATAAGACCCATGACAAAATTAGAAAAGATATCGTTTTGACAAATTTTCTTCTTTATTGCCCAAAATATATCTTTTTATAGGCTCAAATTTAATTGAGGGTTCATTTTTATGATTTTCAATAAATATATTCAAAAATTACTGGTTGTAGTATGCAATTCTTTGAGTTATAATAAGCTTTAAGTTCAGGATGGTAAAAACTGAAAATTTCTAAAAAGAAACAACTTTTTCTTTTTGAGTAGAAAAGGAAATTTTTCTTGCCATGAGCAAATTAAAAAAGTATAAAGAACATCAGGAGAGTAGACTATGAATATCATAATTGCAGGCTGCGGCAAGGTTGGCTGTGCACTTGCAGAGCAGCTCAATGCAGAGGGGCATGAAATATCGGTAATTGACACAGACCCGCAGGTGGTACAAACCGTCTCTTCAAGATTTGACGTTATGGGAGTGGAAGGAAATTGTATCAGTTATCATGTTCAGAAAGAGGCAGGCATCAGTCAGGCAGACCTTTTGATTGCAGTGACAGACAGAGATGAAATTAATATGCTGACCTGCCTGATTGCAAAAAAGACAGGAAATTGTCAGACAATTGCAAGAGTGCGGGACCCTGAATACTATCAGGAAATTAACTATATTCGTAAGGAACTTGGTTTGTCCATGTCCATTAATCCCGAACTGGCAGCAGCTTCGGAGATATCAAGGCTGATACAGGTGCCGTCTGCATTTGAGGTGGATACTTTTGCAAAAGGCAGAGTGAGCCTTATAAAAATACAGATTCCGGAAGTTTCTGTACTTGACAATATCAGTATTAAGGATATGGCTGTCAAGGTAAATCCCGATGTGCTGATTTGTATTGTACAGAGAGAAAAAGAGGTAATTATACCGGGAGGAGATTTTGTATTAAAATCGGGAGATTATATTTCTGTTACAGTAGCTATTTCCAAGATTAACCGTTTTTTAAACCAGATTGGTGTAAAGGCAAAACAAATACACAGCGTGATTCTGGCGGGCGGCAGTACTATTTCTTATTATCTGGCAAAGCAGCTTCTGGCATCAAAGGTAAATGTAAAAATTGTAGAACGCAGCCTGAAAAGATGTGAGGAGTTAAGTGACTTGCTTCCGGGTGCAATGATTATACATGGTGACGTGACAGAGCGTGACCTTCTGATGGAGGAAAATATTGAGGAAGTGGATGCGGTAGTGGCACTGACAGATTCAGATGAAGAAAATGTATTATTGTCATTATTTGTAAATAAAGTATCAAAAGCAAAGAAAATGGTAAAAATAACAAGAGATTCCTTTATGGAGGTAATTGATGAAATGCCCGTGGGCAATATTGTATCTCCAAAGGATATTACCGCGGAGTATATTGCCCGTTATGTGCGTTCCATGCAGAATTCTTATGACAGCAGTAATGTAGAGGCGCTGTACCGCCTGATTGATGGAAAGGCAGAGGCTCTTGAATTTATTGTGGGACCAAATGCAAAGGTGGCAAATCAGGAAATTTGTAAATTGAATATTAAAAGCAATACTCTGCTGTGCAGCATATATAGAAACGGACGTGTTATCAGGCCTTCCGGCAGGGAATATATTCGTCCTGAGGACAGTATTGTGGTGGTGACAACTCAAAAAGGGTTGAATGGTATTGATGATATTATAAAGAAATAGCAGGAAAAAAGAGATGAATTATTCAATTATTATCTATATACTGGGACATATCTTTAATTTCTCAGCGGTTTTTATGATACTGCCATGTATCACGGCAGTGATTTATCAGGAGCCTGCCGGTCTGTGGTTTCTTGTCTGTGGCCTGGTACTGGCTTTTGTCGGAGTGCTGCTCTCGAAAAAAAAGCCTGAAAATAAAAAAATTTATGCAAAAGAGGGCATGGTAATTGTAGCATTAAGCTGGCTGTTTATCAGCCTTATCGGTGCTCTTCCCTATATGCTTACAGGCAGTATTCCAAGTTTTACAAATGCGTTATTTGAATCCGTATCCGGTTTTTCAACAACGGGGGCAAGCATTTTAAACGATGTGGAAAGTCTTCCCCGCAGTGTATTGTTTTGGAGATGTTTTACAAACTGGATAGGAGGAATGGGAGTTCTTGTATTTATTATGGCGTTGTTGCCATATCTTGGCGCAAGCAATATGTATCTTATGAGAGCGGAAAGTACAGGACCTTCCGTGGGCAAGCTTGTTCCAAAGGTCCAGAAGACTGCTGCCTGGCTGTATGCCATGTATATGGGGCTTACCATTCTGCAGATTATTCTTCTGCTTTTTGGCGGCATGCCGGTATTTGATGCCGTCTGTGACAGCCTTGCCACTGCCGGTACCGGAGGGTTTGCAGTAAAGTCTGACAGTATTACCGGTTATAATACATATATACAGGTAGTCATTACGATTTTTATGTTTCTTTTTGGAATAAATTTCAAATTTTACTTTCTTCTAATAGGGAAAAAATTTAAGGATGCCTTTAAAATGGAGGAAGTAAGGTGGTATTTTATTATATATATTGCAGCCGTGGCGCTTATCACCCTTGATATTACAAAGGATATCGGAAATCTGGCAGTCAATTTAAAGGATGCTGCATTTCAGGTATCTACGATTATAACCACCACAGGATTTGCCACAGCCGACTATTGTACATGGCCTCTTTTTTCACAGACTCTGCTTCTTATGTTGATGTTTCTGGGAGCATGCGCAGGAAGTACAAGTGGCGGAATCAAGGTATCCAGATTTATTCTTTATATAAAAATGATGAAAAAAGAGCTGGCGTTTCAGCTTCATCCACACAGTATTAAAAAAATCAAAATGGATGAAAGAACAGTAGAACATGAAATATTAAGGTCAGCCAATGGCTTTTTGCTGGTTTATCTGTTGATAGGTATTGTATCGCTTATTTTGGTCAGTCTGGATAATTTTGATTTTGCCACCAGCTTTTCAGCGGTAGCGGCATGCCTAAATGATATTGGTCCAGGACTTGGAATGGTGGGACCAACAGGAAATTATGCAGAATTTTCCATACTTTCCAAATATGTGCTGATGTTTGATATGCTTGCGGGGAGACTTGAAATGATACCGATGATGCTTCTGCTCACACCAGCGACATGGCGAAGACAGTAACTATATGTTTTTTATTTGTGGGTAAAATATACGGGGCATAGAAGATATAAACAGACAAAATATAAGACAATGTATAATTATGGAGGACAAAGTTCATGAATTTAAGCTTAACAGGAAATCTTGGAAGCGGCAAATCAAGTCTTGGAAAAGAGCTGGTTGCCCGTGGATTTGAAATTATTTCTTCCGGTGATATTTTTCGTTCTCTTGCAGCCGAAAGAAATGTTTCCATTGTGGAAATGAATAAAATTGCTGAAACTGATAAATCAATTGATAAAATGGTTGATGACAGAACCATCGCTCTTGGAAAAACGAAAGACAATGTAATTTTTGATTCAAGAATGGGGTGGCATTTTGTTCCGGACAGCTTTAAGGTTTTTCTTATGGTGGATTTGCAGGAGGCCGGAAACAGGGTATATCATGATTCATTGAGAAAGGCGGAAACTTATCAGGATGCAGATGCTGCCATAAAGGCATTATATGAAAGACAGTCATTAGAGAAGGAGAGATACAGGGAATTGTATGGCGTAAATTATTATGATTTGAATCATTATAATCTTGTCATTGACAGTACTCATGCAAGTCCTGCAGTGATTGCCGAGGAGATTATCAAAAGATTTGAGCAGTTTTGCGCGGGAGATATGACAAGATATGTGGAAATCAGTCCATATCGGATTTATCCTACTATCGAGATGGATAAACTGGATGATTTAAAGGTAGAGAAATATTCTTCTGATTGTGAAGATAAGGTGTGCTTTGATGATGTCCTTGAAGTAGTGTTAAAGGATGGGAACTGGTATGCTTCAGGAGAAAATGAAAAGCTTCTTGCTGCACAGGTGGATAAGAAATTATTTGTATGTACAGAGCAGGTACACAAAGATGTACAAAGCAGTGAAAAAATCTGTAAAGAATATGAGGAAAGAGCTGAATTTCAGTATCTTTCTTATCCGGAAGAGAAGAAGAAATACAGCAATGAGAAAATGTATGAGTGAACTGACGCTATTAAAAAAAGTGGGAGTATCCTTGCCGGAATTTAATAAAAAGTTTGGATTTTTACCGGTTCTCTCTTGAATTTCCCTTGCATAAGTTCACAATAAGAGTTATAATATCTATATTATTTTAAGTATAAGGGTGACAGATACGAGATGTAATCTATACAGGTTATATAATGTATTGTTGGAATGCCATAAAATAACAGATAGAAAAAGGAGTAGTTGTTATGAGTTTATTGGATGAAATGAAAGAATTAGGAGTAAATGTTGACGAGGGATTAAAGCGTTTTATGGGAAACAGTTCTCTTTATGAAAGAATGTTCGGGTCATTTGTAAAAATGATAAATAAATCTCTGGTTGACCCAGATTTTGATGCAAATGATTATCAGGAAGTAATAGAAAAGACACATGCAATCAAGGGAGCTACAGGAAATTTATCAATTACTCCGCTATATGAGGGATATTCAAAGATTGTCAGCCTTTTGCGGGAGGATAAGCCGGAGGAGGCAAGAGAGATACTGAAAAATATTTTACCTGTGCAGGCGGAAATCGTAAGCTGTATTGAAAAGCATATTGAATCATAAAGAAACTACTGGAAGTCTGGTTCTGCCAGACTTCTTTTCTTAGGCAGTCAATATAATTCACAGAAATTCTAATTTGGATAAATAGAATTTGCAACAAATAAGGAGATTCAAATGGATAACGAATATTCTGTAAAGGTAGAGGGCGTTTGTAAAAGTTATGGACGGAAAAAGGTTCTGATAAATGCCTCCTTTATCGCCAGACAGGGAGAGTGTGTAGCGATTGCAGGGTTAAACGGGTCCGGCAAATCTACACTGCTTTCCATACTGGCCGGAGTGCAGAGAGCAGACAACGGAAGGGCAGAAGTAAACGGAATAGATATTTTCAGGGATACGAAGGCAGCAGGCAGAATGATTGGCTATGTCCCACAGGAAAATCCTCTGATTCAGGACCTTACAGTGAAGGACAATCTCAAGCTCTGGTATTGTGACAGTCCTCTGGATATGGAAAAGGAATTGAGAGACGGATTTTTAAAACTGCTTGGAATTGACAAAATGTTAAAAACGCCTGTTAAAAAACTTTCCGGCGGAATGAAAAAAAGAGTTTCTATCGGAATTTCCATGTGGGCAGACCCGAAAGTGCTGATTCTTGACGAGCCGAGTGCTGCTCTTGACCTTGTAGCTAAAAAAGATATCCGTGAATATCTAAAAACCTATCTGAAGAGAGGGAGAACAGTACTGCTTGCCACACATGATGAAGATGAGCTGAACATCTGCAGCAAAATTTATGTAATGAGTCAGGGTGTATTAAAAGAAACTTCAAAGGAGCTGCGAGGAGACAGACTGTTGGAGGAGATGATATGAAACGATTTGTAGTACTTGCAGGGCTGGAATGCAAACGATATGTCAGAGCTTTGCCAAAGCTTGTTGTTTTTGCAGCAGTTCTGGTACTTGTAGTATTTGGAATTGCACTGGCAGGAAATAAATTGTTAAGTGGTACCTCTATTGACAGCGTAAAGGAGCTTGTGGAAGATATTACATCACCGGATAATATGATTACAGATAAGAGTGAAACGGAAAACGGGAAAATATCGGCGGCGCTTGTGGTTCAGGATGAATCAAAGGCAATGAGACTTGCAAAAAATATGCTTGAAAGTATGGACAGTGTCAGTACAGCACTGGATATTCGGTATGTAACAGAGGAAGAAGGAACAGAGCTGTTGAAAAATGGAGATATTGCCGTGCTTGTAATTATACGGGAGAAGACAGTGTCAGGAATTATGCATGGAGATAATATTCCAATTGAAATATTGTTTCCTGAAAATTCAGGCTATGAGGCGGCAATCTTTAAGGAATTTGCAGATGCGGCGGTAAATATGTTAAGCTCTGCACAGGCGGCTGTTTACAGCGTGTATGATTTTTATGATGCCTATCACAAATATCCTCTTCGGGGAGATGCGATTGATCGGTTGAATATGGCATATATCACTGCGGCGTTAAACAGAAATCACATTTATCGGGAAACAGAGGTGGTGGTGACAGGAGAGCTTTCTATTGCAGAATATTATCTCTGTGGTGGTCTGGTTCTGTTTGTCATGTTTTTTTCGATTATGCTGACTGGGTTTATGGGAAGAGGCAGCAGAGATATTTCAGCAAGACTTAAAATGGCAGGAACAGGGTATTATGAGCAGGTAACAGCCGCCCTTGCAGCTCCTGTCTGTATTTGTCTGCTGTTTATTTTTATCATGGGTGGAGTCATATCAGGGGCAAAAATGTTGTGGCCGAATGTTTTAAAGAGGATTTCTTATGGCCAGATTTGGGGAACCGCAGTGCTTATGATTCCTGTATGTATAACAGTATGTGCCTTTGCGCTGATGATATGCAGGTTTACAGAACATGTGATGGCACAGGTAATGGTGATTTTTCTGGCTTCTCTGCTTCAGGGATTTATAACTGGCTGTTTTATACCACAGATTCTTCTGCCAGAGGTACTGGAAAATATTTCGGTCTTTCTGCCGGCACATTATATGATAGAACTGTTGTCAGGCACTTTTTCCGGACAGGTATCTTTTGGCAATATAGTGGTATTGCTGGCTTTTACACTTCTGTTTATGGAGATTACAGCACTTTTGGAGAAAAATGCAAATGAGACAATGTTTAAACGAAGAGTATCGGAAGGGAGAATATTATGAAACAGGGTATGGTATGGCTGTTTATGCTGTTAAAGCGTCAAATGAAAAAAATATCCCTGTATGTAATTCTTCTTGGCATAGTGGGAAGTACATTTTTTATTCGTCATATTGCAGTTAATTTTTCAGTAAATATAAGTATCGGAGTTATGAATGAAGAAAACAGAGAAGAAGGCTCAGATATGTCTCAGAGAGTTCTTGAGCTGATGACTGGACACAAGGGGCTGGTAAAATTTGTGGAGTATGACAATGAGGAGCAGATGAAAGAGGACGTCAGAACTTCGGATATTTATGCGGGATATATATTTATGCAGGACTTTGGAAAGGATGTGGACAAACAGGAGCTTGAGGACAGTGTAAAAGTGATTTCTACCGAGGACAGCATTGTTTCCAAAATCACAAATGAACTGGTATTTTCTTTTGTTATGCAGGAATATACCTACGCGCTTCTTTTTTATGATACTTGTGAAACAGGATATTTTGACGAATTTGATGAACAGCAGATAGCAGAGGACCTGCGCAGATTTTATGAGGAGAACCGGACAAACGGAAGTACTTTTTCGGTTGCATACAGTGGTGTGAAAAAACAGAGCAATCAGATGGAGATGGATGTTTTTGACTATATTTCCCCTGTGATTCATGGGGTAATTGGTGTATTCATCTTCCTTTCAGGGCTGTGTGGAACACTGATTTTGTATAAGGACAGAGAGTGTGGAACATTTGCAAGGTTTACTACTGTTCAGACAATCACTGTGAGTTTTGCTGAAATTCTGATTCCTGTTTTTCTTACAGGGATAACAGGGATGGTATGTCTTGTTTTTTCGGGGATGTATCAGGAAACTTCACAGGGGATGATGGGACGATGGGGGCATATGTTTTTTTATATTATATTAGTATCTTTGTATTGCCTGATTTTAAGCAGAATTATCAGAAATCGTACAATATTTCAAGCAACGGTGCCCGTTTTTTTAATGGCTTCTTTATTGTTTTGTCATGTGTTTATCAATTTGAATACGATTGTGCCGCAGCTTAAATTTGTTTCTTTGCTGTTGCCGCCATATTATTTTTAACCGCTGTCTGTATATACTTCAAAGTAATTCATAAAAAAACAGAAAAAATTCTATAAATTTTGTGTAAATATAACAAACTATAAAAAAGTGTCAAAAATACATTGACAAATTTAGAATTAAGATTATAATGAACGTATGCATTGACAAGGGCGTCATGGAAAGATATTTCCATGACGCCTTTTCTGTTTTTTTCAGGAAACTGTTTTTTGGTTCTGATGTCAGACAATGCACGCGATTGCTGAAGAAAGTGCAGAAAAGATTTTTTCTAAATTTATAATTCTGCGGACACTTTATTCAGATGACAGTAAATATGTCATATGGTTCAGCCGGCGAATCACATGGCGAAGAGAAAATGAGATTTTCAAAATTTATAAAATGCTTTTTTATAGAGGAGGCAACCATTATGGAAGAAATATTAAGTTTTGTCAATGAACAGATATTTGGAGTCTGGTTTCTGATTGGTGCGGCATTTGTATTCTGGATGCAGGCAGGCTTTGCAATGGTGGAGGCAGGCTTTACCAGAGCAAAAAACTCCGGCAATATTATTATGAAAAATCTGATGGATTTTTGTATCGGTACAGTCATGTGGTTTTTAATCGGTGCATCCCTTATGCTTCCGGCAGCAGACGGCACAGAAGATATTCTGGGCATTATCGGCACTCCGGGCTTTGGGGTATTTACAGATTATGCAAATTTCAGCTTTTCAGGATTTGTGTTTAATCTGGTATTCTGTGCCACTACTGCTACAATTGTATCTGGTGCAATGGCAGAGAGAACAAAATTTTCAACCTATTGTCTGTATTCTGCCATTATATCAGGTATCATTTATCCGATAGAGGCACACTGGACATGGGGTGGGGGATTTCTGGCAGAAATGGGCTTTCATGATTACGCAGGTTCTAACTGTATTCATATGGTAGGTGGTATTTGTGCACTGATTGGTGCAGCGATGCTTGGTCCGCGTATTGGCAAATTTACAAAGGATAAAAGTGGAAAAATCACAAAAGTAAATGCTTTCCCGGGCTGTAATCTGGTAATTGGAGCATTGGGTGTATTTATTTTGTGGTTTGGGTGGTATGGTTTTAATGGTGCAGCTGCAACGGACATTCCCACACTTGGAAGTGTTTTCCTTACTACAACTGTAGCACCTGCAGTAGCAACCGTTGTATGCATGATATTTACTTGGGTAAAATATGGCAAACCGGATGTCTCGATGTGTCTGAATGCCAGTCTTGCAGGTCTGGTAGCAATTACAGCTCCTTGTGATGTGACAGACTGTGCAGGTGCAGGTATTATCGGTGCAGTTTCAGGAGTACTGGTTATTTTCGGGGTATGGTTTGTAGATAATAAACTGCATGTGGATGACCCTGTTGGCGCAGTGGCAGTACATATGTTTAACGGCATTTGGGGAACCATTGCAGTAGGATTGTTTGCTACAAAATCGGCACCAGGCTTTGCTCTGGCGGGAATTAAAGAAGGATTGTTTTATGGCGGAGGTTTTTCGCAGTTAGGACTTCAGCTTACAGGTATGTTTGTAACAATTGCATGGACAGTTGTAACAATTACAATTGCATTTGCTGTTCTGAAAAAAACAATTGGTCTTCGAGTGAGTGAGGAAGAGGAAATCGTCGGACTTGACACTATGGAGCACGGTCTGGCATCTGCATATTCAGGCTTTAGCATTATGGATGTTTCAAATACAATGACCATGGCAGTTAATGAAAATACAGACCTTGGAAATGATGATTATGTGACAGCTTCTCCGGCTATGAGGAATGCTTCTGTTTCTGTGGTAAAGCAGCCGGATATTGAAGCCTCTGGAATTTATAAAGTGGTTATTATCGCCAAGCTGAGCCGCTATGATAAACTGAGAAAAGCAATGAACAATCTGGGTGTCACAGGTATGACAGTGACACAGGTTATGGGCTGTGGCATCGAAAAAGGTTCTGGTGAAAAGTATCGTGGTGTGGAAGTAGATGCAACGCTTCTGCCAAAGGTAAAGGTGGAGGTAGTAGTCAGCAGTATTCCTGTGGATGATGTGATTGAAGCTGCTAAAAAGACACTGTATACCGGACATATCGGAGATGGAAAGATATTTGTATATGGGGTTGAGCGTGTGGTTAAAATCAGAACCGGAGAAGAAAATCTGGCAGCATTGCAGGATGTTGAATAGGAAACAGATAATATAGAAACAGCATAGAAATAATATGGAAAAAATCGAAGATTTTCTTCGGTTTTTTCTTATATTTGAGGAAGGAATGACCGATATAAAATATACAGAAAATATACTTTACAATCGGCAAAAACAGGGATATAATGGTAATAATGAGGAAACGGAGGTGATAAAATAGTGATTAAAAAAGATGAATTATTTTATTATAATAAAGCCCAGTTTGTATATAGGCAGCATCAGATGCTTTCGCCGCGTATATATGGAACTTAACAATTGTTTTTGATAGTTGATTAAGAAAAGTAATGAGAGTGATTTATGCAGTGTATGGAGAAGGTCTGAATTTTCTGCCAGAGATATAAATCAGCAGGGAAAATATTGATAACAGGGAAGGTGAATCGGAGGTAAATCTATGAGAGAGGTTTTTAGAAAGATAAAAGCTTTTTATATACAGAAGAAAAAGCTTGCAGTGGGGGTCACTGTAGCGGTACTTGGGATACTGACTGCAGTGGGAGTATATGCAATGATACCAGAAATAAAGGCAGCACAGGGAGATACACAGAGTGACCCGATTATCCTTACATCTGGTGGGAAACATTCCGTGGAGGGAGGAAAATGGTATAAAATAACAGGGGGATTTACAGATACATATACATTGGAGTATACAGGTGACGGGAGTGCTTCCGTCAATTTGATACTGGAAAATATCAATTGGACAATTGGACAGGATAAACCGGCCATAGAGTTTACCGGTCAGAGTAAACAAAGAGATGATGCAAATCTGTCAAATACAACATATACCAGCAGCAGTAGCAGTCGGGCTTTATTTGATATTATAATAAGTGGAGAAAACAGAATTGTCAGTACATGTGCTGCCAAGGCTCCTTTGATTAGCGCAGAGAGTGTTGTTTATAATGTAAAGACATACGGATATCAGAGAAATTATGGTCAGAATAATGAACTGGATGCGAGAGTAATACGTGATTGCAAGGTTCAATTTAAAGGAACCGGCAGTATCAACGATGTTTTAATACTTACTACAGGTGCAGGAAGCACAGGTGCAGCAATTGGTTCTGCTGATGCAAGTAAATTGGATGAAAAGATCGTTCTGGATGACAATACGCTTGCAGAGGTGGGAAATACTTATGTGTCTTTAAGTGGAGACTATACGGACAGTGAAGGTATTTTATATAAAAATCATCAGGAAGTGGTTTCCGGAAATGTAAAATATGGTTCCGGTGATATCAATATTACACACAGTGCTAATATTATTATAAACGGACGGGGAAATGGTGCAGGTATTGGAACTGGAGCAAGCACTGACCAGAATGTTACTTATAAAAGAAACGATTATCAAAATGATAAACGGGGAACAATATCTGCAAAAAGTATGTTTGATGGAGATAGCGTTGAGATTAACGGTGGTTCTGTATCCATACATATGACAGACAGTGCATTGGGATGCTGTATTGGTGTTGGTGCGATTGCAGACCAGCCGGTAAAGCAGGGGATTGTTCAGATAAGAAGTGGTAACATAGATTTGGTACCAAGTAAAACAGGGTATGAATTTGGAGAAGCACGCAATGGAAATACGCCAGTTTATAAATTTAAATTGGATTTGAGCCAGCCTCCATTTGTTTCCTCTGCAACATATCAGTTGCAGGATATGGAAGGGGAAAGATTTGATGTTTATGCAGACTATTCTGGAGAAGAAAGTGCTGACAGAACTGGAAATTTACATTTTACAGTGTCAGCCGCTGTAGCAAATAATGGTATGTCAGGTAACAAGATTGGAGATTATGAATTTATAGGATATGCCAAGGCTTATTTCGATGAACGCAGCAGCAGTGACATGTATTTTTATCTGCCTACAAAGACACTTACTCCATATAAACTTGAGATTACAAGTGATTCACCGGAAGTAGGATATGCTTATACAATAGGAACAGGTTCAGAACAGATATATAATGGTCCTGTAAGTGTAAAAGAAACAAAGGATGTAAAAATCAGACTGACAAATATGTCCAAATATTGTAAGAGTGTTACCTATACTGTATCAAGCAAGAGTGGTACATCAACACAAACGGTTACAGTCGATGCAAACTGGGATGGTACAATATCATTTACCATGCCATCCAATGACTGTACGGTAAGATTTGAATATGAGATACCAAAGTATACAATTAACTATGATTATGGAGCAGGCAAACAGTATGCAAGCAGCATAAAGAATGACAATGTTCGTGAATGTTCGTTTGGAATTAATTACAAACTTCAGGACATATCATGGGAAAATCATATTTTTATGGGCTGGTATTTGGATGCGGATTTAAAAACACCAATAGAGGAGGTTCAGACCCCTGATGAAACTTTCATACAAAGCGGTTATGAAGTTACAGTGTATGCAAAATGGGGATGTGAAGTATCTTTCGTAGATGAAAACGGAAATCTTCTTGAAAATCTGAAGGACTCGGAAGGAAATGCATTTACAAATCCTGTTTTATTGGAGATGAATCCAAATGCGGTACTGTATCCGGATGATTATCCACAGGATTTGGAAGATACCAGTTTAAAGGCATTTGATGGCTGGATAATAGACGGAACACTTTATGAAAAACCGGAGGAAAATGATGAGTATCCTCAGAAAACAATTAATGGAAATACAGTTATTCAGGCAAAATTCCATGAAATAGGATATTATGTATACATTTATACCGAGTATGAGGAGCCGAATTTTGGAAATATCATGAATGTAGAACCTTCTCAGGTAGGTAATTTTGCAACTTATTATAATTATGTCAATGGAGAACAAAATCAGCCGATAGAGTTTGAGAAATATGATACGGAAGAAGGAAAGTATTATCGAACCAAAGAGTTTATTTCAGGAGAGGATATCGGCAATTGTCTGGTTACATGCAGTATTAAGGCCAAAAAGGGTTATATGATTGCAGAGTCCGGAATTCACGCATATAATGCCAAGACAGGAGAAGAAATTCAGCTTGGCAAAGGGGAGCAGGATGAGCAGGCATACCAGTTTACCATGCCGGACAGTGATGTCTACATTAAAGTAAAATTTGAAGAAGGAAATTATGAAGTCGTTTACTATGATGTAAATGAGAATGACGATGTAATACCGGCAGTACTAGATGAAACTTATGGGACACCTGTGACTGAATATAACGCGAGGTCAAAAGAGTTTCAGCTTGTTCCAGCAAAACAGACAGACAAATATAAAAAGTTTGTTGGCTGGTGCAAAATCGGAGAGACTGAAGTCATTAAGGACAGCTTGATTGTTCCTCAGGAACATCTGGAAAACTTGTACTTGTATGCGAAATGGGAAGATGTAGTTACCTATCCAATCACAGTAAGTGAAGAAGCGGCAAAATATATTACAGTATATGATACAGACAGAAATATGCCGGTTGACAAGGGTATTCCAGGAGAAAAATTAAAAATTGTAGTTACAACACCTAGGGGTGTCAGCTATAACAGCATGACATGGTATTATACAGATATTAATCACAGTGATTGTGTGCTTACACATACACCTGCGGCAGACGAAAAGTCTCCATATGAATATGACTTTATTATGCCTCCGGCATCTCCGGTAAGAATTGAAGGAGATTTCTCACTGATTGAATATCATATTACCTATCTGAATCTTAATGGTGCAGTAAATCCAAATCCGGTTACTTATACAGTGGAAAACAAGATAGACCTTGAAGCATTGGAAAAGAAGGGCGTTGATTTTAAGGGCTGGAATATTGTACTTCCTGATGAAGATAACTATATAGACGGTGAGCACTTTGCAACGAAGGAAGAGCCGATTGAGACAATTGATGGTGAAAAAATGAGTGGAAATATTATTCTTGTAGCTCATTGGGACCCTGAAAATGACCCTGGAAGTACCTTATATAAAATTTTGATTAATGATGGCCTGTTGCATGGTACGATGGATTCTTTTGCGACAGAAGCTTATGAAGGACAGTATGTGTTCTTTTCGGCAATACCGGACAGAGGATATAAACTGACAAATGTATCCTATGATGATTCGGAAGCACAGGTATATTCTGCTCAGAAAGCATTGAGAGCAATTGAAGGTATTTTAAATAATGAGTTTGATATACCATTGTACGAGGTGGCTGAAGGAATTTATTACTTTATTATGCCAGACCATGATATAAATCTTGTCGCAGAGTTTGAGCCGATTGAGTATACTATTACTTATTTAGATGGCAATGCAGAAGACAATCCAACGGTTTATACAGTTGAGGATGAAATATGGCTGACAGCACCATCAAAGGAAGGTTTTGAGTTCCTTGGATGGTATGATGAGGAAGACAATGAGGTTTCTTCTATTAAGGATTCCACAGGAAATCTTGTGTTGACAGCGAAATGGAAAGATTTAAATCCGGAGCCTGATAAGCCTGTAGAGCCTGATAAGCCGGAAGAACCTGATACACCGCAGAATCCGGATAATGAGCAACCGACCCCGCCAAACAATAATCAGGGAGGAAATACAAATCAAGGAAATAATTCCAACAGCTCTATAGATAAGATTCTTGAATGGATTAATAATAACAGTAAAGTAGATTCAGACGATAAGAATACTTCCAATAATAAAGGAAATAATAATCAGCAGTTATCTACAGGAGATAGGGCAAATATCGGACATTGGGCGCTGCTATGTGTAATGTCATTAATTATAATTATTATTGCCTGTCCGAAGAAAAAAGAAGAAGAGGAACTAGAAGAAAGCATATAGCGTATATAAACAAGAAAATGAATCATTTGATTTTTTAATGGAGAAACTGTTCTTTGCAGTGCGTAAGGAACAGTTTCTTTATTTTTTCATAGTTATATTATAGAAAAAACTTTGTATTTTTTGTTCTGTTTTTAAGACAGTACGGTTTTAGTTGTGGTAGAATTGTTGTAGATAAAAAGTTCCAAAGAACAAGGACAACAAGTTCCATACTCCTAGTTGTAGAAGGGTTATTACAGATAAAAGGTCTATTGCAAATCAATATTATAGAACAGGCTTTTTACTCCTAAATTATATTTTATGAGTAACCATGAAATAATATGAGTCATATACTATAATGTAAAGCTTTTAATTGTCATTGACAATAGAAAGGAACTGCATATGAGTGAAGAAAGGAAGTATACGAGATGTACAGATAAGATGCCATTAAAGGATTTTCCAGTAGCAATGGCATATGTTCCATGGCAGACATGGGATGAGATATTTGATTTAGACGAGGGGTTTGAAAGCGGAACCATTTTTCCAGAGCTTAAGAAACCTTTTCTGTGCTATTAAATAGTGAGGTGATTTATATGAGCAATATGGAAGAAGAAAAGGGAATCGTTACACAGAATGTAGGCGAATGTAGTTGTAATCAGAATGTTCAAAGAAGAAATTATATGCCTCAGTTTGCTCCACAGCAAGGTGGAAGGAAACAGTATGGCATGTATGGAAACAGGTTGCAGCATGCTCCGCAGGTTGATGGAAGAATGCCTGTCCGTCCGCCTGTATTTCCAGCGGGAGGAAGAGGAGAAGCAGATAATTGTGCCCATGAGCATAATCATAATGTAAATGGAAAAAAGCTTCTGTCAATTATAGATAAAGCAAGCTTTGCTATGGATGATACCAGATTATTTTTGGATACACATCCTGATTGCAAAGAAGCGGTTGCTTACTTTAGAAAAATGGAGAAAATCAGGAATGAAGCGATAAAGGAATACGAGATACATTGTGGGCCAATTCTTTCCTATCACACAAGTGATGTGGGAGATGGAAGTTGGAACTGGAATGAGGGTCCTCTTCCATGGAATAATGATTGTTGTGATGGAAGGAGGATGTAAGATATGTGGGCATATGAAAAGAGAACACAGTATCCAGTAAATATCGATAAGAATGATGCGAGGACAGCACAGATAATTATAAGTCAATATGGAGGACCAGATGGAGAAATGGGAGCCTCCATGAGATATTTATCCCAAAAGTTCAGCTTCAAAAATCCAAGAGTAGCCGGTGTCTTAAATGATATTGGAACAGAAGAACCAGAACATAGACGTTGGGATTATAATACTAAATATGAAAATAGATTTCCAATAAAAATACATTTTTAGAATATCGTCCTATCCCTCTCTCAGATGGCATATCATTTCTATATATAATTTTATTAATATATTTTTTCAGCAAAATATTTTTTTTCTCGGCCGGAATATTGGCATCCCATAATGTTTGTAAAATCTCTTCAAATATTGCTTTTTTCTGTTTGCAGTCTATTGTTTCAGGTATATTATTTTTTGCATTTTCAATACATTGAACAGTTTTTTCAATTTCCTGATGAATCTCTTTATTTCGTTCTATATATTCCTGTTTGCTGTAAATTCCATCATCAAAGGCATCTTTTTGGCGTTTATCTTTTTTATAAAGCTGTTCTAGTCGATATTCTAAGTCCTCAATAATTACCTGATAATGTTCTTTGGTTTTGCAGTTGATAGTTTGTATTTCAACCTCAAAAGATGCAATCTTTTTTTCCATGCATTGAATTAAATTTCTCAGCAGTTCATCATAGGAAACAGAACGGGTATGACAAACAGATTGATGATTACATACCATAATGGCTTTTGCATTGTTTTTAGAGTGGTTATATTTATAAGACATGGAATATCCACATTGACAAAACAATAACCCTGCAAAGGGATTTTCCAGACAAGAATTTTTCCTTACACAAATATTCTTCCCTTTTTTCTCCATAGTTGCCTGATAAAGCTCTTCGGATATAATAGGTTTATGTAATCCTGTTGTCAATATACATTGTTCTGGAGGCGATTTTGGCCTGCAGATTTTCTTTTGTCCATTTTTCATGGTAATTACTGTTTTTCGATGGTTCCATCGTATTTTTCCAGTATAAACAGGATTTTCCAGCATGTCTTTAATTGCTGCCGGTGACCAGTTTTTTGCAATTCTTGGCTTTACATTCATTTTATCCAGATAATTTGCAATTTTTTGAAATCCAAAATTTTGATTCAGGTATAAATCATACATAATTTGCAATGCAGCCGCCTCTTCAGGAATTATTTCCAGAGTATGAATTGTTTTGTGCTCATATTTGAGAGATACTTTCCGATAGCCGTAAGGGGCAGAGGAAGCTATATAATTTCCCTGATTTACCGACGCTAGGACACCTCTTCTTAAAATTTCTTTTGTATATTCAAGATAGTCATTTCCACGTGTCAGTTCCATTTCAAAAAATTTTCGGTCATACTTATCTTCCAGAAGATCGGAAGAGCACACGTCTGAA
>CAJUDQ010000001.1:155165-216807 GCA_910585215.1 uncultured Lachnospiraceae bacterium | reverse complement strand
GACACACTCTTTCCCTACACGACGCTCTTCCGATCTGTCATACTTATCTTCCAGATGATAAGTTCTGACAGGAGTGATTACTATGGTTTTTGTAAAACGCAGCATATTTATCAAATGTCCGCAGTCTTCCAAATCACCACGGCTTAGTCTTTGAGGTTCTATTACAAGCACTGCCTTCTGCTTTGGATTTTCTATAAGCTTCAGTAATTTTTGCATTTGCGGACGTGCTTCAATTGTTTCACCGGAAATCACTTCGCGCAGAATATAAGTGTCCGACAGTTCAATATTTAAAACAGTGCGGGCATATTCCCGAAGCTGGATTTCATGCTTTTGAAGAATTTCTTCTATAGATTCATCAGGGTTATCTGTTCTGGATTTTCTTAAATAAGTGATAATTTCATCAGGCTGTAATACCAGATTTGAATTGTTATTCATTATAGCGTTAAATGACTTTTTACTAAATTATTATAATATATTGCTGAATCTATGCTGTTATTACAGAAATAATGATAAATGCACAGAGGAAACTTTTAAGAATATAATGAATTGAATAAAAACAATAGAAAAAACTACACAAGAAATCACAGAGAGGATTATACAAAAATCAAACCAAAAAGTTATATAAAGATAGATTGTATGAAAAAAGAATGACCATGAAAAAAAGAATTGTGCAGAAAGGTAACAGTTTTATGGAAGATATATATGAATTAATAGACACATATACAAATGACAATGAAAAATGCTGTTGCAGTGTCAAAGTATTTTCTCCAGTTATTGATGATAAGGAACGAAAAAACCGTATGGAGAATGTAAAAAATATATCTGCTGCTTATATGGCAGAAGTATACAGGATATGCACAAAAAAGGAAAAATAATACAGATTTTCCTACTTTTTTTAATAGAAAGGTTGACGAATACAAAAAATTTTGATATCATCAAAGAAGCAATATTTTTTGTACGTTTTTAAAAAGAATAAGGCGTTTCTAGTTCTGTATATTCACAGGTACTTATTTGTTTTTATTCTGTAAATCCTGCAATCAACAGAAGTGTTGGTTGTCTTTGGCCGCCCTGTATTGTATATTTATACAGGGCTCTGGGCAGATGATTCAAAATATTGGTAAGAGGTGAATGCATTTATGTTTTACCATTTTCATATTGAAATCATTTCTAAAAGTAGCGATTGTCTCGGGTATTTACTTTAGAAGGATGTATATATGAAAGAAAAAAGAAAGGGTGTGAAAGAGAAAATATTGTAAATAAACAAAACGGAGTAACAAATAAAAAAAGCTGTCATAGTCCGTATTATCATATTTTGATGGTCAGGAAATAAATGTGTTTGGTTACATATTAATTGCTGGCTGTATTATTTGGCAGCGTGGAAGGAATGATTAGATATGAAAAAAACGAAAATAAAAGAAAAAAATAATGAGAGTCAGTCTGTCAGACTGAAAAAAATTGAAAAATCTTCGGTTGTTACTGTAATTGTAGGGGGTGTGTTGCTTGTATCTTCGCTTGGAATGAATACACTGCTTTCTGCCAAGGAGGGAGAACAGCTGGAAACCACTATGTATCTGAATCAATATCGTATGGGTTCAAAAACGCTTACAGATGCCGTACATTCTCATGCAGCAACGGGAGAGCAGAGCTATTATAATGCATATATGAAAGAGCTGAATGAAGATAAAAACCGTGATATTGCAAGAGCCGGATTAAAGGAAAATAATTTGACCGATGCAGAATGGAAGGATATGGATAAAATTGCGGAATTGTCTGATGGACTGGTTCCATTGGAGGAAGAGGCAATGGAGCTTGCAAAAAAGGGTAAGATAGAAGAAGCCAAAAAGCTTGTATTTGGAGATAAATATAATCAGATAGCGGACCAGATAAATAAGCTTACAGACCAGACAATTCAGGAAATTCAGGACAGAGTAAGTGATGAGAAGGGTGTGATTCATGCTCTTCAGATTATAATAGAGATTTTGTTTTTTATTTCTTTTGTTTATTTGATTTTTGAGATTATCTGTATTACAAGATTTTCAGAACGGGAATTGTTAAAGCCGATTGTCAAAATATCAGACCAGTTGATTGTACTTGCAGGCGGAGATTTTCATACTGAGCTTGAAATGACTGAAAATGAGAGCGAGGTAGGGAAAATGGTATCTGCAATTAATTATATGAAATGTAATTTTGTGAGTATGATTCAGGAAATATCCGAGATTCTTGGAAAAATGGGAGAGGGCGATTATAATGTTGAGATTCATCAGGATTATGTCGGAGAATTTATGCAGATAAAGGAATCCTTTTTGATAATTAATGAGAAAATGAGGGAGGTTCTAAGCACTATTCGAGAGGCTTCTCTTCAGATTGACAGCGGTTCTGCGCAGCTTGCATATGCAGCAGAGGATTTGGCGGAAAGCTGTACTGTACAGGCAGGAGAAGTCAATGACCTTCGATATTTAATTGAGGAGATGTCACAGAATATGGAAAGCAGTGCGGCAGAAGCAGAAAACTCAGTAAAGATTGCAACCAGAACAAAAGGACTGCTTGAAAATGGAAGTGTGAAGATGGAGGAATTAAAGGTAGGCGTTGGAGAAATCAGTAAATGTTCTGAGGAAATTCAGTCAATTATTACTACAATTGAGGATATTGCCTCACAGACAAATCTGTTGTCTTTAAATGCAGCGATTGAAGCAGCCAGAGCTGGAAATGCAGGAAAAGGGTTTGCAGTTGTAGCGGAACAGGTAAAAAGTCTGGCTGAAGAGTCGGCAAAGGCAGCAGGTGAAACCACAAAGCTGATTCAAAAAACCATAGAGGCTGTAGACAAGGGAATTTTGATTGCAGACGAAACTGTGGAAAATATGGAAAAGGTAATGGAGGATGCACAGGGAGCAGCAGAAAAAATGACACAGATAGCAGGTATGCTGAATCAGGATGTAGAATATATGCATGAAATAAATAAAAACATTACCAAGGTATCGGAAATGGTAGATAATAACTCTGCCACTTCTGAAGAAACCGCAGCAATCAGTGGAGAACAGAAAACACAGGTAGAGACTATGGTTGAAATGATGGGAAGATTTAAGATATAAATATATGTTTTAGAGATTGTTGCAAAAGAGTTTAATATCAGATATGGTGATTCTTTATTTGGATAAATATCATATCTGGTATTTTTATTTTACAACAATTTAAGCAGTATTTCATATAATATTTGCGCAGCATTCGCATTATTTTTATAATTTACTGCTTGACATCTTTTGGAGTATTGTTTATACTTGAAAAAATAAATTGCAGATATATGGAAAAGAGGTGGTTAATATGATAAGAACAATTATATATGTGAATATTATATTAACTTCAGGACTTCCAATATCTGTGACATGTAGACTATAAATAAAAAATGTGAGTATTGATTAAATTGTACCAGATGCAGCAGTTATGATGTGCTGTTCTTCTTTTATGGGAAATTCTTTTGTGAAAATCATTATATGTTCTGTTCTGAATATATCTGTTCTATAATTCAATTGGACAAATCCTGCAATTATAAATTTATTTTGGCGAATCGTCAGGGAAAGAGGTATAATTTGAATCAATTTAAGAAACAGATGATGTCATTTCATATGCAGGAGAAAAACTGTTTAAATCGATTGTATATTGACAAACAGATTTATCTAAGTTCTGTAAGAAGTTCAGAGCAGCCAGTGGAGGAAGAGAAGATTTATGTGTACAAGGATTTGTCTTTTCAGTTTATGGGTACAGGCTTTCGTACACCGCAAAAGCTGATTTTACTAGTATTTCTGCCAGAGCATCTTATTTCTGGTACATATCCAATTGTTTCATATCCTGTGGCGTATGAGGATTATGTTTTGGGGATTTTGGCTGATTCGGTAAATCATTTATCTGAAGAATATCAAAATGATAAAAAAAGCGCAAGAGAAAAAGCACAGTTTTTTTTACAGCCTGTCAGTTCCGTAGTACAGCGAAGAAACGGATGTATTTATTTAGAAGAAAAAAAGGCGTTTCGGCTGCGTATTCAATTTCAGGTTCCATTGTTAAATGGAATATGTGTAAATGGAAAAGCAGGGTTTAAAGCAGTAAAAGAAGTATTAAATTTAATTGCAAATGGGTTGCTGCTGATAGAAAAGGAAGCTTTGGATGCTCATGTTCGTTTATATTCACAACAGCTTGAAATCAGACAATATTTAAAAGAGCATAATATAACTGCATTTATTGCAAATGGAAGTATTCTGCCAAGAGAGGGGGATACACAAAAGCCTGCCGGACATGCGGTACCCTTTGTTTCGCCGCCTGAACTAGAAGTTTCTGTACCACTGCAGACTGGAGAGGTTTTAACAGGAATGGGTGTTAAAAAGGGTATTACAGTGATTACCGGCGGGGGATATTCTGGTAAAAGTACACTTCTTGACAGTATTGAACAGGGAATTTACCATCATAGAAGAGGAGATGGAAGAGAGTATGTGATTACTGATGATACAGCCTGTAAAATATATGCAGAAGACGGAAGATATATATGTGATACAGATATTTCACCATTTTTTTCTTATATATCTGAAAATCAGAGGGTGGAAGCATTTTCTTCTTTAAAAGCAAGCGGAAGTGTCTCTCAGGCAGTCAATATTATAGAGGCAGTATATGGAGGCAGCAGGCTTTTGCTTATTGATGAGGATACAAGCGCGGCTAATTTTATGCTTCGTGATGAAAATATGAGAAAGCTGGTGCAAAATGAGCCGATTATTCCGTTTACAGACAGAATTGTTGAATTGAAAAAGAAAGGGATTTCGACAATTCTGGTAATTGGAGGCTCCAGCGAATATCTAAAATATGCAGATACCATAATTTTAATGGATAATTATATACCAATAGAAAAAACACAGTATGTCAGAAGCTGTTTATGCGAGGCCTTTGATAAAGACAGAGAAAAGCAGAGCTGTCAATGGACACAGGAGAGATATCTGCAAATGCCAGCCAGAGAAAATGAGTTTTTTTACAGCGAGTATGTGCAGATTGAAAATGCAAGATATATTAAAATAAATGATTATATAGCCGATATTACAAAAATTACAGCTATAATTTGTGACGGGCAAATAAACAGTCTGGCTTATTTAACAGAAAAACTTCTTACGGATACAGGAGAAGAGGAAATTGATTTGCTGGAAAGGTGCAGAAAAAAGATAGAAGGACTGATTGAGAATACCAGAGATACAACGCTTTCCAATACACATCAATATGAATTATGTCTGGAAATGATAAGGCCGCTTGATTTATTAATGGCAGTAAGCAGAATGAGAGGTTTGCAGTATAGAAAAATAGATACAGAGGAAGAAACCTGTAAGGAAAAGAATTAGTGAAATACCTGCTGTAATTTGTCAATTATGGCAGGTATAAAAAAGAAGGAAACAGAGAAAAATCATGCGTCAAAAAATTTTAAAAATATATATAGAAAAAAAGGAAATGGAAACAATAAAATCCTGTGATTCCTGTGAAATTTCATATATAAAAAGAAGTGATGAGCTTCCTGTAAAAAATGGGGATTTTGTTATTTTTACAGATGGCGAAAGTGAATTTATAAGACAATTATTAAAGATTTGTGATAATAAAATTTCATATACAAGTTTATGGACTCCTCATAACAGTCGGCAGTATTCTCTGGTTATTGTAATGACGTTGTTATATCAATGTATTATGAATTTGAGATATAGCGAAATAATTCATAAAGAATCTTATTTGGACATGCAGTTTTTTTCTTTGGAGCAGGTTGAGAATGAACTTAAAATGATTCGTATCAGCCTGTTATTGTTAGAAAATAAGATAGGAATTACAGAATATATAAAAGAACTGGAGTTCTATTCAGAGATTGCGGATAACTACTGGTTTGAATCAGCAGTTCTTATTTTAAAAAAATATATATGGAATTACACCTTGAGTGAAAAGCAAACAAAAATTGCAGAGAGAATAAAAGCTGCCGTTTTTGAGATGCAAGATTGTCTGAAGGATTCAAAAAAATGGGATAAAATAAGCAAAATCGCATACAAAATCCATAATGAGCCGGATAGGATTATGGATAAACGGTTACAATAAATATTATACAAAGAGGAAACAATGAAAAATAAAATAAAAGTAGAGGCTGTAAAAACATGCTATCATTATATGGAGCATTATTGGATAATTGATGGAAAACCCATTGTAGAATATTTGGACAATTATATGAAAGCAGGCTTATGTCCGGCTCTTTCCCGCTTTGGAAGCATGCTTGGCCTTTTGCCTGCATGGAACGGAAGACTGATATGGAACTGGGAAAATGATTTTATATGGGAATTAATTGACGGTCAAATGAATGGTTATGAGGAAATAAATCTTCCCATTCTGGTATGTGAAGATGACTGTGATTTATCCTGTATTATTATTCTTGCAAAAGTGCGAAAATCAGAAAATTGCGTGTATTGGGACAAAATAGGGTATTTAAACAGAAAAAACTGGGATATCAGAGAAGAACAAAAGTCGGGGATTCTCTGTCTGGCAGCCTATACAGAGAAGGACTGGGAGTTTTATGGAGATAATATCGCACTTGAAGAATATAACAGCGCAGAATATTGGGACTGGGTGTCAAAAAACAGCTATGAAGAAAATATACGAAGACTTAGAAATTATATGAAACCATATATGCAGAAGGAAGAAAATATAGATTGGATAAAAGAGACCAGATGGCAATTTGACATTTATGAATATAAGGCGGCAGTAAATGTATACAGAAAATTGTATATTGAAAATAGAAAACCATATATTACAGAATAATTTTGTTCTTCATGTGCAACAATAAAAAGGAGACTTGATATTTTGTAAGAGTGAAAGGAATAAATGTTATGGAACAAAAATATTATATTTGTGAACACTGTGAAAATATTGTGGAAAAAATCAAGGATGCAAATGTTCCTATTATCTGCTGCGGGGAAAAGATGAAGGAACTGGTTGCAGGCACTACCGATGCCGCTGTTGAAAAACATGTTCCTAAATATAAGGTAGAAGGAAATCTGGTGACAGTCAATGTCGGGTCTGTGGAACACCCTATGCTGCCAGAACATTATATTGAGTGGGTTTCATTGCAGACAAAGCAGGGAAGTCAAAGAAAAGTACTAAAACCGGAGGATAAAACAGAAGTACATTTTGCACTGTGCGATGGAGACGAAGTCGAAGCAGTATACGCATATTGTAATCTTCACAGCCTTTGGCGGGGATAACTGTATAAACGGCGCAAAAGAAAAACTTTCTTTGCGCCGTTTCTTAAACGCATAAGCGAAAGGAATTGTCAAAAAAGAATAGAATTTTTTTGTTTGTACATTTATTTAAAAAAAGAAAAAATTTCTTGACCTAAAGCTGGCTTTAGGTTATATAATCAATAAAATGATTTTATCAAAATGCTGAATATAAATAAAGCATGGAATATCATATCTAATAAATTTTTTATAAAGGGGAAAATTCTATCATGAGGAAAAAGAAAATTTTTATATCTGCAATAGCAGCGACGGCAATAATCAGTGCAGCTATGATACCAGCCTGTGCAGCATATAAACAGCAGGTAAGAGAAAAAGTTGAAAGCTATGAGCAGGAAACAAATGAAGATGGAATCGCCATTGATATGTCACAAAATCCGTATTTTATGAAAAAACAGCCAGGTTATTCCTATCGAAGTCCTGATACAATTACATATCATTCTGATATTACTGATACAGACAGACATGCCATGATTTTTCTGCCGGCAGATTATGACGAAGACAAAGAATATCCTGTCTTGTATCTTTTGCATGGCCTGGATGGCAGTCACCGTACTTGGCGCAATAAATCTGCGGATATTATTCTGCAGAACCTGTATTATTTTGATGATGTGCCGGAAATGATTGTAGTATGTCCAAACAGTGCAGTGAATGAAAAAGAAGATACTGATGATTTGGATATCAAAGACAAGATATATACATATGACCTGACTGGAAAGGATTTGGTAGAAAACCTTATGCCATATATAAACAGTCATTATCCGGTAAAGACAGGAAGGGAAAATACAGCTATTGCAGGAAATTCCATGGGTGGGCGAAATACAATGTATACAGCATTTACCTATCCAGAATTATTCGGATATGTAGGAGCATTTTCTTCCGCAGGTGTTCTGGCGGACAATACATACAGTGGAGTTATGCATCCTCTGCTGGATGATTTGAATATTTCGGAAGAAACAGGAGATTTTAAGCTCCTTATGCTCTGTGTGGGAAGAACAGATGATGTCTGTGGCAATGTAACATACAGGCTGCATGATGTAATGACAGAAAAGAATATTCCGCATATTTTTTATGATGTCGAAGGCGGACATCAGAATACAGTATGGCAGAATGCATTGTACAATTTTGCAAAAAAATTATTTGTTTCGTAAAATTGCAAAAAAATCAAAAATTTTTTCAATTATGGTGATTTAGTCACAGAAAAGCATTTGTTTTTTGTGTATAGTAAAATCACCAAATAAAATAAAAGGAGGAGATAAAATGTTTCGCAAAATTATGATTGCAGGTTTGGTTGCCGTTTTGTTCGCAGGAGCTTCAATTACCTCCGCAGCAAAAGATTTTTTATCAAACCGCGAAAAATCTTCCGCCGTAGTCAGTCAGGAGAATGAGACCACAGAGGCTTCCATGGAAGAAAGCACTACTGATGCAGCAAATGAGGAAAGTACCACAGAGGATGTGACGAATGTATCTGACAATGAGCAGGAAGTTGCCTATGGAAACAATGAGATAGATAATTCGTACAGCAGTAATGAACCAGCTACACAACCTACAGAACCAGTTACACAGCCTACCGAGCCAAGTGTCAATACAGCAAGATTTATAGACAATGATGGAGATGGTATCTGTGATGTATGGTGTGAAGACAATCCATACTGCAATTATGCAGAACATCATGGAAATCAGAGCACAGCTCCAGCCTATAATTTTATAGACAATGATGGAGACGGCGTTTGTGATGTATGGTGTGAAAATAATCCATACTGCAATTATGCAGAGCATCATGGAAATTATGGAAATCACAATTCGAACTGCAACTTTATAGACAATGATGGAGATGGTATCTGTGATGTATGGTGTGAAAATAATCCATACTGCAATTATGCAGAACATCATGGAAATTATGGAAATCAGAGTACAGCTCCAACCTATAATTTTATAGATAATAACGGAGATGGCATCTGTGATGTACAATGTTCCAATAATCCTTATTGTAATTATTCCTCAAATGCAGGTTATGGTCATCATGGTTCCGGACATCATGGAGGCGGACACCACAGATAATGAACTCATGAATAAGCACGTCTGATTTTTTATCAGGCGTGTTTTTGTTTTGCAAGAAAATAGTTCATATTTTTAAAATGTTGTTTTTGGAATGGTGGTTTGTGAATACAGAGTAGGGAAAGTTTTTACAGATAATTATTCTGATAATTCCAGCAGTTGGTCAATATCTGTCAATGTGATGGAGCCTCTGGAAAGCTGAACCAATTTTTTCGACTGAAATGCCTTCAGTGTTCGGGTAACTACTTCTCTGGCAGTTCCCATATGATTTGCAATTTTTTCATGTGTGATTTTGAGAGTGTCGTTTTTTTCTATATGGCGTTCTTCCAGTAAAAACGCAGCCAGCCGTTTATCCACACTTTCCCACATAACAGCTTCAAAAAGCTGCAATATTTTTGCGATTCGAGAAAACATAATTTGATTTAGATAACTGGAGAATGTAATAGATTGTGACATAATTTCTTTACAGGTACTGGATGGCATAATCCATATTTCAGACGGTTTCTCAGCCTCTATGCTGATATTTAATTCCATATCTTTTACAATACATGCGGCAGAAAGCAGACAGATATCCTGTGGAAACAGGCGAAAGAGAGTAAGTTCTTTTCCGTCTTCAGAGGAAATAAAAATTCGAAGCCGGCCAGAGCCAATAAGAATTAGTCCAAGGCAGTCGGAAGAGGCTGAAAAAGTCAAAGTTCCGGAAGACAATTTGTGATGTATGGCAGAATGTGTAAACATGCCACGTTCTGCTGAGGTCAGTTTTGACCATATGGGAAAACAATTTTCAAAATTCATAGATTCCTCCTGATTTTATTTTAAATAGATATAAATTTTTTATTGTGCAATTACAACAGTTTTTAAGGACCTTTATTATAAAATGATTATAATACACACAGAACAAAAAATCAATGCTTCCAACCTCAATGAGCAGGTGAACTGGCACATCTTGAAATTGTAGGTACGATTGTTCATCAACTGACATGCAATCTTACACCTGAAGAAATCAAGGCGTCGGGATTTGACCAGTATTATGTGGACCATACCACGGGAGTATGGCCTCAGGCAGCTTCTGGTATGCCGTTTACAGCCTCACAGTTTCAGGTAACAGGAGACCCGATTACAGATTTGTTTGAAGATATGGCAGCAGAACAAAAGGCAAGAACTACCTATGACAATATTTTGAGAATGGTAAAGGACCCGGATGTTGCTGACCCAATCAGATTTTTAAGAGCGAGAGAAATTGTGCATTTCCAGAGGTTCGGGGAAGCGCTTAGAATTGTTCAGGATGAACTGGATTTTAATAATTTCTATGCATTTAATCCAAGCTTTGATCATTTCTGTATGGATTCCTGCATGAATAATAACAGAAAATAGTGCAGTTAACAGGATATAATCAATTGAAAATCATACTGGTTACCCAATAAAAATCTGGGCTGCCTCAGGCAGCCCATGATTTTTCACCGGCAAAACTTTCTCGAACAAAACAATATTTATCCGCAATGTTTACAATCCATCCTTCCATACACAGAGGAGGGATAGGAGTTAAAGGAAACATATGTCTGGAAATAATATTACATTCAAGAGGAGAGAGCCTGAATTCTTCACATGCATTTACCAGTGCACGTTTTGGATGAGTAAAACCGTGAAGCAGCAAGCTTCTGGCATTATGCCAGTCATATAAAAAGTAATCATGCAGCAGTGCACCACGTACAAGTTTTGGGATATCCACTTTCAAGTTGAACCTTGCGGCAATCATGCAGCTTGTATAGGCGACAGAAATACAATGTGTATATACACTTGTATGCCCATGCTGTATAAAGTTTCTGGTTTCGGCAAAACGGGAGGTCCCCATGGCTGCCAGTTCAGAACGCAGGATTTCCAGATTCCTGCACAACCTTGTCTTATACATAAAAATATTCCTCTAAAGAAAAAATTAAAGTACAATTTTTAGGTTGTGCACTTTTTACTTTTTTATGCCTTCTGTTTTTCCTGTAAAGGAATAAATGTATAGTTTGCAATTCCCAGAGGTTTATATCTGATTACCAGAATTTTATCTCCTGCCTCAATAGACTGAAAGATTCGCAAATTTTTAACAGAGAGAGCAGTGGTACAGTGGCCTTCTTCATTGCTAAACAGAATATAATTTCTGCTGGCTTCTCCCGATGATTGTGAAAGATGTCTGCCATCATATTTTTCAGTAATAATTCCCTGCATACATTCATATTTTGCTGATATGTCATTCATTTGTATTTTTGTGTACATATAAGCAAAAGAAACCACATTGAAAATTAGAAAAGTAAAAACGACAAAGATTATCATACTGGGAATCGTTTCGGCTCCTGGATAGTGAAAGAAACGAGATACGGCATGACGGTTGGTATAGGTACGCGCAATAAATTCGACTGTAAAAAAAATAAAGGCAACTATCAGTGAAATAAAAAAGCGTTTGTAAAATGCTTCCTTAAATTTTTGAGAAGAAACACGTGCAATCAGCATTTTTTGTTCCTCATCAGGTATAGAAAAATGCATATCATCTATCAGTAAATTTTTCTGCTTATTTGTGTTCATGATTTCCTCCTTGGTTTTATATGTAAACAGTTATATCTATGATACAAAAAACCTGTAGAATATACAATAGAAAAACAAAAATTTTTCATTTTTTATGAAAATTACTTGTAAAAAAGTTAATTTTAAAATATGATAGAAGTATCACAGAATTGAAATGCAACGGAGGACAAGTCACATGACAGGTACAGAAGCATGTAATGAGATTATAAACCAGGTAAATCAGGTAGTATTGGGAAAAGAGGACGTTATAAGAAAAGTAACTGCCGCAATTATTGCAGGTGGTCATATTTTGATAGAAGACATACCGGGGGTAGGAAAAACGACAATGGCAAAAGCGTTTGCAGCGGCAATGGGACTGGATAACAAGCGAATCCAGTTTACTACAGATGTAATGCCGTCAGATATTACTGGATTTACGATGTTTGATAAAGCAAAAAATGAATTTGTATATAAATCGGGAGCAGTGATGTGTAATCTTCTGCTTGCCGATGAGATAAACAGAACTTCCTCCAAAACACAGGCAGCGCTTCTGGAGGTTATGGAGGAAAGAAAAGTAACAGTAGACGGAAAAACAAAAAAGGTCCCAAGTCCTTTTTTTGTGATTGCAACACAGAATCCTATCGGTTCAGTAGGAACGGCAATGCTGCCTGAATCACAGCTTGACCGATTTATGTTTCGGCTTTATATGGGGTATCCAAGTCCGGAAGATGAAGTAAAGCTGCTGATTAGTAAAAAAGAGGAAGGAAATCTGATACAAAAGGTACAGGCTGTCATTAACCGAGAGGATTTGGCCTATATACAAAAAGAGGTTTCTCAGGTATTTGTACATGAAAAGATTGCAGAATATGTGGTAAAGCTTGTGAATACTACGCGGAACAATTCAAATATTGAATTGGGAGTCAGCCCGCGGGGAACACTTGCAGTAGTAAAGGCAGCGCAGGCATGGGCCTATATCGAGGGGCGAAATTATGTAGTGCCGGATGATATCAAAAAGGTATTTTATGATACAGCAAATCACAGAATTATTTTGTCGGGAAGGGGCAAAACTCAGGGGTTAAAAATAAGGGAGATGATTGGTGAGGCGATCAGACAAATCTCCGTTGAAAAGTAATATATGGAAGGGAATATACCATTATGAGAAAAAACAGAATTGTTTACAGTGTGATTTTCATTCTATTGTTCTGGATTATGATTATGTACAACAGCTGGCAAACAGAACTGATATTTAAAGTCGGCATTGTGGTTCCTGTTGTAATAGGAATTGTTAATTTCCTGATGGCGCGGAGATTGAAGGTATATTTTGATGAACAGGAGGAATATTGTCAAAAAGACAACGGCATCAGGAAATATATTATGATTGACAATGATACTATATTTCCAGCGGCAAGGATTGAATTGAAAGTAGAGATTGTGGATTATTTTGGACATAAAGAGAAGCGTATCATAGTAGTAAATGCAGAACCTCGCACGATTCGTAATTTTGGTATGGATATGCTTTTTCATCATTATGGAATAATGACTGTCAGAATCAAACAGATTCGTGTATATGATTTCTTTTTTCTCAGTGTTTACAAAAAGAAACTGAATATAGAGACGCTTCTTTATATTTTTCCGGATTTTGCAAACAAGATGGATTTTTTTATCAGAAACAGCCGTTATGGAGTAGATGAGGATGAAAATGAAGAATTTTCGACTGGAAAAAGAGGAGAAAACCGCGGAGAAATTATCGCTATTGATGAATATCATGAAGGAGACGATGTCAGAAATATACACTGGAAACTAAGTTCCAAATCAGATGAGCTGATTGTAAAGCATTTTGGAAATACTGTAGACGAAAAAGTGCATATCCATGTAGATACATTTGTGGATGCAAAATTCAGGTATGAGAGCAGTGATAAACTGCTGGGGGTTGTCTATTCGCTGATAAGCACCTGCAATTCTCAGAATATTCCCTTTGACCTTACAGGGTATGGAGAAAAGGGAGCATGTGAGACAGAAGCAAATCATCTTTTGAGGCTGATTTGCGACTGTAATGAAAAAAATTCAAATTTTTCAGATAGTTTGCAGAGAGATACAAATACAGGAACGAATATCTATATTACTACAGAAAATATAAAAAAAGAGCAGCTTCCTCATAATGCCATTTATATCAATATTCAGGAACCGGAAGGAACAGATAAGGATAACACAGAGGATAAAAAACAATATTTTCTTGAAAATAATACTGTGCTTCATCTAGAAGTAACAGAGCAGCAGGAACATACAGACAGTTTCAGACCTTTTCTTGAGCCGTACAATGACAAAATACGCTGCCAGAAAAAAATAAAGCATACAGGTGACAATTTTAAATATATGGCACTACAGTCATTTATTGCGCTGCTTGCAGCAGGTATGGCAGTTTTTTCCATATATGATGTGATATTTTTTGAAAGAGATTTTATTTCTGTGCCATTTATTACAGTTTCCTTTTTTATACTGATTCATTTTATATTAAATGTAATTGGAGAAGGCATGGAAGAAAAAAGAATCGGAAGAATACGAAATATTGTCATATTTGGAGGATATCTTCTGATTCTGATATTCGGAGGGGTATTTTTTGTTTTTGACGGGGTGTCGAATATTATCGATGCATTTGGCATGGATATTATTGTATCAGAGGGAGATTATGGATTTTTTGAGTATAGCAGTCCTGAGCTTGACTGGTTGCTGATACTGATTACTTATGCCGTGGCAGATGTGATTTATAATTTCTGCATGGAGTTTGTTCTGCTGGTACATCTCCTGATTGTAGTGCCTCTGATTAGTATTTCCATGATTGTAGGATATGTTCCGCCTAGTTATGTTGTATTGTTTGGACTTATTTATTTTCCGGCAATTTTTGCGATTCATTCCGCTATCGGCTTTGGGAAAAAGAAAAAACGAAAATATCTGTCAGATGATTATCCATATACGGGAAATGTGGCGTTTTTTTCCGGATGTATGACCATGATTGTAACAATGGCTGCATTTTGTATAGTGCTGTTTCATATTTTCTGGGGTGGATATCAGAGACCAGAATGGATGACAGAATGTAAATCTGTGATAAATTCTGTGCTGGAGGAAGGAAATCTCAAAGGAGGCATACGGATTCTGTCCGATTTATTTAAAAAGGAACCAGTGCTTGTTTCCGGTAAAAGAGGAAATCTTGACGATACCGTGCCTGTATCTTATACCGGAGAACTGGTTCTGACCATGAATATTTATGGTGGAGGAACCCCAATACAAAGAGGAATTTATTTAAAATCCTTTGCGGGAACCGATTATGAAGGGGATGTATGGAAAGAGAGGAGTAACAGTGAAATAAAAAAAGAAGAGGAGTATTTAAAAAAAGCATTTGAGACTCTTAATTACAGAGAACAGGATAATACGTATTTAAATATTTATTTTACAGAAGCGGCGGCTTTTCGTGAAAAACTTGCACAATATTTTGCTGATTGTCAGTCAATGGGACTTTATTATGTCACTGCACAGCAGGATATGGATACCAGTTATGATATGCAGATTCAAAGTCATCTTGAGGAAGATACCAATATTTACAGACCTTATTTTTCCAAAACGGGAACAGAGGGAACAATAGGCGGAGATGGCTATGAATATTTTTCCAAGGAGGACATAGGAAAAACGGTGAGGTTTTCAGGATATATGCTTGAGAACAGTTTAAATATAAATATGGTGCGCGATAAATTTGGAGATTATCCACATATTGTCATCATACCGGAAGACGAATCTTTCGGGAAAGAAATGAAAAGCATGATAGCGTTGGAAAAACTTTATGCCGAATATGTAGAGCAAAATTATACACAGGTTCCAGAGGAACTTGGGGAACTGAAAGAAAAATTTTCTGCTGTTTCCACAATTTATCAGGGAAAGCAGATTGAACTTGCCCGTGGAGATTATCAGTACCGTACTCTGGGATATGAGCCATATGCCCAGTATATCCGCAGGTATTTCAGTCAGAATGGATTTACCTACAATATTAATATTGTTCGCAAGAATGAAAATGCCGATTTTATCAATGATTTTATGGCGAGGAAAACAGGATATTGCATACATTTTGCCTCCGCGGCAGTTATGATGTTTCGCAGCATGGGGATTCCGGCAAGATATGCAGAGGGATATTTTGCAGATAATAAATGTATCGTAGAAAGAAACGGGAATACTGTAAAATATAATATTACAGATAAATCTGCTCATGCATGGGTAGAAATTTATCAGGAGGGCCTTGGCTGGGTTCCGGTAGAAGTAACACCAGGTACGGAGAACTTTGAAGTAAATCATGAAACGACAGCTCCACAAAATCCGGCGCAAAATACCACTGCCGCAAATAATTATCAGCCAACATCAACAAATTCAGATGAAAGCACTATGCAGAATCCTCAAAAAACTACAACAACTGCCCCAAAACAGGAGCAGAAAAATGGAGGAACTATCTCTAAATCTCTCAGTCCTCAGGCAAAAGTGCTGATAAAAGGAATACTGTTTCTTCTGGCTGTGATAGCAGTAGTTCTTTTCAGATATCAGATCGTCAGCCGCCGGACACTTAAAAAACTGGAAACCGGCAGCAAGTCTGCAAGACTTGGAGAAATGGAACGGCAGTTGAAAGAAATATTTGACATTTTTAAGATAAATATGGAAGAAGCTGAAACAAATGAGGACAAGGCAGTACTTCTTAATCATTCTCTGCCGGAATTGTCCACAGAGGAAGCATGGTATGTACTGAAAGTGCTTGACAAGTTCCGGTATGGGCCAAAAGGGAGTATGGAAGAAGAGGAAGTGGATAAATTGTATCATTTTGTGCAAAAGTATGGACAATCCATGTACGAACAGGGAAAAATTTACGAAAAATTCATTTACAAATATATCAAATGCTTGTATTTGAAAAATAAATAGGTTATAATCTATCTATAGCAAAAGAAATCGGCGTTCAATGCCGGAATGGAGGAAAAAATGTTAGTATCAGCAAAAGAAATGTTACAAAAGGCAAAAGCAGGTCACTATGCAGTTGGTCAGTTCAATATCAACAATCTTGAGTGGACAAAAGCAATTCTTCTCACTGCAGAAGAGCTGAAATCACCAGTTATTCTTGGTGTATCTGAAGGTGCAGGCAAGTATATGTGTGGTTATAAGACTGTAGTAGGCATGGTAAACGGAATGTTGGAAGAGTTAAAGATTACAGTTCCGGTGGCTCTTCATCTTGACCATGGCAGCTACGAAGGATGTCTGAAATGTATAGAGGCAGGGTTTTCATCAATTATGTTTGACGGTTCTCACTATCCGATTGATGAAAACGTAGCGAAGACAACCGAGCTGGTAAAAATTGTAAAAGAAAAAGGCATGTCACTGGAAGCAGAGGTAGGCGCTATCGGCGGTGAAGAAGACGGCGTAGTAGGCAAGGGTGAATGTGCAGACCCGAACGAGTGCAAGGCAATCGCTGATTTGGGTGTAGATATGCTGGCGGCAGGTATTGGAAATATTCATGGAAAATATCCTGAAAACTGGGAAGGTCTGAGCTTTGAAACTCTGGATGCAGTTCAGCAGCTTACTGGCGAGATGCCATTGGTGCTTCATGGAGGTACAGGTATTCCAGATGATATGATTCAGAAGGCAATTTCACTTGGTGTAGCAAAAATCAATGTAAATACAGAATGTCAGCTTTCCTTTGCGGCAGCTACCCGCAAATATATCGAAGAAGGAAAGGATGAAAAAGGTAAGGGCTATGACCCGAGAAAGCTTCTAGCACCAGGCTTTGAGGCTATTAAGGAAACTGTAAAGGAAAAGATGGAATTATTTGGTTCTGTAGGAAAAGCAGAGTAGAGTAGTATTACAGTCAGCGAAAGGCTGATTAACACAAGTTTATCTCCAGAGGAGTGCCGTATAAAGGCACTTCTTTGGTATACGGGAGATTGATATGAGGCAGAAAATAATCAGATATGCAGTAATGATAGTTGCACTTGGCGTATTTATGTATTCCGCATACCGTCTTACTTTGATTTATATTGAGAGTAAGGAGAGTATGGAAGTATTTGATGAAGTAAAGAACATGTTTATTTCCGATGAGCCTGTAAATGAAGAAATGACAGATGAGCAGGGTGTAGTGATATCAAACAACACTGGTGGAAGTCAGTTTATATGGGATTATGAAAAAATGATTTCCTATAATTCAGATGCAGTGGGATATATCCGGCAGGATAATGGAGATTATATTGACAACCCGATTTTACAACATTCAGATAATGATTATTATTTGAATCATCTGCCGAATAATCAGGTAAGCAGCGTTGGAAGCATATTTGTGGATTATAGAATAACAGAAGGACTTGAAGCGAGAAACTGTATTATATATGGGCATAATATGGGAAAGAGAGTCAATAATATTATGTTTGGTTCTCTGAACTGGTATTATTATTGTGACGACGACCCGGAGTATTATAAAAATCATCCGACGCTTGATGTATATGTGGGATACAAACATTATAAATATTATATTTTTGCAGCATATAAGACAGAGGCAGAGGGTGGATGGACATATACATATTCCTTTGAAAATGACGAAACTTTTCAAAAATATGTAAATGACTGTAAGGAAAGGTCCATACACAATTTTACAGAGGCAGGCGAAATTACGGCAGAGGATAAAATTATCACACTTTCTACCTGTTGTGAAACAGACGAAAAGAGGATGATTGTGCAGGCTGTCAGACGTGAGGAAATCAATGATGTTCCGAATATACCGGAAGGTGCAGTGATGGCTGCTTCCAGAGATATTGTAAATATAGGAAACGGTGATGAGGAGGAAACAACTTCAGAGGATGTTACGGAGCCGGAGACACCACAGCCGACAGAACCGGAACCATCGACAAACGTTGAGCCGGTCACGGAACCGGAGACACCAAAACCGACAGAGCCGGAGACACCACAGCCGACAGAACCGGAACCATCACCGGAGACTACGACAGAACCAGAGACAACTTCACCCCCTCCAAAACCGACAGAGCCGGAAACACCACCAGAAACTACGACACCGGCGCCGCCTCCTTCTACAAAAGAACCGGATACTACAACACCGGCGTCTTCAGAAACAAAGAAGCAGCCGCCAGCGGCCTGAAAAATAAAAGATTTTAAAAAAGTACTTGCAATTTTTTAAAAAATAGTGTATCTTATGTATGTAGAGGGCAGCAGGCCTGATAATTATAGTTTTTATTATGCAAGAACAATGGCGTTCCAGCTTTTTTTGGAGCGCCTGTTTTTACTTTATGGGAAATTACCTTATATTTCTCATAATGCAGCTCTTGTTGAACAAAGCGCGGGAAAATTTTCAAAAATTTCGAGTGCGCGGGTGCTTTGTTCTTTTCACAGGAATAAATCTGCAGGTTTTTATTATATAAATATACTGCATGATATGGACAGAATTCTATGTGAAATGCATAATAAGATTAAAAAAGAAAGGAAAAGAAAGTATGAGTGAAGTATTAAACGTCGAGGAGATTTTTGGACAGAACGTATTTACACTGGAAAAAATGAGAGAGCGTCTGACCAAGAAGGTTTTTTACGAAGTAAAGAACATTATTGAACATGGCGGAGAATTGTCGCCATCTACTGCGGATATTGTTGCAAAGGCAATGAAGGATTGGGCAGTAGAGCATGGAGCAACACATTATACGCACTGGTTCCAGCCATTGACGGGCGTAACGGCTGAAAAACATGATTCATTTGTTACAAATGCCGATGCAGAGGGCAGGATGCTGATGGAATTTTCGGGCAAGGAATTAATCAAAGGTGAGCCGGATGCTTCCTCTTTTCCATCAGGTGGATTGAGAGCTACCTTTGAGGCAAGAGGCTATACGATTTGGGATGTTACATCACCGGTATTTTTAACAGAAGGCGCAACAGGAGTGATTCTCTGTATTCCGACTGCTTTCTGTTCTTATACAGGAGAGGCGCTTGATAAGAAAACTCCGCTGCTTCGTTCCATGGAGGCAGTCAGCAAGCAGGCACTTCGTATTGTAAGATTGTTTGGCAACACAGAAGCGACTAAGGTTACCCCGAGTGTAGGACCAGAGCAGGAATATTTTCTTGTGGACAGAAAGAATTTCCTTGCCAGAAAGGACCTTATCTATACAGGAAGAACTCTGTTTGGTGCACCGGCTCCAAAAGGTCAGGAGCTTGATGACCATTATTTTGGAACAATCAGAGAGCGCGTTGGCGCATTTATGCATGATTTGAATATTGAGCTGTGGAAACTCGGCATTACTGCAAAGACACAGCACAATGAGGTTGCTCCGGCACAGCATGAGCTGGCTACTATTTACAATACGGCAAATGTGGCAGTAGACCATAACCAGATTGTTATGGAGGTTATGAAAGAGGTTTCCGAGCGTCAGGGACTCTCGTGTCTTCTTCATGAAAAGCCATTTGCAGGGGTAAATGGTTCAGGAAAGCATAATAACTGGTCAATTAATACTGATAATGGCGTAAATATGCTGGACCCGGGGGATGAGCCAAATAAAAACAGACAGTTTCTTCTGGTACTTGCATGTATTATGAAGGCTGTTGACAGACATGCAGATTTGCTTCGCCAATCTGCTTCCGATGTGGGAAATGACCACAGACTGGGAGCAAATGAGGCTCCTCCTGCGATTATTTCCATGTTTCTTGGAGAACAGCTTGAGGATATTGTGGACCATATTATCAAAGAGGGTACAGCCACAACAAGTCTTGAGGGCGGTAAGCTGGAAACCGGTGTAAGCACTCTTTCTGATATCAGCAAGGATGCGACAGACAGAAACAGAACTTCACCATTTGCTTTTACAGGAAATAAATTTGAGTTCCGTATGGTGGGTTCAAAGGATTCGATTGCAAGTCCAAATACTACATTAAACGCCATTGTAGCAGAAGCGTTCTGTGAAGCGGCAGATGAACTGGAAAAGGCCGAAAACTTTAACCTTGCCTGTGATGCGTTGATTAAAAAATATATGACAGAGCATCAGAGAATCATTTTCAATGGCAACGGATATGCTCCGGAATGGGTGGCAGAGGCTGAGAGAAGAGGACTTCCAAATATTAAATCCATGGTGGATGCAGTGGAGACACTGACAACGGATAAAGCAGTTGCTTTGTTTGAAAGATTTGGAATTTTTACCAGAAAAGAGCTGGAGTCCAGAGAAGAAATTTTATATGAACAATATTCCAAGGTAGTTAATATTGAAGCACTCACAATGATTGATATGGCTACAAAGCAGTACATACCATCTGTGATTAAATATACAAAGGAGCTTGCAGATACTGTACTTTTGGTAAAGGAAGCAGGTGCGGATACTTCTGTACAGTCTGAGATGTTATGCAGTATTTCTGAATTGCTGAAAGAGGCAAAGGCTGCGCTTGAGAAACTTAAAAAATCACAGGCGGAGGGCTTGAAAAAGGAAGGCAAAGAGAGAGCATTCTTCTATAAAGATACAGTTATGGTGGATATGGATAATCTGAGAACTCCGGTTGACAAGCTGGAAATGCTGGTAGATAAAGATTTCTGGCCGGTTCCTTCTTATGGTGATTTGACATTTGAGGTTTAAGATTTTGTCTGTGAGTTATCAATAAAAGAAAAAAGGAATGCTATTCTGTTTTTAGACAGACAGTATTCCTTTTTTTGATTTATTCAAAAAAAGATTGCAGATAAAGGAAGAGATTGTTATAATACATTGAGAATAGAGTCAAAAGCGACAATATTTGAAAAAACCAGATTACCATAAAAAGGTCAGAATGATATAGAGGGAATGAAATATTATGGCGAATACATATAGATGTCCCGGCTGTGGTGCCTCGCTGGAATATACACCGGGAACAGATGCACTGGTATGTGCCTATTGTGGTACAGAGGTCAGCGTAGAGCAGCTGAGCCGAAATGAAGCCGGTGAAAACAGAACAGAAAATCACTCAGCATCTGATATGGAGGACACACAGGCACGACAAAGCTTTCATGGCTATACCTGTCAGAGCTGTGGTGCACAGCTTATAACGGATGAATATACAACGGCGACCACCTGCTGTTACTGTGGCAGTTCTGCTTTGATTCAGGAAAGACTGAACGGGATATGGAAGCCGGTTGGAGTCATTCCTTTTAAGATAAACAAAGAACAGGCGAAACAAAGCTTTCGTGAATGGCTTTGCAGAGGTATGTTTACACCGTCGGTCTTTAAACAGAAGGCCACGTTAGAGAATATAAAAGGAATTTATGTTCCATTTTGGCTCTATGATTATCGTGCCGAAATCAGTGCATCGGCAGAATGTACAAAGATTTACCGTCAAAGGCGGGGAAATACCGAATTTGTTCATACAGATTATTATATAGTAGAGCGTCAGGGATTTAGCAATTATCAGAAAATTCCCGTGGATGCTTCCGAAAGAATGCCGGATGATATAATGGATTTGATGGAGCCATATCATTACAATGAATTGAAAGAATTTGAAATGCCATATCTCTCCGGATATGAATCTGAAAAATATAACTACGAAAGCAACGATACACAGATGACCGGACGGGTGGAGGAACGGGTGAACAACTATATTCTTCAGGATATGAGAAACAGTATTACAGGATACAGCAGCACACATATTTTGAGAAATCAGATTTCACTTCACAGAAATAAAGCAGATTATACTCTGCTTCCAGTGTGGATGATTACTTACCGTTATAAAGGAGAGAATAAAAGTTTTGCTATCAATGGGCAGACAGGAAAACAGGTGGGAGAGCTCCCCAATTCCCCTGCGAAAATTGCAGCATGGTTTGGGGGAATCACAGCAGGTATTATGGCATTGCTGTTATTGATGGGAGGTTTTTTTGGATGAAAAGATTCATACAAGTTCTGTCAGTTATAGTTGTTTTTTGGTTTATGGCATTTCCTGTTTTGGCAGATGAATATACGCAAATACAGGATTATACTGATAAAGTAAATTCTGCAGATAAGGTTTATGACTTTGCAAATCTGCTCACAGATTCTGAAAAAACAAAGATTCAAAAGGAAATTGACAGAGCCGCTGAAAATACAAAGCTAGATATTGTTGTACTGACAGTAGATAAGAATCTGGGATACAGTCAGAGACGTCTGGCAGATGATTTTTATGATTATGGAGGTTTTGGCGATACGGGAATACTTTTGCTTGTGGATATGCAGGCAAGAGAGATTTATATATCAACTGCAGGAATTGCAATTCTTTATTTTAACGATACAGTGATTGAAACTATTTTGGATGACATCACAGACAATGCATCTGCGGGACATTATAAAAGGCTTTGTGAAGAGTTTTGTGAAGATGTTGTTTACTATACAAATATGGCGGTCAATACCGATTTGTATAAAAATATAATAGAAGAGTGGAATACAGGAAAATATCAGGATTACCACGATTTCTATGAGCAAAATCGAAAAGAATTTGACAAAATCGGCAAATATAATTTTGATTATAATGAAAAAGGAATTGTGACAAAAGATAAGACGGGGGTTGATTTCTATCATATGAAATATAAAGGATATCACAACAAGACCTTTTTTACAATTTTTAGAAATCCGCTGGTTGATTTTATTATCGGGGCAATTATTTCTTTGATTACGATTCCATTTATGCTGAATCACAAAGGAAATGGAATGACCGCCAGTGGAAGAACCTATCAGACAGAAAATGGGTTTCAGCTTGGGCTGACGCAGGATAAGTTTATTCGACGAAGTACAGTCAGTCATACAATACAAAGTTCCAGCAATACATCTTCCAAGGGCAACAGTGGAGGAGGCTCTCACCATTCCAGCAGCAGCGGAAGAAGTCATGGCGGAGGTGGAAGAAAATTTTAATTGTCTGTTTAAAGTGTTGAGTATGAATACATACTATTATAAATATAAGAATTTAAATAATACTGCAAAGAGCAGAGATGGAGGAAAAAATGTCAGAAGTATCAAAACCAATTGTAACATTTGAAATGGAAAATGGAGGGATTATCAAAGCTGAATTATATCCAAAAAAAGCAGAAAATACAGTAAATAATTTTATTTCTCTTGTAAAATCCGGTTTTTATGACGGTTTGATTTTTCACAGAGTTATCCAGAACTTTATGATTCAGGGCGGTTGTCCGGAAGGAACCGGAACAGGTGGACCAGGTTACAATATTGTGGGAGAATTTTCACACAATGGCTTTGATAATGATTTAATGCATGAGGAAGGTGTTCTTTCTATGGCAAGGTCCAAGCATCCGGATTCTGCAGGTTCTCAGTTTTTTATTATGCATAAAACTGCACCGCATTTAGATGGAGAATATGCGGCGTTTGGCAGGGTAATTGAGGGAATGGATATTGTCAATCAGATTGCAGAGACACCAACAGACTGGAATGACAGACCGTTAGAATCACAGAAAATGAAAAAAGTAACAGTGGAAACCTTTGATGTATCTTATCCGGAGCCGCAAAAATGTTAAAAGCAGTAATTTTCGATATGGACGGGGTTCTTGTGGATAGCGAAGCACTTCATTATAAATCGAACAGTATCACTATGAAGAAATATTTTGATATAGATTTGGATTATGAATATTATATGCAGTTTATTGGTTCCACAGTTTCCTATTTGTGGAATACAATAAAAGAAGATTTTCATATTACAGAATATTCTGCCGAAGAACTGAATCAAATGAACGATGAAATCCTTGAACAGCTTGTAGAGGCAGAGGGGTATCCTCCGGTAAAGGGCGCTGCGGAATTTGTGCGCGAGCTCCGAAAACATGGCTATCTCATAGCAGTTGCATCTTCTTCCAAGCGTTTTAAGATTATGGACAATCTTGCGATGCTCGGGATTTCAGACTGTTTTGATGCAGTAGTCAGCGGTGCAGAGCTTGAGAGACCAAAGCCGTTTCCAGATATTTTTTTAAGAACAGTGGAGGCGCTTGGCGTTTTACCGGAAGAATGTATTGTAATAGAAGATTCTGAAAATGGTACAAATGCGGCTGCTGCCGCAAATATTCCATGTGCAGGTTTTATAAATCCAAATTCGGGAAATCAGAGTTTGTCCGGTGCAGACTATCTTTTTGAAGATTTTGTGGCGATTGATGAAGCATTTCTTCGTATGGTTCATGCGCATCATTTCGGTGAACCATGAACAGCACTGACAACAGCTCGTCTGATGCTGCGGGAAATGGTTCCAGAGGATGTGGATGAAATCTATCATCTGTATGAGGATTCCAAAATGACGGAGTATTTACAGGGTTTGTTTGAAGACAGAGCAGAAGAGCAGGAATATATGCGCTCTTATTATAATACCATTTACAAATTTTATGGCTTTGGAATATGGCTGATTACATTAAAGGATGGAACGATAATAGGAAGAGCAGGCGTAGAAAATAATTCTGACGGAGAATTTGAGCTTGGATATATGCTTGCTTCAACATACTGGCATCAGGGATATGCGCTGGAGGCATGTGAAGCGGTGTTAAATTATATGGAGCAGGTGCAGGGACTTGACAGAAAAGAGATTATCTGTCGTATATACAAAGAAAATACCGCTTCCATAAGACTTGCACAGAAGCTCAATATTGAAATTCGCTTTCTGGAGGAAATATTAAAAGAATAAAAAGAAATAAGCTATTATAGTCTGCTGTTTCAAAGAAAATATAACATGTAGAAGAGTTATCACAAATCTGTGATAACTCTTCTACATGTTATTTTGCAATCAATAGATTTATACAAAAAATATTAACTGCATAATTGAATAGTTATTATATAATAAAAAGGGAGGAGAATCCTGTAATATAATACAGGATAATATTATGAAAAAAATATCGAAAAAATATTGGTAATGTTTCGACGGTTTAAATATATAGGATAGACTTTAATAAAAAATGGGGATGCTGTAAAAAATTAATAAATAAAATATGAATAATTTGTAAATGATACAGAATTTATATGGAAAAACAGCAAATATTCAGAATATTTAAAAATTATATCATGGATATATAACGCAGAACAGTTGAATTTATCAAAGAAATATGATACTATAAAAACCGGTGTATTATAAAATTGGTATGTTATAAAAACTGCATGTGATAGAAATTATATGCATGTATTGCAAAGGTTGAAAGGAGAGAACAAATCTTATGTATAAGATTATAAAGAAAGCAGAACTGAATCCAACCGTTACCCGTATGGATATTGAAGCTCCGCTGGTCGCCAGAAAAGCAGAACCAGGACAGTTTATTATTTTAAGGACAGATGAGGAGGGAGAGCGTATCCCTCTTACAATAGCAGATACAGACAAAACAGCCGGAACGGTTACGATTATTTTTCAGAAGGTGGGAGCTACAACAGAAAAGCTTGGACATCTGAAGGAAGGGGAATACATACAGGATTTTGTAGGTCCTCTGGGAGCCGCTTCAGAGCTTGAAGGATTAAAAAAAGTGGCAGTTATCGGAGGAGGCGTGGGAAGTGCTATTGCATATCCTGTGGCAAAGAAGCTTCATGAACTGGGGGCAGAGGTACATTCCATTGTGGGCTTTCGAGGACAGGAGCTGGTAATTCTGGAAGAAGAATTTGAGAAAGTCAGTGATAAATTTGTAAAAATGTCAGATGATGGCACATGGGGAACAAAGGGACTTGTTACAAATGCATTAAAGGATTTAATTGAAAGTGGTGAAACCTATGACGAAGTCATTGCAATTGGCCCTGTAATTATGATGAAGTTTGTCTGTGCACTCACGAAGGAATATGGAATCAAAACAATTGTCAGCATGAATCCGATTATGGTTGATGGAACAGGAATGTGTGGCGGCTGCAGACTGACAGTGGGTGGTGAAACAAAATTTGCCTGTGTAGATGGACCGGATTTTGACGGACACCTTGTAGATTTTGATGAGGCAATGGACAGGGGAACAATGTACAGACCTTTTGAACAGAAAAAACGTGAAGAAACCTGTAACTTATATACAAAGGAGGTACAGTAATTATGCCGAATATGTCAGCAAAGAAAAATGAAATGCCGGTTCAGGCGCCGGAAATACGAAATAAGAATTTTGATGAAGTAGCACTTGGATATACAAAAGAACAGGCAATAGATGAGGCACAGAGGTGTCTGAACTGCAAAACAAAAAATTGCGTAGCGGGATGTCCGGTCAATATTGATATTCCGGGATTTATAAAGGAAGTCGCAGAGGGAAAGTTTGAAGAAGCTTATCAGGTGATTGCACAGGCAAGTTCACTTCCGGCAGTATGTGGCCGTGTGTGTCCTCAGGAAACCCAGTGTGAAGGGAAATGTGTGCGGGGAATTAAGGCTGAGCCTGTAGGAATAGGACGTCTGGAAAGATTTGTGGCTGACTACCACAATGAAAACTGTAAGGAAGACTTGAAAAAACCGGAGTCAAATGGACACAAGGTGGCAGTGATCGGTTCCGGTCCTGCAGGTCTGACCTGCGCGGGAGAGCTTGCCAAAAAGGGGTATGAGGTGACCATGTTTGAAGCGCTTCATCTGGCTGGCGGTGTGCTTGTTTATGGAATTCCGGAGTTTCGTCTTCCAAAATCAATTGTACAGAAGGAAATCGACGGACTGAAAGCTCTCGGTGTAAAGATAGAAACCAATATGGTAATTGGAAAGGTGTTATCTATTGACGAACTGAAAGAAGAATATGGATTTGAAGCTGTATTTATCGGTTCTGGTGCAGGTCTTCCAAAGTTTATGAATATACCAGGTGAAAACCTTAAAGGGGTTTATTCTGCCAATGAATTTCTGACAAGGGTAAATCTTATGAAATCCTATAAGGAAGATTCAGATACCCCAATTAAACACAGCAGGAGAGTAGCGGTTGTAGGCGGAGGAAATGTGGCAATGGATGCCGCGAGGTCTGCATTGAGGCTTGGTGCAGAGGAGGTTTATATTATTTACCGCCGTTCCCGTACAGAGCTGCCGGCGAGAGCAGAAGAGGTAGACCATGCAGAAGAGGAGGGAATTATTTTCAAATTTCTGACAAATCCTGTGGAGATTCTTGCAGATGAAAATAGATTTGTTGGAGGTATTCGCTGTGTGGAAATGGAACTTGGAGAGCCGGATGCATCGGGAAGAAGAAGGCCTGTGGTTAAAGAAGGCTCGGAATTTGAAATAGCAGTAGACTGTGTGATTATGGCGCTTGGAACTTCTCCAAATCCACTGATTAAAAATACAACAGAAGGTCTTGCTACACAGAAATGGGGCGGAATTATTGCAGAGGAAGAGACAGGACTGACTTCAAGAGAGGGCATTTATGCTGGAGGGGACGCGGTTACAGGAGCTGCAACTGTCATTCTTGCCATGGGTGCTGGCAAAACAGCAGCACAGTCTATCGACGAATATATAAAGGCGAAATAGATATGATAGATAGTATAAAAGGCTTCCTCAATCTGGAAAATTCTTTTTTTTCATTTTTTAAAAAGCTTGGATGGGTATTTCTTTTAAACATATTGTTTTTGGTTACAAGTATCCCTGTTGTTACCATAGGTGCATCTGCAACAGCGATGTATACGGTGTTGAATAAAATGATAGAGGAGCGCCAGTTTGCTTTTTTTGGAGATTATTTCAAAGCATTTCGGGATAATTTTTGGCAGTCTACTCTGATGTGGATGCCGACTTTGCTGGTTACAATCGTTATGCTGATTAACAGCCAGTATGTGTTTCGGTATATGTCAGGCGGATTTGCCTATGTTATGAGAGCAGGAACGATTCTTCTGGCGGTGTTGTTTTGTATGATAGGAAATACCATATTTCCATTGATAGCCAGATTTGATTTGTCTGGAAAAGAAATTCTTTCCATTACTGTTCAGATTCTGTTTCAGCATATGTTGCTGGCACTGGAATCAGTGGCATTTACAGTAGTGGTACTGGGTGGCTCACTTCTGATTGTTTCAATAGGCTGGCTGGGAGGACTGTTTATTATTTTGCCACTGGTGTCGCCTGGATTGCATGCTTTTATGCAGAGCTATCTGTATGAAAAGATGTTTGACAGTTATATTGAAAAAGAGGAAGCAGAAGAGAGTTTCGAGGAAGATACGATATAATATTATCAAACAGGGATTAATAACCTGCGCAATGATATAGAGGATCAAAAATGAAAGGGAGAGAGTATGTTCGTTCATACTCTTTTTCTGTTTTTTTGGATGAAATATTTATTTTATAAGTATTTCTTTCTATTGACGATATGGCAAAAACATTATATGATAGTAAAAAATACGAAGGTGTATAAATAATATGAATAATAAGACAAAAATAAGAGTGTTGCTTGTTTCCGTCATAATTTTGATTTTTATATTGACAGGGCATGAAATAGCACTGAAAAATTCTGAAAAAACGTCAGAAACAAAGGGTAAAACTGACATTGAAGTAATGGCAAGGCCGAAAGAACAGACAACAACAGCTTCTTTCAATAGTGGGCAGCAAAAAAACACGGAGACAGAGACGAAACCGGAATCAGAATCACAATTTAGGCCTCCTGTTCAGGTAAAGCTGGTTATGATTGGAGATATGCTTCTTCATGATGTGGTTCAGTATACAGGTGAAATGCCGGATGGAACTTACAATTATGACCATTTTTTTACCCATATCAAATCGGATATACAGAATGCTGATATGGCAGTGGTCAATCAGGAGGTAATGATAGGAGGAGCAGAATTTGGAATCAGTGGTTATCCTGATTTTAATTGCAGAGAAGAGGTCGGAGATGCACTGGTAAATGCCGGATTTGATGTTGTTTTGCATGCAACCAACCATTCCATGGACAGAGGACAGAAGGGAATAGACAACTGCATGAATTTCTGGGACAGCAGATACCCGCAGATAAAATATCTTGGACTTAACCGGACAGAGGCGGATTATCACAATATTTATGTCTATGAAAAGGATGGATTTAAAATAGCCATGTTAAATTATACTTATGGCTTAAATGGAATTGCGCTTCCATCCGACCGACCGTATCTTGTGAATCTTCTGGATGAAGAAAAGATAAAAAGAGATTTGCAGAGAGCAGAGGAAATTGCAGATTTTACTATTGTATATCCTCACTGGGGCACTGAATATGTCTATGAACCTGATTCAAGCCAGCGCAGATGGGCACAGCTTTTTGCGGACTATGGGGCTGACCTTGTTCTTGGCGCACATCCTCATGTAATAGAACCTGTGGAATGGATAAGCGGTGCTTCTGGAAACCAGACGCTGGTATATTATTCTCTGGGTAATTTTATTTCAGCTCAGCAGGCAGCCCCGAGAATGCTTGGCGCTATGGCAGAAATTACACTGGAAAAGGATAATAATGGAAAAGCGTTTATAAAGGATTATGGCGTGACGCCTCTTGTTACTCATCGGGTATTTGGCTGTGGAGAAATAACAACATATAAATTAAAGGATTACAATGATGAGCTGGCATCCCGCAGTACAATTTTGGCGATAGATGATACTTTTTCCATGAGCATGCTGCAAAATCTGTGCAGGCAGGTATTTGGAGATTTGTATAAAGAATAGACTTAAACATTGGAGGATATTATGATATTGGCGATTGATATGGGAAATACCAATATAGTTATTGGCTGTATTGACAATGAAAAAATTTATTTTGAGGAGCGAATGGCAACAGACCATTCAAAGACAGAGCTGGAATATTATGTGTTATTTAAAACGGTTCTGGATTTATACAAGATAGAAAACACATGTATTACGGGAGCAATTCTTTCGTCTGTTGTACCTCCTCTGGTAAATATTATCAAGGCGGCGATAGAAAAGCTGATTGGTGTTTCTCCATATATTGTCGGTTCTGGTATTAAAACGGGGCTGAATATTCTTATGGATAATCCCCGACAGCTCGGCAGCGACCTTGTGGTGGATGCAGTGGCAGGTGTAAATGAATACGGAGCTCCACTTATTATTATAGATATTGGTACTGCCACAACAGTATCAGTGGTAGACAAAAACAGAAATTATATTGGAGGCTGTATTATGCCGGGAGTCGGAGTTTCAGCGGACTCTCTTGTTTCCAAGGCGGCGCAGCTTTTTAAGGTAAGTCTTTGTGCACCAGCAAAATATATTGGAAAAAATACCATAGATTGTATGAAAAGCGGGATTATTTTCGGCCATGCAGCATGTCTGGATGGAATGATTGAACGGATGGAACAGGAGCTCGGATATCACTGTACAGTAGTAGCGACAGGCGGACTTGCGGGAACGATTATTCCACATTGCAAAAGGGCGGTAACAGTGGATGAAGAGCTGCTGCTGAAGGGATTAAAGATTATCTATGACCTTCAGAATGCAGAAAAACAGGAAAAGAGATAAGAAAAGAGGGCTGATAATGTTGAAAGGAAAAAAAATTGTGCTGGCTGTGACAGGAAGTATTGCTGCTTATAAAATAGCAAATCTTGCCAGTATGCTCAAAAAACAGAATGCGGATGTAACAGTATTGATGACGGAGAATGCAGTAAATTTTATTAATCCGATTACATTTGAAACGCTCACAGGAAATAAATGCCTGATTGATACTTTTGATAGAAATTTTCAGTATAATGTAGAACATGTATCACTGGCCAAAGAGACAGACCTTGTTATGGTAGCTCCGGCTTCTGCAAACGTAATTGGAAAAATAGTGAATGGAATTGCAGATGATATGCTTACCACTACAATTATGGCATGCAGATGCAAAAAAATAATTGCTCCTGCCATGAATACCAATATGTATTTGAATCCAATTGTACAGGATAATATCAGAAAACTGAAACAGTATGAAATGGAGGTTGTTACACCGGATACCGGACATCTGGCATGCGGAGATGAGGGAATTGGGAAAATGCCTTCGGAACAGGTCCTGTTTGACTATATTTTAAGAGAGCTGGCATTGAAAAAGGATATGGCAGGAAAAAAAGTGCTTGTGACAGCAGGACCGACAATAGAAAAAATAGACCCTGTAAGATTTATTTCCAATCATTCTACAGGAAAAATGGGATATGCTCTTGCTGAAAATGCAATGCTGCGAGGGGCGGATGTAACACTTGTAACAGGAAAAACAAGCATTTCGCCGCCGCCGTTTGTAAAGGTAATTCCTGTGATTTCTGCAAGGGATATGTTTGAGGCGGTAGCAGAGCATATGAATGAACAGGATATTATTATAAAATCGGCAGCAGTGGCAGATTACAGGCCAATAAATCCTGCCGATGAGAAAATTAAGAAAAAAGAAGGGGATATATCGATAAATCTTGAAAGGACAGAAGATATTTTAAAATATATTGGAGAGCACAGAAAAGAAAATCAGTTTATCTGCGGGTTTTCGATGGAAACAGAGAATATGGTGGAAAATTCCAGAAGAAAGCTGGAGGAGAAAAAAGCTGATATGATTGTTGCCAATAATTTAAAACAGAAAGGTGCCGGATTTGGGACAGATACCAATATTGTTACATTTATTACCAGAGATAAGGTACTGGAAAAATCAATTATGACAAAGAAGGAAGTTGCAAAAGAGATTCTGGATTTTATTCTGGAGCATATTTTTTGAAAAAATTAAAAAAAGTACTTGCTTTTTTTTGAGAATATGTTATAATATTATCTGTCGTCAGGACATTGGCCCATCGCCAAATGGTAAGGCACTGGACTCTGACTCCAGCATTTTCAAGGTTCGAATCCTTGTGGGCCAGTTATGATAGCAGCTTTCAAAAGCTGCTATTTTTTTGGCAGTCAATGCGGTTAAAATTTGACAGAAAGCGAACACATACTTGTGACTTTAGTCGTGAGTATGTAAACAGATAAATAGTGATTGGGCGTGCAGATTGTATGAATTGTATAATTTTTTGAGGAGGATTTATGATAAAAATTGGAAATTATCAGACATTATATATTGTGAAAAAAACGGATTTTGGTGTATATCTGTCAGAGCATTATCCGGCGGAAAAAGAGGAGGAAAGAGTGCTTCTTCCAATCAGGCAGGTACCGGAGCATGCAGAGCTTGGAGATAAAATAAAGGTATTTCTTTACAGAGATTCTGCAGACAGACTGATTTCGACTACGGCAAAGCCGAAAATTTTGTTGGATGAGTTGTCAGTGCTCAAGGTGAATGATGTAACAAAAATAGGAGCCTTTCTTGACTGGGGACTGGAAAAAGATTTGTTTTTGCCGTTTAAAGAACAGACCTGTCGGGTAATGCCTGGAGAGGAATATCTGGTGGCTCTGTATCTGGACAAATCCTCAAGGCTGGCTGCTACCATGAATGTATACAAATATATGAAGCTTGCTGGAGATTATGAAAAAGATGATATTGTCAGTGGAGTTATTTATGATATAAAAAAAGAACTTGGGGCATTTGTAGCGGTTGACTGTCAGTATGCGGCCATGATACCGGCACAGGAAATTTATCAGGAGCTTAGAGTAGGTCAGAAAATTGAAGCAAGAGTGACAAGTGTAAGAGAAGACGGAAAACTGAATCTCAGTATTCGACAGAAAGCATACGAGCAGATGGACAAGGATGCAGAGTTGATTCTGAAAAAAATAGAGGAATTGGGCGGCATGCTTTCTTATAATGATAAGGCGGCTCCAGAGCTGATAGAGAAGGATTTTCACATGAGCAAATCAGCGTTTAAGAGAGGCGTAGGCAGACTTTATAAACAGAGAAAAATAGAAATTGGAGAAAAAAGCATTAAAATCGTATAAAGTATTTGGTATATTACAGCTTTGACAGATTTTGTATAATTTGTCCATACAGTCAGCTTGGAGCTGCTGTATATGCTGTATAAATAAAATTTAGATGGAGGTGTTTTCACATGAAAAACATAATCAGTACGGATAAAGCACCGGCTGCAATTGGACCATATTCGCAGGCAATTGAAGTAAACGGAATGGTATTTACATCAGGGGTAATTCCTGTAAATCCGCCGACAGGAGAAATTCCAGAGGGGATTGAGGCACAGGCAAGACAGGCGATAGGAAATCTTATCGCACTTCTTCAGGAGGCAGGGGTAACTCCGGACAATGTAATTAAAACAACTGTATTTATTAAAAATATGGATGATTTTGCAAAGATTAACACCATATATTCCGAATTTTTTACAAAAGATTGTCCGGCACGTTCCTGTGTGGAGGTAGCAAGGCTTCCAAAAGATGTTCTTATTGAAATAGAAGCAGTTGGAATCAAATAACAGCTTTATGAAATTTTGTTGTACAAATTGACTAAAATATTTGACAGGATTTCAGTACAATGTGATATAGCAATATCATTGAATTTGTTGTATAATAAGTAAAACATAAAAATAAGACTTTTTTGGAGGAAGTAAATAATGGCAAGTTTATCATTAAGAAACATCAGTAAAGTTTATCCGAACGGATTTGTAGCTGTTAAGGATTTCAATCTTGAAATCGCTGATAAGGAGTTTATCATTTTCGTAGGACCTTCAGGATGCGGTAAGTCTACCACTCTTCGTATGGTTGCAGGACTTGAGGAAATCAGTTCAGGTGAGTTATACATAGGAGATAAGCTGGTAAACGATGTAGAGCCAAAGGACAGAGATATTGCGATGGTATTCCAGAACTACGCTTTGTATCCGCATATGTCTGTATTTGATAATATGGCATTTGGTCTGAAATTAAGAAAGACACCAAAGGACCAGATTAGCAAATTAGTACATGAGGCAGCAAGAATCCTTGACCTTGAGCATCTGCTTGACCGTAAGCCAAAGGCTCTTTCAGGTGGTCAGAGACAGAGAGTTGCGATGGGCCGTGCAATTGTTCGTGAACCAAAGGTATTCCTTATGGATGAGCCTTTATCAAACCTTGATGCAAAGCTGAGAGTACAGATGCGTGTTGAGATTTCCAAGCTGCATAAGAGACTGGAAGCAACAATTATTTATGTAACACATGACCAGACAGAGGCTATGACACTTGGTACCAGAATCGTAGTTATGAAGGATGGTATTATTCAGCAGTGTGATTCTCCTATCAATCTTTACAATTATCCTGTAAATCTCTTCGTAGCAGGTTTCATGGGCTCACCGGCAATGAACTTTATCGATGCGGAAGTAGTTCAGGAAAATGGAACTGTAAAATTGCAGTTTGGTCAGGAAAAGATTACCGTTCCGGAAGGACAGGCAAAGACTCTGGTAGATTCAGGATATGTAGGAAAGAAAGTAGTAATGGGTATTCGTCCGGAAGATATTCATGATGATGAAGTTATGATTGCAAGCAAGCCAGAATCAGTTATTGAGACAAAGATTAAGTTATACGAGCTGCTTGGTGCAGAAGTATTCCTGTATTTTGAAGTAGCAGGTACAGATTGTACAGCGAGAGTAAATCCTCGTACAACAGCAAGAATCGGTGATACTGTGAAGTTTGCGTTTGATTTGAATAAGCTTCATGTATTCGACAAAGAGACAGAAAAAGTTATTACAAACTAGTTTTAAATAAAATATAGTATTATAAAAGAGGCGGAATCTGTTAAGGATTCCGCTTTTTCGTGAAAAATTCCATTGAATCCACAGATTTTTTATGCTACAATAAATCCAAATCACCAGATACAGACAACAATTACGAAAAAACAGGGAGTGTGGCAGATGATATCAAACCAGATTTTACAAAGTACGATTGACGGAATTAAAAATATTGCGAGGGTGGAATTAAGCGTGTATGATATAGATGGAAAGCTTCTCGCTGGAACATTTTCAGATGCAGTGAAATATGAGAGAATAGCGGGAGCCTTTTCGGAATCCGATGCGGAGAATCAGGAGACAAAGGGCTGCCAGATGTTTAAAATCAAGGATGAAAGCAGACCGGAATATCTTCTTCTGGTCAGGGGAAATTCAGACGATGCATATATGGTAGGCAGAATGGCAGTTTTTCAGTTTCAAAATCTGATTGTGGCATATAAAGAAAGATTTGATAAAGATAATTTTATTAAAAATCTTTTGCTGGACAATCTTTTGCTGGTGGATATATACAACAGAGCGAAAAAGCTGCATATTGAAATTAATGCAAAGAGAATTGTATTTATTGTGGAGACCAAAAACGAAAAGGATAACGGGGCTCTTGAAACTATCCGTTCGCTGTTTGTAACAAAAACAAGAGATTTTATTACTGCGGTGGACGAAAAAAATATTATTATTGTAAGAGAACTGGCAGCAAACGAAACCTATGAGGATATGGATAAAATAGCAAGAACCGTTCTGGATATGCTCAATACAGAGGCAATGTCCTCTGCAAAAATATCCTACGGAACGGTGGTAAACGAGATAAAAGAGGTTTCAAAATCTTATAAAGAAGCAAAGATGGCGTTGGATGTAGGAAAAATTTTTTACAGTGAAAAAAATATTATTCCATACAATCATCTAGGAATTGGGCGTCTGATTTATCAGCTTCCGCTTCCTCTGTGCAAAATGTTTATCCGTGAAATTTTTGACGGACAGACGCCGGATGAGCTTGACGACGAGCTTTTGACAACGATTAATAAATTTTTTGAATACAGTCTGAATGTATCAGAGACGTCAAGACAGCTCTATATTCACAGAAATACGCTGGTATACAGGCTGGATAAGCTGGAAAAAACAACAGGGCTGGATTTGAGAAAATTTGAAGACGCCATTACCTTCAAGATTGCATTGATGGTAGTAAAGTATATGAAATATATGGAAAGTATTGATTATTAGAGAAAATTATATCATAATAGAGGATGAAAAACAGAAAACAAATGAATAAAGGAAGCGTAACAGCGCAGATTGTGAGGTTGAGATGATTGACTTGGAAAATGTCAGCAAGACATATTCAGCGGGAGCTCCGGCGGTCAACGATATAAATCTTCATATTGAAAAAGGAGAATTTGTATTTGTTGTAGGTAATTCGGGAGCCGGTAAGTCTACACTTATAAAATTATTGCTGAAGGAGCTAGAACCTACAGCAGGAAGAATCATAATAAACGGCAAAGATTTAAGAAATATAAAGCATAGAAAAATTCATTTACTGCGCAGAGATATCGGTGTGGTATTTCAGGATTTTCGTCTTTTAATGGATAGAAACGTTTATGATAATGTAGCATTTGCTCAGCGTGTGGTAGAAGCAACAAATAGAACAATTCGAAGAAGAGTTCCTGCCATGCTTTCTATGGTAGGCCTTGCAGAGAAGTATAAATCATTTCCAAAGGAGCTGTCAGGAGGAGAGCAGCAGAGAGTGGCGCTTGCAAGAGCGCTGGTAAATAATCCTCCAATTCTTCTGGCAGACGAGCCGACTGGAAATCTTGACCCAAAAAATTCATGGGAAATCATGAAGCTTTTGGATGAAATTAACAACAGAGGGACAACTGTAATTGTAGTTACACATAACAGTGAAATCGTAGATGCAATGCAGAAAAGAGTAGTGACTATTCATAAGGGTGTGATGGTCAGCGACGAGAAATCAGGGGGATATATTTATGAAGATTAGAACATGGGCATACAGCCTAAAACAGGGTGTTATAAATATAAAGCGAAATAAGCTGTTTTCCCTTGCATCAATTGCAACAATAGCAATCTGTATTTTTTTGATAGGACTATTTTATTCTGTATTTATCAATGTAAATAATATGATTGGCGAGGCGGAACAGAAAATCAGTGTGACGGTATTTTTTAAACACGGGATTACCGAGGAGGAAATAAATGTTCTGAGGGATAAAATTACTGCACGTGCAGAGGTAAAAGATGTAGAATACAAATCGGCAGAAGATGCGTGGGAAGAATTTAAGGTGATTTATTTTGGAGAACATATCAATCTTGCAGAAGGCTTCAGAGAGGATAATCCTCTGGCAAATTCGGCATCCTTTGAAATTTTTCTGAATGATATTTCCATGCAGGATGTTCTGGTATCCTATTTAAACAGCATGAAGGAGGAAGGAATCCGACAGGTAAATTCTTCTGAAAATACAGCTTCTACCATCAGTCAGTTTGGAAAACTGGTGGGATATGTATCGGTAGCCTTGATTTTAATTTTGCTGGCAGTGGCAGTGTTTTTGATTAGTAATACGATTACAATGGGTATTACGGTAAGAAGGGAGGAGATAGGAATTATGAAGCTGATGGGAGCCTCGGATATTTTTGTCAGGGCGCCGTTTATGGTAGAAGGGCTGATGATTGGATTAATCGGAGCCGTTATACCGATTATTGTTTTGTTTATATTGTATAACAGAATTGTAGTCTATATACTGTCGCAGTTTCAGCAGCTTTCCTCTTTTACGATATTTCTCGGAGCAAGGGATGTATTTCATATACTGGCGCCGCTGTCATTGCTTGTAGGGGCGGGCATTGGACTTGTTGGAAGTATGATTACAATCAGGAAACATTTAAATGTATAGAAATACAGCCAGTTTTTGCTGATTTATGGCAAATATTGACGGCATAAGAAGGAAAGGTTGGAGAGTAAAAATGCATAAGAAGGTAAAAAATTATATTTTTGCAGCTGCAGTAACCACATTTTTAGGGCTGGCGGCTGTGGCTCAGGTTGTAACCTACGGAGACGTAAGTGGTGAGAAGGAGAGCCTGAATGATTTGAAAAATCAGAGAACCAATGTGGAGGATATTTTATCCAAACTGGAATCTGAAAAAGAGGACAGTGAAAAATATCTGGCAGACTTGGATGCAAAGGTATCAGAGATTGCAGAAAAAATTTATAAGCTGCAAATTGAGATAGATACAAAAAACGAAGAAATCGATGCGACACAGAAACAGATTGAAAAGGCAGAAGTGGATATTGCAGAGCAATATGAGGCAATGAAGCTTCGCATACAGTATATGTATGAAAATGGAAATGCAAATTATGTGTCAATGATTCTGGATTCACAGAGTATAGGAGATTTCTTGAATCGGGCAGAATATATCAGCGAGATTACTTCTTATGACAGAAATATGCTGGATGAAATGCAGGCGAAAAAAAATGAAATCGAAGCAGCAAAGGCAAGTCTTGACAGACAGCTTGCAGACCTTGAAACACTGCAGACAGAAGCAGAGGCAGAACGTGCCGCAACAGAAACACTGATGGCGGCAAAAAATGCAGAAATCGAATCTGTCAATGCATCCATTTCCGAAGCACAGAATCAAATTAAAAATCTGGATGAGGATATAGAGGCGCAACAGGAGCTGATTTCAGAGATGGAGTCCATAGAAGCAAGAAGAAAGGCCGAGGAAGCATCCAGAAAGGCGGCTGAAGAGGCATCCAGGAAAGCAGCCGAGGAAGCATCCAGAAAGGCAGCTGAAGAGGCATCCAGAAAAGCAACTGAAAATTCCGGAAAGGATAATCAGACGCAGCAGCCAACCAAGGTTCCACAGGACAATACACAGAAGCCGTCATCAAATTCAGGAAAGTTTCTCTGGCCGTTGTCTGGACGTTCTTATATTTCTTCCTATTTTGGTATGCGCAATAACCCATTTGGAGGAAGCTCAACAGAATTTCATAATGGCATAGATATTCCAGCACCTACCGGAACGCCTATTATTGCGGTATCAGGTGGACAGGTGGCATGGTCTTATCTTAGTTCCTCTGCTGGAAACTGGATAGGCATAGACCACGGAAATGGAACATATTCTGTATATATGCATATGTCTTCAAGGCTGGTAAAAGAAGGAGATTATGTAACAGCAGGACAGACTATCGGACTGGTGGGAAGTACAGGAAGGTCTAGTGGTCCGCATTTACATTTGAGCATACGTGTTGACGGAGGTTATGTAAATCCTTTAAATTATGTATCGCCATAAAATTGTACATAGTATAGGTTTATTGCATAGGTTTATTTATGGCAACTGTATTTTGAAAAAGAAAGTAGAATAAATAACAGGGTTGCAGTGTAAAATTAAAAATAAAATAAAGTTTTGGATATGGATAAAATTCAGAAGAGTTTTATCCATATTTGAATGGTTAGGAGATAATACATGAATGGCAATAAGGAAATGAATGAGAAAGAAGTAAATAAAGTGGAAAAAGAGAAGCAGGAGAATATGGAAGATATTACACCAGAGAAGAGAATGGAACAGGTGGTAGCTGAACTGGAGGAGGAACACAGAAAAGAAAAAGAATTAACCAGACCGGCTTATTGGAGAGGACTTATGACAGGGGTTCTGATTTGTGCATTTGTGTCTCTTATTATGATGTTTTCTGTCAGTATTATTGTGAAAAAGAAGGCAAATCAGACATATAAGGTAATAGATACTTCCGGTTCACAGGCAACCATTCATGATATTGAGAACAAGCTCAGTTCACTGGAAGAACTGGTAAACCAATATTATTATTATACAGACAAGGTAGATATGAATGTAATCGCAGAACAGATATACAGTGCTTATATGAACGGATTGAAAGACAAGTATGCCGCTTATTATACAAAGGATGAAATGACACAGAGAATTGAGAGTGTAAATGGTTCTTATTGCGGAATAGGAGCAGTAGTTTCGCAAAATGACAAGAAAGAGGTAATTGTTGTTCAGCCATACGAGGATTCGCCGGCAGAGCAGGCAGGGTTAAAACAGGGAGATGTTATTCTCAGCATTGATGGGACTGCTCTGGCAGGAATGACACTGGATGAAGCGGTATCACTGGTAAAAGGAGAAGAGGGAAGCTCCGCTGTCTTTAAGGTAAAAAGAGAAGAAGATGAATTTGAGGTAGATATTGTGAGAAGGCAGGTGGCTGTACAGACAGTATCCAGTGAGATGAGAGAAGGAAATGTCGGTTATATCTATATCAGCAGTTTTGAACTGACTACTGTTGACCAGTTTACACAGGCGGTTGACAAATTAATAGCAGATGGCGCAGAAGGAATTGTTTTTGATTTGAGAAATAATGGGGGAGGTGCTTTGGATGCAGTTATAGATATGCTGGATTATCTTCTGCCGGAAGGATTGCTTATGTATGTGGAAGATAAGTATGCCAACAGGCAGAATTATACATCTGATGAGGAATGTGTAAATCAGGAAATTCCTATGGCAGTATTGATTAATGATAAAAGTGCAAGTGCATCAGAGGTATTTACAGGTGCGCTGCAGGATTACGAGAGAGCAAGAATCTTTGGAACAAAATCCTATGGAAAAGGAGTGGTACAAAATCTGATTCCATTGAGTGACGGAAGTGGAATTAAGATGACAATTGCAGAATATTTTACTCCAAAGGGAAGAAATTTTGACGGCAACGGAATTGATCCGGACGAGACGGTAGAACTTCCAACAGAGGAGGAGGCATATGATGAAAGAGGAGTGTTAAAGGAAGGGTATGATACACAGTTAAATAAGGCGGTGGAATATATAAAAGAAGAGATAAAGAAATAGACAGAGAATAAAAAAATCAATGTTTTATCGAATAAATCAGTTTGTTTTTGGGGAAAATCCTTCATGAAAGACAATGAAGTACGATATAAAATGGAGGTTTTCTATGAATTATTTAGACATTGAAAAGGTAACGGGAAGAGAAATACTTGATTCCAGAGGAAATCCCACAGTGGAGGCGGAAGTCTGGTTAAAGGACGGAACGGTAGGTCGCGGTACAGCGCCAAGCGGGGCGTCTACCGGAGAGTTTGAGGCCCTTGAATTGAGAGATGGTGACAAAAAAAGATACCTTGGAAAAGGAGTGGAAAAAGCAGTTCACAATATTAACACTACAATCAACCATATTTTAACGGGGTCAGATGCCTCTGATATTTATGCGGTGGATGCTGCCATGATAAAGGAAGACGGCACAAAGGACAAATCAAAGCTTGGTGCAAATGCAATACTTGCAGTTTCGATTGCTTCTGCAAGAGCAGCATCGATTGCAATGGATGTTCCGCTGTATCGTTTTCTGGGAGGTATTTCCGGAAATAGGCTTCCAGTGCCAATGATGAATATTTTAAATGGCGGTGCTCATGCTGCAAATACCGTAGATGTGCAGGAATTTATGATTATGCCGGTAGGTGCCTGTTGTTTCAGGGAGGCTCTTCGGTGGTGTGCAGAGGTATTTCACAGTCTGGCTTCTCTGTTAAAGTCCAGAGGTCTGGCTACTTCTGTGGGAGATGAAGGTGGTTTTGCACCAGACCTTGCAAGCGATGAGGAAGCGATTCAGTATATTCTGGAGGCGGTTGCAAAGGCAGGCTATGAGCCTGGAAGAGATTTTATGATAGCATTGGATGCGGCTTCTTCTGAGTGGAAAAGTGGGAAAAAGGGAGAGTATATTCTTCCCAAGGCAGGAACCCGATTTACTTCTGAAGAATTAACCGCCCACTGGAAAGGTCTGGTGGAAAAATATCCGATTATCTCTATTGAAGATGCTCTGGACGAGGAGGACTGGGAAGGCTGGAAGCGTCTGACTGCAGAACTTGGAAACAAGGTGCAGTTGGTAGGAGACGATTTGTTTGTCACCAATACAGAGCGATTGAGCAGAGGAATTACAGAGGGCTGTGCAAATTCCATTCTTATTAAACTGAATCAGATAGGTTCTGTTTCCGAAACACTGGAAGCTATCAAAATGGCTCATAATGCGGGCTATACTGCGATTTCTTCGCATCGTTCCGGAGAGACAGAGGATACAACAATCGCAGATTTGGCAGTTGCATTGAATACCTGTCAGATTAAAACCGGAGCACCGAGCAGAAGTGAGCGTGTGGCAAAGTACAATCAGCTTCTTAGAATTGAGGAGCAACTTGGAACAAACGCTGTATATCCGGGAATAAATGCATTCCATGTAAAGAGATAAAACAGTAAACAGTCGAGCAGCATATCAGAAAAAACAGTTCTGTGTGTTACTCGACTTTTTCTTTTGGTAATTTAAGATATGAAAAAATTTTTTTAATACAATGACCAAAAACTGTAATATTGGTACTTTCACACAAGCCGATTTTGTGTTATACTATGGATAAAGTTGGATTGGTCACAGAAAAATTTTACAGAAGGAGGAATGATGCGTATGCTGGTAACATTAATACCATTATTTGATGAGAACATGACCGTAAAAGCATATTCTCTGTTTACCCAAAAGGATAAATATCTGATGAATCAGGAAGGACAGAATGAAGTTACAACAGCCATTGAGGGACTAGACGTGATTCAAACGATGGGTGTTGATACATTTGCAGGAAGCAAAGAAATCTTTGTAACATTAAATCTGTTATCAATTTTTACCAAATTTGAAGATGAGTGTGGTATTCCGCCGGAACAGCTTGTTTTTCTTATAGATAATACACTTCCACCTGAGGATATATATATTAACAGATTACGGGAGATAAAGCGAAAGGGCTATAAGCTTGCAATCAGAAAACTGGAAATAAGACAGTATCAGCAGTATCAGGAAATTTTGAAGCTTATGGATTATATGTTTTTTGACTACAAGAAAATGGATATTTCCAGAGGAAGATTATTTTTTACAAAACAGTTTCCTCATATTAAACTTTGTGCAGGAAATCTCGATACAAGGGAATCTTTTGAAAAACTGAAGGCACAGGGTGGATATCGTTATTATGAAGGGCCTTTTTACAGAGTGCCGGTTACACAGGGTCAGCATAAAGTAGTTCCGTTAAAGGTCAATTATATAGAACTGCTGAATCTGGTAAATAAGGATGATTATGAATTGAAATACGCAGCGGATATTATTACAAGAGATACTGCACTTGCCATTTCTCTGCTCAAGCTTGTCAATAAATTTGCTCGAAATTCAGAAATTGTATCAATCAAGTATGCAGCAGCGGCGCTTGGACAGAAGGAATTGAGACGATGGATTAATACAGTAGTGACCAATCAGTTATATTCAAATAAACCAAATGAAATTACAAGATTGTCACTGCTCAGAGCGAAATTTGCTGAAAATCTGGCACCGTTTTTTGGACTTGCCATGCAGGCATCGGAACTGTTTTTAATGGGATTATTCTCGGTTGTGGATTTGATTTTTGAAATGCCAATGTCAGATGCACTAGAAAAATTGAAACTGTCTGCACAGATTAGAGATGCGCTGGTGAATCATCATGGAGGCCTAGATACGGTATATGAATTTTTGCTTTGTTATGAAAATGCAAACTGGCAGGAGGTGGCAGATATTTTAAATTATCAGCATATTGACGCGCAGGATGTATATGAGGCATATATGCAGTCACTTGGATGGTACAGAGATTTAATTACATAGAATGGATAGGGCGGTATTCTTTCAGGATACCGCTCATTGTGTATTTATAAAAACAAATGAGCAGTCCTGAAAGGAGAGAGGGATGAAAAAGGCAGAAAAGATATTGCTCATATGTCTGATGACAGTATTTATAGCAAGTACCACAGGCTGTAATCCGGAACCGGATATTGTTTCTTACGTGGATGCAACAATGGATGCTTTTGTAAAAGGTGAAACAGAAGAATATAGAAAGTTGACGAAAAGTACAAAAGAAGAAGCAGAGAAAATTTACAGCGATTATATTGATATATGGACAAATTTTCTGATAGCGGGTGAAGTTTCACAGGAATTGAAAGAGGATTTTAGAGAAATATTTAGAGAAGTGTTTTCCAAGGCAAGATATAAGGTTAAAAGCTCGGAAAAGATAAAAAATGAACAAAAATATATTGTTACTATAGAGGTGGAACAGATAACAGGACTGTTTGAAGGACTGAGAACAGAAGTGGGTTTAAAGCTGAAAAATTGGGAATGTTCACAGGAGAAAAGGCCTAACGATGAGGAATATGATAATGCGGGATATGAAATCTTGTATGAATGTATGAAAAGCAGGCAAAAAGAGCTTACTTATTATGAACCCGAAGAAATTACAATAGAAGTAGCAGAGCAGGATGGAAATTATGGTATTATAAACAGAGATTATCGTACAATCAGAGATGCACTGATTAGTATAGAGGGATTGGAGGAAACGGAATAAAACGTTCTTGAATTGTAATGAAAATCAAAAAATCGGAAATAAAAACATAGATATTTGGGTAGATAAATTCAGGCATTTGTGATACTATTAACATATGGATTTATTACATCCAAAGTTTAGTTCTAAAATTATTAAAAAGTATTGTATAAAATACATTCAGACAAATAGTTATACATAAGAATATAAGAAAAGAGTACTTTCTTATGAAGCAAAAAGAAATGGATTTCAAAATAAAAATCAAGGAGGAAAAAATATGAATATAGCAGGAATAAACACATCATCACAATCAAATACACCTGTGCAGCAGCCGGCACAGGACAATTATGAAACAGATATTCGCAAGCAGATTTCAAATCTTCAGGAGAAAATGAAAAATATTTCCAATAATAAGGAAATGTCCAGCGAACAGAAGGTAAAGGAAAGACAGGCCGTACAGGAAGAGATACAGAATTTAAACAGTGAATTAAGACAGTATCAGATACAAAAAAGACAGGAAGAAGCACAAAAACGGCAGGAAGAGTTGAAACAGGCAGCCGAAAATGCAGAGATAAAAGCAGAGAATCAGCAGAATATTCAGAGTCAGACAGGATTTGGGGATAAAGAAGCAGGGGTGATTATTTCTATTTCTACATCTAAGGAACAGATGGCAGATATGAAAAGAATCCGTACCAATCTGGAAGGACGGCAGCGCACTGCGGAAACGGATGAAGAAAAAGAGAGACTTCAGAAAAAGATTAATAATGTTTCAAGAGGAATTGGTGAAAAGATAAAAATTACGGAAGATACCATATCTGAATTTCAGGAAGCTAGAAAGTACGGTGATGAAAAATCGAAACGTACAGAGAATAAAGAAGAAGTGATTGGTCAAAAGTCAAAGGTGGCAGTTGTAAATACAGAAAAGGATATTGAGGAGCAAAACAGAATCAATGCTATTCGTAACAATAAAAAGCCGTTTGAAGATGTTTCAGTTATTACAAAGGGCTGATTTTCCGAAATAAGAACAGAGGAGGTGTTTGGTGATGAATCTAAGTTATCAAATAAATAACAATTCTTTTTTCGGCAGCCAGTCCATGTTTTTGGGTAATGGTTTGAAAAGTAAAGAACAGAAACTCGAAAGACAGGCAGAGAGGGATAATCAGATAGTCTTTTTTGAGAAGCAGAAGGAAAATCTCAAGGGTATGAAATGTGACAGTGTAGAAGAAATTATGGAAAAGCTGAAAATGTTTCATTCCTATGAGGAGCAGATAAAGGCGGCAAAGCAGCAGTACAATGACCAGCAAATGGGTCATGTGCTGGATGAAATGCTTGAGCGTGCGGAAAAGATTGCCGAGGCAGCAGAAAAGACAAAGCCAAAGACGGAAGAAGAGAGAAAAGAAGACCTTATCGAAGAGGCAAAGGAAGAAGTTCTCGGAACAGAAGAAAGCGACGAAAGCCTAGAAGAAATGACAGAGGAAATAGAGGAAATTGCAAAAGAGCTGGATGAAACAGTTGAGATTTCCGAAGAAGAACTTGCAGAGGCTGTCAGGGAAAAAGTAGAGGCAGAAAAAGTGCAGGCGGAAGCATTAGAGGAGAAAGCGCAGGAAAATTCTGCTAAAGAGGAGACGGAGAGGATAAAAATACAGGAGAAATTATACTATCAGAGGATTGATGTTTTGATTTGAATAAAAATCAGTGATTTTTATATCTTGAATTTATTTGTATTTGTAACGAATCTATTTTTAAATAAAAAGAGCATAAACTGTTGTTTTCTGACAGTTTTGCTCTTTTTTGTTTAAAAATATCTATTTTTTGCCGATATAATAAGCAGCAGGTATCATAATCAGATATATTATGTAAAAAGAGGTGGCGGATTTGAACATTGCAGTATGTGATGATGAGAATATAATCAGAGAACAAATTAAAAATCTGATAGAAAAACAAGCATTAAATCATATTTTGAAAATTTATTCTTCCGGTCGGGAGCTTCTTGAAGAAAAGCTTCATTTTGATATTATTTTTCTGGATATACAGATGGAAGGATTAAATGGAATTGACACTGCAAAAAAATTAAGAGAACGAGGAGAAGAAACGATTCTTATATTTATTACAGGTCTGAAAGAATATGTATTTGATGCATTTGATGTATCAGCGTTTCATTATCTTCTAAAGCCGGTGGAGGAGGAAAAATTTTACAGGGTATTTCAAAGAGCATTTGAAGAACTGAAAAAAAGAGAACAGAAAAAACAGGGAGAAGGTCAGGAGCAATTTTTTATTAAAACCAGAACACGTTGCTTTACCATAAATAAAAATGATATTTTATTTATAGAAAACAGGGCAAGAAAAGTGGAAATACATACAAAAAAAGAAATAATAGAAATTTATGCTGTTATGAATGAACTGGAACAGCAGCTTGGGCAGAATTTTTACAGGTGCCACAGAGGGTATCTGGTAAACATGACATATATTATGGAATATAATGCGGACAGTATTCAGTTAAAGACCGGAGAGACGGTGTATTTGGCAAAGGGAAAATACAATGAGTTTGTCAAAGTATATATGCGTTATTTAAAAAGTAAAGGAGCCTGCCTTGGATAATTTTTTCAACACCAGTATATATAATATTATGATACAGGCTGTCAATATTCTGGCAATGTTGTTTCAGGGGTATTGTCTCCAAAATTTATATGGAAGTTTTCTTGAAAGCAGATTAAAAAGCAGGCGACAGACAGGGTGTATCATAATTGTCGGATGGGTTTTGTTAAAGCTGATTCTCAGTTATTTCTTTCCTTCCAATTATGATAGTGTTAAGACTTTTGCAAAGCTGGTTTTTTTAATGGGAGTACTGATAGCAGTTGCTATATTTTTATATCAGGGCGCGGTAGCCTTAAAGCTGTATTTATCAGTAACATTTATGGCTTTTGCAGAAATCAGCTTTTTTCTTGCTTATATGATTCTTATATTGGGAAACCATATTTTTTCTTTCTGGTCATGGTGTATCAATCAGGGCTATATTATTTCACCGGTATTAGCGCAGACAGTCTTTGAGATAACTTCATTTGTGCTTCAGGTACTTGTATATGTTGCTTTTTCTGTGCTTACTTATTTTTTAATTATAATACTAAAAAATAAGTATCAGAAAAAAAATTATATTATGCAGAAGACAGAACTGATGTTTATTCTGACTCCAAGCATGACAGGACTTCTTCTCTGTATCTTTCTGCGTATGATTATTGTAACTGTGGAGCAGGGGATACCGGTTCTTTTATATGACCGTTATCCCCTGCTAGTGGTAGTGATTCCCGCTGTTTTGACACTGTCGCTTCTTTCTATTTTATATGGAGTAAAGCTGTTTCAGGATATGGTTGTTTTAAATCAGGAAAAACAGAGGCGAGTGATTATGGAGCAGCAAATAAAGGGATTGCAGAATCATGTCACTGAAATGGAGCGAGTGTATTCCGGTATCAGAGGAATGAGACATGATATTAAAAATCAGATGGCAGTTGTTATGCAACTTGTTGAACAAATAAAAAATAAAGAGGATATCAGTACAGAATGGAATAGATATCTTTTGGAGCTGAACCGCAGCATAGACCGTCTGGAGCTTCAGTTTCGAACAGGAAATGTAGTTGCAGATGCCATATTAAATATGAAATTTCATGAAGCGAAAAGCAAAATGGAAAATATTAGAATAGAGGTTGACAATCTTATTTTTCCAAAGGATTTAAAGATAGAAAGCTATGACCTTGCAGTAATTTTATGCAATGCGCTGGATAATGCCATAGAAGCATGTGAAAAAATGTCTTTTGATGAAGAACGCTTTCTTTGTGCTTCCTCTTTTCAGAATGGAAAAATGTTTTTTCTGAAATTTGAAAATTCTTTTTCGGGAAAAATAAAAATAGAAAAAGGTGCAGAGTTTCCAACAACAGGCAAGAAAGACAAGGAACTGCATGGAATCGGATTTTATAACATGAAATTATCTGTGCAGAAATATTATGGAGCACTTGATTGGGAAATAGAAGGAGAGGTGTTTCAACTAACAGTAATGATGCAAAATAAAGAAGCGACGACAGAATTGAAGTAAATAAATCGTTTTTTGACTCCTTATAGAACAGACACTGGTTGCATTATTCAAGGAAAGGAAGTATAATGGGACAAAATGAAAAGTAGAGAGGAGTACAGGCGGTGAGTGAAAAAATATTAATTGTAGATGATGAACAGGAAATTGCGGATTTGGTAGCGTTATATCTGGAAAATGAGAATTTTACGGTTTATAAATTTTATACAGGAAAGGAAGCGATAAACTGTATTGAAAAAGAGAAATTGGATTTGGCGATTCTGGATGTGATGCTGCCGGATATGGGAGGTTTTCAAATCTGTCAGTTTATACGCAGAGAGCACAATTATCCTGTGATTATGCTGACTGCAAAGGGGGAAGAAATTGATAAAATCACAGGGTTGACGCTGGGAGCAGACGATTATATTACAAAGCCGTTTCTTCCGTTGGAACTGGTTGCAAGGGTGAAGGCACAGCTTCGCAGATATAAACGTTATAACATCGAGGCAAGGCAGGAGGAAGAGGATGATAATGTGATTATTCATTCTGGTCTGGTAATGAATATCAAAGCACATAAATGTACATTAAATGAAAAACCTTTGGAGCTTACGCCTACAGAGTTTGAAATTCTTAAAATTCTGTGCCAGAAAAAGGGAACCGTAGTCAGCTCGGAAGAGCTGTTTCACCAAATATGGAAGGATGAATATTACACAAAAAACAATAATACCATTACAGTACATATAAGACGCCTTCGGGAGAAAATGGGAGAGTCTTTTGAGGAGCCGAAATATATCAAGACTGTATGGGGAGTGGGGTATAAAATTGAGGAATAAAATTTTGCATTTTTTATATAAAATCTGGAAAGCATTTCAGGTAGTTTTTATTTTGTGGATTGCTCTGATTTGCTGCATCCTGTTATATGATTTATTTGACAATGTCTGGAATGGCCTGTTTGTTGATATATTTACCAATACTTTTACAAAACGCGAGAGTATTTATTATCCAGACCAGGACACTTCTATTGTTGTCAGAAATATAAACTGGACAGCTTTAAAAAGGCTGATTTTTTTCCTTCTCTGTGCCGTTGTGCTGACAGGAACTGGAGTTGTTATGCTGACAGCTTATATTAGCGGGAAACGGAAATCAAAGAAAGCGATTGCAAATTCCGCGCAGATGATTCATAAGTATATGTCGCAGGAGAGGGATGCCGATGATATTTTTCCAAATGAATATGCAGCGATTTCTACACAGATGTCAGAAATAAAAACGCATATGATTCAAAATGAGCAGCTTTTAAAAGATGAAGCAGCACGAAAAAACGATTTGATTACTTATCTGGCACATGATTTGAAAACGCCGCTTACTTCGGTCATTGGATATCTAAGCCTTTTAGACGAGGCAAAGGATATGCCGGAGAAACAGAGGGAAAAATATATAGGAATTTCATTAGATAAGGCAGTGAGGCTTGAAAAGCTGATAAATGAGTTTTTTGAGATTACTAGATATAATCTGCAGCAAATTGTGCTTGAAAGGGAAACAACGGATATTTCTTATATGCTGATGCAGATGACAGATGAGTTTTATCCTGTTTTAAAGCAAAGGGGGAATCGTATTGAGCTGAAAGCGGCGGAGGATTTAAGCGCGTATGTGGATGCAGAAAAAATGGCGAGGGTGTTTAATAATATTTTGAAAAATGCGGTTTCTTACAGTTATCCAAATACAGTGATTAAAATTACGGCGGAAAATTATGAACATGAGCTGGTGATTTCATTTGCCAATAAAGGAAAGACGATTCCAAAGCACAGGCTGGAGTCGATTTTTGAAAAGTTTTTCAGGCTTGACGACGCACGAGCGACAAACTCAGGCGGAGCAGGGCTTGGACTGGCGATTGCAAAGGAAATTGTTACACTGCATGGAGGGGAGATTACGGCGAAGAGTGAAAATGAGGTGACTACGTTTGTGGTGAAATTGCCTGTATAAGAAAGTATTAAGTAAGGAAACAATAGAAATGACAACTACTATTTTAAAAATATTAGCGGTTATATTTATGACCATTGACCATGTAGGAGAATTTCTTCCAGATACTCCGATATTTTTCAGATGGATAGGCAGGCTTGCCTATCCTGTCTTTGCGTTTTGCTGTGTACAGGGATTTTTACATACAAGAAATCAGAAAAAGTATTTGTTTCGATTATATGCTGCGGGAGTTTTAATGGCGGTTGTATTATGTATTTTAAATGCGTTTTTCAGCAGCGGGCTGCACGAAACTCAAGTTAAAAATAATATTTTTACAACATTATTTCAATTTGTATTGTTAATGTGGGTAATTGAAAATAGAAGCAGAAAAAATATAATAAGATATGTGTTTTATCAAATTTTAATGTTATGTGCAATATGGGGGACAGTTTGGGGAGTTATTGCATTAGAAGAATACATAAAAGTTCCTTGGTGGATAGAAAATATTTTATTAGGTCTTTTTCACAATCTTTTTTATCATGAAGGCCCATTATTTTTTTCTATTGTTGGTTTAGCATTTTATATACCATATAAAATTAAAAAGAATGGAACTCTAAAGCAATATAATAGAATGGGAGTTGTTTTTTATACTGCCGCTGTGGCGGTTTTTACAATTATCAATTGTTTTGATGTATATACAAGAGTATTATTTAGGTTAAGGCAGTTTTTTGGCGAAGATAGTTTCATTTATGCGATTTATAAAAATTTAATGGTAATTTTAGGGACGGGGGATATGGAATTAAATACATTTATTTCATATACCATAAAAGATATGTTTTTACAGGAATATCAATGGATGATGATTTTTGCGGCGCCTCTGTTTTTGGCTTATAATGGAAAAAGGGGAAAGGGCAGCAAATATTTTTTTTACATATATTATGTAACTCATATAGTTATTTTGTTTTTCATCCGATATTACTGTTATGTCTGAAATATAAAAAATGCAGCCACAATAAAAAATAAATTTTATCTTTATAATTTCTTAGGAAATGAGTTATTGTATATTAAAGTATAGCTATCTCCTGTTCGGTATAATGTTTATCGAATAGGGGATATTCTTATTTTATAGAATATTATCTATGCAAAATATTCTAAAATTAAGAAAGGGGATATCAACAATGAAAAGAAGAAGGGTTACACAGATATTTCCATTTCTCCTGCCGCTTAGAAGGTGGCAGAGAAAACAGTTCTTTTATTTGAAGATGCATTTTGACGGCCGCAGTTATGCAGAGAAGAGAGTGGATGTGCAGCTTCCATATCAAATCTTTGAAACTTCCTCATTAATGATAAACCAAAACAGCGGTTATGATATTCAATATCAGCAGAACAAAGTGCATAATCTGAAGCTTGCCGCAGCTACATTTCAAGGGCTGGTTATCCGCCCGGGGCAGACATTTTCCTTTTGGAAATGCGCGCGGCAGGCAGATAAAAAGGAGCCTTATAAAGACGGACTGGTTTTAATAAATGGAAAAATCGTCGGGGAATATGGTGGCGGTCTGTGCCAAATCAGCACTATGCTTTACTGGATGTTTCTGCACACTCCTTTGACCATCGTGGAAAGACACGGACATCAAAAGGAATCCCTCCCTCCCAACGCGGAAATGCCCTGTGGTACAGACGCCACGATTAATGAGGGGTGGCTTGATTTAAAGGTGCAGAATAACACACCTGATTTGTTTCAAATAGGGATTGGTTTTGACAGCGATTACATGTACGGAAGTATTTTTTCAGACAGAGAATCATTTTATAATTATACAATCTATAATAAAAGTGTTTCTTATTTTCGGGAAAAGGGAAAAATATATCTGGAAGCTTCTGTTGACTGCCTGAAATCGGATAAAACAGGACAGAAAAACAAAGATATTCATCTTTATAATACGGTACATGAGGTGGAGTATGAGCTGCCGGAGGATATTATTATAATTAATAAAGGAGATGGGCTAAAATGAACAGCAATTCAAATCTGAAAAAGATAGCAGTAATATTTGGAGGGTATTCCAGTGAATATAAGGTATCATTACATTCTGTATATTCGGTACTGACAAACCTGGATACAAAAAAATATGAAATTTTTCCAATCGGAATTACAGAAGAGGGAGACTGGTTCTGTTATTATGGAGATTACCAGAAAATTTATGACGATACATGGTCAGAGGATAAGAAAAATCTTGTGCCAGTTGTGATTTCCCAAAACCGCAGTGTAAAGGGAATGATTGAGTTTACAGAAAAGGGAGAAAAAGTGACAAAGCTTAACGCGGCATTTCCGATTCTTCATGGAAAAAATGGAGAAGACGGTACTGTGCAGGGGATTTTGGAACTTGCAGGAATACCTGTGATTGGCTGTGATACTTGTTCTTCCGCATTGTGCATGGATAAGGACAGAGCCCACAGACTGGTGGCCTCTCATGGAATTGAAATTCCAAAAGCAGTCACAGTGAGAAAGTCAGAAAAGGCAGACGCAGAAGTTTTATTGTCAAAACTCAGTTTTCCTATGTTTATCAAACCAGTGCGGGCGGGTTCCTCTTATGGAATTACAAAAGTTCAAAGCAGACAGGAATTGCCAAAGGCAATAGAGGAGGCTTTTTTATACGATTCTGAAATTATCGCAAAAGAAAATGTGGAAGGCTTTAAAGTCGCTGTTCAGTGATTGGCAGTTCCGATTTGATTGTGGGCAGAGTGGATGAAATTGAGCTTGCTTCGGGATTTTTTGATTATGCGGAAAAATATGAAAGGGCCAGTGCAGTGATACATATGCCTGCCCGTATTGACAAATCTCTGGAAAAGCAGATACAGGAAGCAGCAAAGATTATTTACAGAGCGCTTGGCTGTTCCGGTTTTGCAAGAGTGGATATGTTTCTGACGCCGGATGAAAAAATTGTGTTTAATGAAGTAAATTCGATTCCGGGACTTACCTCGGCCAGCCGTTTTCCAAATATGATGAAAGGAGCAGGCCTTGATTTTCCACAGATGCTGGAGACAATTATCGGGCTGTATCATATATGATGAACACGATTACATTAACTGAAAAAGATATTCACACAGGACCGCTTGTTCTTGTCAATGCAGACCATCCGGTGGATGCATCGTATGAGACAAAGCTTGTTTCAGTGGAAAGTGATTATGCGGATATTTTTTTGAATCAAAAGGCCGCAACAGTGCTTGCAAATATATTTCAAACGATTGACAGCGAGGATTTTATTGTACCGGTCAGCGGGTATCGGCAGCAGGAGGAACAGAAACAGATTTATGAGGATTCATTAAAAGAAAATGGCAGTGAATTTACTGATAAATATGTGTCACTTCCCGGGCACAGTGAGCATCAGACAGGACTTGCGATTGATTTGGGGTTAAATAAAAATGACATTGATTTTATCTGTCCTGATTTTCCCTATGAGGGTGTCTGCCAGAGATTTCGCAGGGAAGCAGTAAAGTATGGCTTTATTGAGCGTTATCCGGAAGGGAAGGAAAATATAACGAAAATAGCACCTGAGCCATGGCATTTCAGGTATGTCGGATTTCCTCATTCGGAAGTTATGAGAGATAAAAATCTGGCGCTTGAGGAATATGTAGATTATATCAGAGGGTTTGTATATAGAAAAAAGCATTTGAGGATTCAGAAGGGAACGCAGGAAATGGAGGTGTTTTATATTCCAGCCGGTGATGAAGAGGAGATGACAGTTACACTTCCGGAATATTTGGCATATCAGATATCAGGAAATAATGTAGATGGATTTATTGTCACAGTATGGAGGAGGCAGCATGAATAAGAATAATGTGAATAGTAATGCGTTGCAATTTTATGGCGGAGAATGGATGTCTTTTTTTCCCTTTCTTATTTTTCTTGTGTTAATTATTATCACAACCTTTCTATGGGGGTCCATTTCAGACGGCGCGCTCTGGATTCCGGCATTTTTAGCTTTATTGCTGCCTTTTTTTCTGGCAAAGGATAAAAAACAGTATACAGAGGTTATTATTGAGGGAATGGCAAGCAAGGAGGCGATTACTCCTGTTATCTGCTGGCTGTTTGCAGGTGTATTTTCAGGAATTTTAAAGGCTTCGGGACTTGCAGCAGCAATCGCAGGTCTGGCAGCAGGGATAGGAGTTGGAAATGTTGTATTTCTCTTAATTACGTTTGCAGCATCCGCGCTGTTTGCTACAGCATCGGGAACAGGGTTTGGAACAATAGCGACAGGAATGGGAGTTTTGTATCCTGCCGGAATTGCACTTGGGTGTTATCCGCCGCTTCTGGCGGGAGTGATTATTTCAGGAGCAGTTTTTGGAGATAACCTTGCACCGGTATCCGATACTACGATATGTTCTTCTATTTCACAGGGAGTAGATGTACCGACAGTGGTTCGTTCAAGACTGAAATATTCGGCAGTGGCAGCAGGAATCAGTGCCGTGATTATGATAATAGCTGGAAATATTTTTAAAACAGATATAACAGGGGCAGATTTGGCATTTGAATATGATTCAACTGCACTGTTTATGCTGGTGCCGGTTATTATTACAGTGATTGTGGCTGTAAATACCGGAGATATTATTATAGCAACTACGATTGGAATTGTTCTGGCGGGGCTTACAGGGGTAGTTACAGGGCAGTTTGATTTTTTGCAGATTGATTCGGCAGAGAGTGTAAATGCTTTATTTTCTGTTTCAGGAGAAGGACTTGAACGGACAGTAGGAGGAATTATTTATACAGGGCTTTCAGGCATGCTTCAGGTGAGTATTCTGGCACTTCTCTTATTTGGTTCTATTTCGATTATGAGACAGGGCGGGGGAGATGTAAGGCTTCTCGGTGCACTTGGAAAAGTGGCAAAGAGTCCGACAGGAGCAGAGATTGTAATATCTGTTATGGTAATTCTTCTCTCATCTGTAATGGGATTAAATGCGCCTGCAATTCTTGCAGTAGGAGCGTCATTTGCAAAGCCGCTTTCTGAAAAATACAGAATTTCTCCGTACCGTGCGGCGAATCTTCTGGATGCGCAGTCAAATACACTGGTATATGCACTTCCGTGGACTCCGGCGATTATTTTTACGATTGGATTTGCAGCGCAGACAGAAGCTCCGCTTCGAGCCACAGAGGTTACGCCATTTGTGATTTATGGATACGTGCTGCTTGTAGTTATGACGGCATCGATATTTTTGGGGATAGGAAGAAAGGACGGGGAAGAGAAGAAAGTTTAAAAGAGGGTTGTATTTTTTTTGATAGCAAGTTAAAATGTATTAAGAGATTGTAGTTTTTTACTTAATATTTTAATAGAAAGAGGGGAATGTATGAAATATAATAAACATGAATTGGAGCAGGCAAAGAAGCATAATAGGAAAGTTTATATTACAGATATAGCAGTAAGTAAAGTTTCTTATATCGAGTATTATGGTTTTACAAATGAACAGAATCAAATAATGCAGACATTGGCAAAAGAAGTGATGCTGCTTTCAAAAAATGAAAATAAAAGTATTGAATGTTCATACAATAATGTTGTGATTTGAGGGTTTTATCAAAATTTTCTATTATGAAACAGGGAGGTATCAGAAATGGTTCAAGATTTGATTCATCAATATGTGTTTGAATTGCAAAAGATTTATGGAAGTTATTTAAAGCGGGTAATTCTTTATGGCTCATATGCAAGAGGAGATTTTAGAACAGATTCGGATATCGATATTATGATTTTATTGGATATGACAGATATTGAATTAAAAGTATATGGCGAACGATTGTCCTTTATGACATATGATTTTAATATGGAGAATAATTTGGATATAAAGCCTATTGCAAAAAGTGAATTACATTTTAGAAAATGGGTTATAAATTACCCTTTTTATGCGAATGTTTGCAAGGAAGGAATTGTTTTATATGGAGAATGATGATATAGGAACAAAAGAAGATTTGGTAAATTACAGATTGCAGACGGCAGAGGGATTTGTACAATTGGCAGAGATGTATTGTAGAAAACAGTTATGAAGATAAATCTGATATTGCTAATTGGAGATTTTATATGCCTTTTCATGGAAATATTCCTGTCAGCGCTATAATTCAATTTGTGTGGTATTTAGATATTTATTAAAACTGGAATTTTAGAAAATCAAAAAAATAAAAAAAGATAGATTGGAAAGCTGTTTAGAAATAGATATATTCTATGGCTTTCCAATTATTTTTTCCTATTTTTTAAAGCAATATGACGTATAAATATCCCATTTTTTGTTTATGATATTTCTGATTTTGAAAAAATTTTGGGTTTGGAAAATATATCATTTAAAATAAACTTGTATTTTTTGGTTTTGCGGATATACTTGATAAGTCAGGCTAGCATAAAAGAAAGTAATCTGGAAAGGGATAATAAAGATTATATTGATTTGCTGAATTATTATGAAGAACAGGAGCTGATATTAGAAAGATTGATTATGTGATAGGGATTGGGTTTTGATACAATAAAGCATCTAGAGATTATAAAAGGGAAACAAGATGAAGGTATTTTGTTTCTTTTTTATTTTGTAAAAATTGGTATCAAGGAAGCATAGAAAGGGGGTATTATATTGGTATAATATACTGTTTAAAATGAAATAGTATATTATATAAAATAATTTTCAGGAGGAAAATATGTCACAGATTTATGGTTACATCAGGGTAAGTACAAAGGAGCAGAATGAGGACAGGCAATGGCAGGCAATGCTTCAAAATAAGATTGATAAAAAGAAAATTTATATTGATAAACAGTCTGGAAAGGATTTTAACAGGCCTGCCTATAAGAAGCTTATAAAAAATATGAAGGAAGGCGATTTGCTTTATATTAAAAGTATTGACCGTCTGGGAAGAAATTATGATGAGATTCTTGAACAGTGGAGGATTCTGACTAGAGAGAAGCAGATAGATATTGTAGTAATCGATATGCCGCTTCTTGATACAAGGAGAGGAAAGGATTTGGTAGGAACATTTTTAAGTGATGTTGTTTTACAGCTGTTGTCTTTTGTAGCGGAGAATGAACGGTGCAATATCAGAGCAAGACAGGCAGAAGGAATCGCTACGGCGAAGGCAAGGGGAGTAAAATTTGGAAGACCGTTAAAAGAACTGCCGGAGAATTTCATGGAGATGAGAGAGAAATGGAAGCGTAAAGAAATTAATTTAAGAGTGGCGGCAAAAGAATGTGGGATGGCTCCAACGACATTTTTTGAGAGGTCTAAGAAATTATAAAAAGAAAACTTAGACGAATAGTAATATACAAGTTTAAAGAAATATTGGGAATTAATGGAAAAAAATCGGAAAAGTATACTTTTCCGAACATTCGATTTCATAGTTACTTTAACACACTTTTTACATATTTGCAAGCAAAAAATCGTATATTTTGTAAAGCTCCAAAAAGTATACTTTTCCGAATAAATTCGACAAAAAATATATTATAAAGGAGGAAGCAGATTTTTATGAGAAAGAGATTCATTAAAGACTGTAAAAGAATTTTATCTGCCACAGTCTGCGCAGTAACAGCAGCAGTGTTCGCTATGGCAGGGACAGGAGAGGTATCGGCTGAAGGAGCAGCACAGCTGACTGTATCAGCAGTGGAAGGTTATGCAGGCGATACTGTAACAGTAAGTGTTGCATTGGAAAACAATCCAGGTATTGCAGGAACAGCATTCCAGCTGGAATATGATACTTCTGTTTTGGAGCTTGTAGGAGTAGTCATGGACCCGGAAACAGAGGATGTGGCAAACAGTATCTGGACAGGTCCAACTATGAAGGATGATACTCCGGGAATTGTAACTTATGCAAATGCGAAAGAAAAAAATGTTAATAAATCAGGAAATCTCTTTGAAGTGGAATTCAAGATTGTAGACGGCGCTGATATTGGCGAAAGTGCCCTTACTCTTGGCGGACGTCTTGAGTTTGTAAATGCTGACGAGCAGGATATTGAGATAACTCCGGTAAACGGAAAAGTAACTGTAGCATGTAAACATACAGATACGACAGATACAGCGACAGAAGCGACTTGTACTGCAGACGGAAAGGTAGTTACTACTTGTAATGTATGTGGAAAGGAAGTATCTGTAACCCCGATTCCAGCAAAGGGTCATTCTTTTGGTGATATTCAGACAGTGGCAGAAGCGACTTGTACTGCAGACGGAAAAGGTGTAAAGACCTGTACTGTATGTAATGTGACAGAAGATGTAGTAATTCCGGCAAAAGGACATACTTTTGGCGATATGGTGGTAGTGCTAGAACCAACTGATACAGAAGCTGGAAAAGGTGTAAAGACCTGTACCGTATGTGGTGTGACAGAAGATATAGTAATTCCGGCAAAGGGTCAGGAAATTACAGAACCATCTACAGATGAAAAACAATCAACAACAGATAAGACACCAGCGGATGACCCAACAAATGATAGTAAGGATAATAATCCGACAACAGGTAATGACAAGAAACCTTCAAATGGTAAAAATGAATCTGTAAATGGAAATGTCCAGACAGGAGACAATGCAGGCGTAGCAGCGGCAGTGTTATTTTTGGTATGTGCAGTATCAGGTGCAGCAGTGGTAGTTGTTTATAAGAAAAAAGCTGTAAGATAATATTTGGCAAAGCGCAAGAGATTGGTACAAAATAATGTATATTTGTGCAGAAATATTTATCTAAAGTATTTAAGAAAGGAATAAAAGATGAAGAAAAGATTTTTAGCGCTTGGCATGGCAGCTGTGACAGTAATGTCATCTGTGGTTATAAATCCGCTTACAATATTAGCAGTAGATGCTACAAATGAAATTTGTGGGGATCTTAAAGTTACAACATTTTTTAATGAAAAAACAAATGCCGTAGAATTAAAAACAGGTGACAGCTATATATTTAAGTTTCATAATAAATCAAATGGTACAGCTAATTATGAAAATTATGTTATGGCTGTGACAGGAGCCATAGGTGATGATTATGTAAATGGAGAACAAGAAGTTTTAATTATAAGAGCTGATAATTGGGGCTGGGGCGGAGGTATGAGCGATTTCGTTGTCCCAGATGCAAAAGAAGGGAACAAGCTTATATTTGAAACTAATGTAAATTGGGAGACTTGGCTTCCGGCAACACAGGCGGGAATTGACTGTGAAGTAACTATATCCAGAGATGAAAACACTCTTTCTTATAATGGGAAAATGGGAGATTACTTCTTTAGTACAACTGCAACATCAGGAAAGAAACTTCCTGAGTCCTGCTATGTATTTTTTACAGGTCAAAACTGTGATTTAACTGGATTTACTACTGAAAAGCATACAGTTAAAGTTCCTGATTCAGAAGAAACACCAACTGACCCGGAACAGACGCCGACTGATCCAGAGCAAACTCCGACAGACCCAGAACAGACACCGACTGATCCAGAGCAAACTCCGACAGACCCAGAACAGACACCGACTGATCCAGAACAGACACCAACTGATCCAGAGCAGACAGCTACAGATGTTATTACTTCTGAGGATGGCAGTATCAAAGTGGAATATGATAAAAATCGGTTTGAGGATGAGGTGAAACTCATTACGAAACTGCTTGGTGATGAAGATGAGGATTATAAAAAGATTAATCTGAAGGATTTTGTAAAAAATACAGAAAATATTCCAGAGGATATCCCGTTTGTGGCATATAATATTTCTTTGGTAGACATGAAGGAGCAGATAGTTCAGCCGAATGGAAAAGTGACTGTAAAGATTGTATGTCCCGAAGGATATGACGATGCTTTGAGTAAAGTATATCGTATAAACAGCAATGGTTCATTGACAAATATGCTTGCAGATTTGAAGGATGGATATCTTACCTTTGAGACAAATCATTTTAGTACATATGTGATTACAAAAGAAGATTTGTTTGCAGGCGCAGGCTTCGTGTATGGAGATGTAAACGGAGACGGGGAAGTAGATGTAAAGGATGCCGTACTGCTCAAGAAGTATCTAGCAGAATTTGAAGATGCAGTTAACAGTCTTGATAAGGGTGCAGGTGATGTGACCGGTGACGGCGATATTACCAGTACAGATGCAGTAAGACTTTTGAAAGCTCTTGCGGAATATGACGTAGAACTGGGAAGATGAAAATAATGAGTGAATCCCGCAAGTAAAGTTTGTGTTGATTGCTTAAATAAAGTTTGCCGGAGCATGATTTATGATTTAAAATTATAGGTCATGCTTTGGCAAATTTGCTTATACAATGAGTTGATAAGATATGTGTAATAATTTAGTAAGTTAACAGGGAAGATATATAGGAGAGAAAATTATGAGAAAACGCAAAATTGTGGCATTTGCTTTGGCAGCAGCAATAAGTATATCTGAATTTCAGGTACAGAATTTAATGGTAGTAAATGCAAAGCAGGTGGTAGAACAGGAAGAGTTAACAGAAAGTTATGGGGAGGAAGATAAAAAACAAGAAGGTGATAACAAAGCTGATAATGAGGATAAAACAGAGGCTCAAGAAGATGAAGTAAAACTGGAAAACACAGATAAAAATGATTTTAATGAGGATATACATATAGAAGATAAAGTAGATAAGCTTGCGGCAGTATCAGCAAAATCGAATGTTAATTATGAATATACACGTAATTCTACGACTAATCAAATAACAATTACAAAATATACAGGAGATGAAACAAAAATAACAATTCCTTCCAGTATAGATGGTTATAAAGTGGAAGGGATAAGAGATAATGTATTTCGAAATTTGGATAATTTAACATCTGTTGAGATACCAGAAGGTGTAAAAACGATTGGGAACTCAGCATTTTATGATTGTAACAGTTTATCAGAGATTAAGTTGCCGGAAAGCTTGAAAACAATTGGGAATTATGCATTTCAGGG
>CAJUDQ010000001.1:144937-155065 GCA_910585215.1 uncultured Lachnospiraceae bacterium | reverse complement strand
TTAAAGGAAATCAAGCTGCCAGAAAGTTTAAAAACAATCGGCCAGTCAGCGTTTTATGACTGCGATAGCTTGGCAGAAATCAAATTTCCAGATAATGTAGAAATAATTAATGACAGTGCGTTTTCGGGTTGTGAAATTTTACAAGCAATAAAATTGTCTAAACAATTAAAAACAATTGGAAGTTCAGCATTTCAAGATTGCGCTAATCTAGTAGAAATTGAAATTCCAGCTAATTTGGAAACAATTGGAAACAATGCATTTTTCGGTTGTGAAAGTTTGACAAGTATTCAGTTAAATGAGGGAATAAAAACGCTGGGAACAGGTTTTATAGGAAGAACTTCAATTAGTGAAATTATTATTCCTAAAACAGTAGAATCTATGAGCTATGCATTTGATAATGCAAAAGAATTAAAAACTGTAACATTTAGTCAAGGAATAATGAAAATTCCTGATTATGCGTTTGCAAAATATTACAATAATTCATATGAATTGCCTATACAACAGATTAATATTCCAAAAAATGTGTCTGAAGTGGGATATTCAGCTTTTACAGGATTCTCCGGTAATTTGAATCTTGTATCAGAAGACTGTGCAGTGGCTATCTACGCCATTGACAATGAAAGAAGTTATACAGCACAGTCCACTGGAATTTCAGACAAATCAGGTTATTATTTGGCGAGAAATAACACTTCATATTATATGGGACTTAGTACATCATCGACATCTGGCTATGTAAACTTGAATCTTCAATATGATTTTAAGAAAACAGTCCAAAACAAAATAGATACTTCTAATATGAAGTTAAAGATTAAAATACCGTCAGCATCCACATTGGTTTCAAGGTCATTTAAGATAAATGGAAGTGAATATGCTGCAGAAGCAGACGCTAACGGATATATTTATATTCCGGTTGAAAGTTTGAAAGGAACAGCTTCATTTTCTCTGCAGGTATCGGATATTTCATACCTTATGACTTATGCTCAGATAGAATTTTATGACAGTTCAGAATATCAATACCATTCAGAAACTCTTGGAATCGTGAATATGGCAAAAAATATTTTCCTTTTGAATGTTCCAGCCGATACGGCAGAATCAACTGTTCATATAATCGGTTTTGCAGAGCCAGAGCAGTCAATCGATTTATATTTGGAAGATGATAAAGTAGCAACGGTAAAAAGTTCCAAAACAGGAAGCTACACTGCGGATATCAAAATTTCGAATCCGCAGGAAAATACAATGTATAAAATAGAAGCCAAATCTTCATGGAATAATGAAGATTATTCAGCAACCGCATATACGAATTATACCCAAAATGCGGTAGAAGTTACAGAATGTACCATGTATTTCCGCAATCAGGCGTATGATTTGATAAAATTATCTGGAAAACGTCCTGTAATAACATGGGCGAGCGGAAGCAGCTTCACTTTTAAAATCGCATTTAATGATAATAAGAATGTCGGTGATGTTCAGGTAGTCAGCAGAAAAAATGGAGAAGTAAGAAGGTTAGATGCAGTTTGGAATGAAGAGCAGGAGGTATTTGTCGCATCAGGTTTTTATGGTTATGTTCCTGGAAATATTACGATTGAATATGGAAATGCCCTAAGCGCATATTTTGAAGGCTGCGAAGTAAATATAAGCAATGCTTATGAAAACGAAGGAACTTCTGGATATGAATCAAAGGTTAATTTAAAGGGAGTTGATACATTTCATTATTTAAAAGAACAGGAAACAAATATAGCGCAGCTTCCAGACAGTGAATTTGAGAAAAGTGAATATGAAGGAGTTACTTGTTATCTGGCAAAAGAAATGACATATAAAGAAAAGGAGGATAAGGTGTATCAGTGCCAAGAACTTTATATTTTACAGGAAGACGGTACTTATAATCTGCTGCGTATGGGAATCGGTATTCAGAAAGAACAGGTGTCCGGACAAAATCTTTGTTCCACGGCAAGAAAAAATGATGACCTTAAAGATTATGTAGAAAAACTGAATAATCTTATGAACTTTTTGACAAATGATGTTTTAAAGGATCCAAGTAATGAAAAAGTATATGCATGGCTAACAAATACAATAGAAACGGCAAAACAGGTAGTGGAGCCAGGTTCAAAGGAGGCATACGAATTAACAGAGATTGAAATGGAATTAAAAATAGTCCAGATGATGGGAGATACTCAAACGGCATTTAACCAGCTTAACAAAGTGATTGACAGTTCTTCTGATTTCAGTGATTTAGGAGAATTTGATGATTTGGTTGATATGATTTACGATAAGATGAAGGATTCTGTTGACGTAATGAAAGATTGCGCAAAGAAAGTTGAAAACAGGCATCTGAGTGAAATTATCAAGAAGCTGACAAAACACGGTTTTGCGCAAAAAAGTTTAATGGACAGAATAAATGATATGCTTGAGAAACAAATAAGAGAAGCAAATCTTAATTTTAATGCAAAATATAGTATAGACCCTTCTGGTTATATCTATGAGGCTGTCACGGATAATCGGTTAAGCGGCGCGACTGTTACGATTTATTACAAAGATTCAGAATCAGGAGAAGCCGTTTTATGGGATGCGGAAGAATATGAACAGGAAAATCCTCTTTCTACAGATAAGGACGGCATGTACGCATGGGATGTTCCAGAAGGCTTATGGCAGGTAAAAGTGGAAAAAGAAGGTTACAAGACAGCTTACAGCGACTGGCTTCCTGTTCCTCCTCCACAGTTAGATGTGAATATTGGAATGATTGCAACAGAAAAACCAAAAGTAGAAAGCATGGCAGTTTATCCAGACTATGCGAAAATTATATTTTCACAATACATAGCTCCAGATACTTTGTCTGGACTGCAGATAACCCTTTCCGATGGAAAAAAGATTTCTTATACCTTAGAGTATAATACAGAGAGTAAAAACGCTGAAGGTGTTAATTACGCTAGAGAATATATTTTGAAATTTTCTGATGGAACAGCATTAAATCCAGAAACTTCTTGTAAAGTGGCATTTGATGGAAATGTAAAAAGTTATACAGGTATGCTTATGGAAGCGGGTGAACAGGAAATAAAAGTTCAGAAAAATACCGAAATTACTGCTCCAGATGAAGTTACGATAAAGATGGGACAGGTTTTGGATGTGGATTTTTCAATTACCAATAGACAAGACAATATGAAAATACTGGCGGTTTCTGAGTTTGACGAAATTGCGAAGGTTCAAAGTGTTGGACAAGATAAAATAAGCATTTTGGGAAATCTTCTTGGAGAAACAAAGATTACTCTTAGTATTGAGGGAACACAAGTACAAAAGACAATTAAGGTAAATGTTGGCAAAACATCAGAAGCAAAAACACGGGTAAAGCTTCCAAAATCAGTTTATCAGCTTTCGGTGGGAGAAAGCGTGGAGATTATACCAGAAGTTTATCCAGATACTTCTTTAGAAGGCGAATGGTGCATAATCGGTGAAGAAGGAATCACTACAGCAAAGGGAAATACATTTACTGCAAAAGCTTCAGGAGAGGTTGTTCTGCGTTATACATTAAAAGATTATGAAGATGTCTATGCAGAGTGTCAGTTTATTGTTAAAGAGCAGGGGAATGCAGGAGATATCAATGGAGATGGGGATGTGAATACGAAAGATGCAGTGCTGCTTAAGAAATATCTGGCGGAATATACAGGGCTTAATATTAATCTGGATGCGGCGGATGTGAATGGAGATGGAGAGGTTAATACAAAAGATGCAGTCAGGCTGCTTCAATATCTAGCGGGGTACGAAGTAAAGCTTGGAAAATAAAAAGTTAAATTTCCAATAGTTTCTATTTTAAAATATAGAAAAATCTGCTGGAGTATATTATTGATAACATCTACTCCAGCAGATGATTTGGATAATAAATCCAATTAGGGAGTTTATAGTTTATTATAAAAATTAGGGAGGAGATGTTTTTGTGAAAAAAAGAAAAGGAGTAATGTTAACCATATTTATAGGAATTATAACAACCTTCATTGTCTGCGTAATAATATCTTTAAAAAATACAGAACAAACATTCGCAACATCTGCATATTCATTTCGAATTTTACGAAATGAAGTTTTATTTACAGAAGGCGGTAATTGCAGTGCTGTTGTTACAGAATCGGGAAATTTATATATATGGGGCGACAATTCATCTGGACAAATAGGAGATGGAACAACTGAAAATAAAAATATTCCAGTAAAAGTATCAGAACAAGTCAAAAGTGTAAGTTTAGGAGGGCATCACAGCGCAGCTATTACCGAATCAAAAGATTTGTATGTATGGGGTGCTAATTGGAATGGACAGATAGGAAACGGAAGCACTGAAAACAAAAATAGTCCTATAAAAATAATGGAGCATGTGAAAAGTGTAGATTTAGGAGGATATCACAGTGCGGCGGTTACAGAGTCAGGTGATTTATATGTATGGGGATATAATTTAGATGGACAAATAGGAGATGGAACAGCAGAAAACAAAAATACTCCTGTAAAAATAATGGAGCATGTAAAAAACGTAAGTTTAGGAGGATATCATAGCGCAGCGATTACAGAATCGGGCGATTTATATATATGGGGAAATAATGAGTATGGGCAGGTAGGAGATGGAACAGTTGAGAGTAAAAATACTCCTGTAAAGATAATGGAACATGTAAAAAGCGTAAGCTTGGGATGCGACCATAGCGCGGCGATTACAGAATCAGGCGATTTATATATATGGGGAAATAATGAATATGGACAGATAGGAAACGGAACATCTGAGAATAAAAATAGTCCTATAAAAATAATGGAACATGTAAAAGATGTAAGCCTTGGATATGACCATAGCGCGGCAGTTACAGAGTCAGGCGATTTATATGTATGGGGATATAATAGATATGGGCAGATAGGAAATGGGACAACTGAAGATAAAGCTATTCCAATAAAGATAATGGAAAATATTCAAAGTGTAGATTTGGGATATGACCATAGTGCAGTACTTACAAAAACAGAAGAACTATATGTATGGGGATGTAATACATATGGGCAGATAGGGGACGGAACAACTGAAAATAAGGGTGTTCCAATAAAAATAATAGATAACATTCATGAAGAATTACCAGGTGATGATACAGAGTCTATTACCACAATAACAAAGATTTCGGGAGCAATAAATCATTATTATGGGGTTAATTCATATAAAAATACTCCTGAAGGGGATATATATGAAGATTCGGTAGCTTTTATAAATGCGATGGATAGTTATTTAACTGAATTAAAAAAAGCAACTCAAAAAGATATTCAAGTAATAAACAAAACTTCAAAAAGTTCGGCGCAAAGATTAAAAGAAGCGGATATGGCATCAGATTATAAAATTATCAATATGGAAGCCAAAATTCCAGATGCAGCATTAGACAGCGTTTATGAAACTTTAGCTCAGTATTTGGATATGTATGTTGAAAAAGGAGTAAGTCTTGGAAAAATAGATATGTCCGCAAGCACTATAGAAATCAGTACCAGTATTGTAAATAAAATAAGAAATAATCTTGATAGTATTGATTTTACAAGAACAGTGGGCAGATATACAGTTAAATTTAAGATATTAAAATTTATGGGAGCTGCTTATACAGGAAGTGTGAATGTTCAGGGAAATGGAAAATTTTATACCGGTATCATTGTGTCTACTCCACAGGAAACAGCAAAAGTACTAAATACTTATCTGAATGATATATCTAAATGGGCAGAGGATGCCTTATATCAGTCATTAAAAGCTGTGTTTACTGAATTGACAAGTATCACAGGCATTGCTGATTATACAAAAAAAGAAATAAAAGCACTTTTAAAAGATAACGTAAAATTATTGCAAAATAAAGGCTATGGAAATCTTTTGACATATTGGACTAAGATGAGAGACGGATACGATATTTGTCAGAAAATAGTATCGGCAAAGGATGCATCAAGTTTGACAAAAGCATTAAAGGATGTAAAAAGTATTTATAAGAAAATAGAGGAGTTGAATTATTCAGATGAAGATGTTTCAAATAAAATAGTGAAACAGGCTATGAGCAAACTTAATATTATGAAGAATAATTTAGAATATTCTTTATATTGTTATATTTACAATATAGATAATACAGAAAAAGAGGACAAAGATAACTGGTGGAATAATATATGGAGTTCATTTAAATCGTTTTTTGTTCAGTGTCCGGTTAATTTTACATTGTATGACAGCGCAGGAAATGAATTGGGAAAAGTCAGCGATGAAGAAGTGATATATACATCAGATATTTATATTAGTGTTGACGATGATGTAAAGACTATTATTGTTCCGGCTGATATGGATGTTCAGATAAAATTTACAGGCGCAGATACTGGTTATATGACATATGTGATAGAGCAGACAGTTGATAAAGAAATTACAGGAAGGGTGAATTATTATAATATTCCGCTATCTGATGGGCTTACATATATACAGAGTATTCCAAAGGAGAATCTTGCAGAGGATAGTGAGATTCAGTTGATTTCTGATAATGGCTCTTATACGCCGGATGAATATATTTCCGCAGATGATAAGGAGGCATATGTTACTGTGAATTGTGATGTTGACGGCGGGGGCACAGTAAATGGTATTGGCAGTTATGCAAAAGGAAGCCCGGTTGCTTTAGCTGCTTATTCTGAGAATGAATCATATAAATTTATTGGGTGGTATGTAAATAATAATCTGGTAGAAACAGGAAGTATATATAGATTTGCAGCGGTTAGTGATGTAACTGTTCAGGCAGTTTTTGAAGAATATCGGGAGGCGGATAAAACATATCATGCTGTAATGTCAAAAGCATATGAAGAACTGGCGGATATTATTGTGTATAGGTATTCAAGTAATTTAAAAGAAATAATTATAAGTATGGCAGGATTAGATGAAATAGAGTCTTTAGACGTATTTTTAAAGGAATATGACAGAGAAGGAAATCTAATACAGAATACAGAAACTAAAACTATATACGATGGGGTATATCGTTTTACAATACCAGCTTTAGAATTAGATGATTTTTCAAAAATAGAAATATATAATGACAAAAATCAACTGATAGGGACTGTAAAGTCTGGTGATAGTGAGGAAGGAAAAGTCATGTATGGAGATGCGAATAAAGACGGAGAAATAACTACTAAGGATGCGGTATTAATAAAAAAATATCTGGCAGAATATATAGGGCTTAATATTGACTTGACGGCGGCAGATGTCAATATAGATGGAGATGTTGACAGCAAAGATGCGGTAAGGCTTTTGAGATATTTGGCGGAGTATGAAGTAGTATTGGGAGAATAGAGAAAAACAGTTTGTATCTAAGACAAGAAAAGAGGTATTTTATGAAAAAAACAAAACGATTTATTTCTGCATTATGTGCAGGAATTGTAACTATTTCAGCTATTTATTCTTCTGCATTGTTAAGTTGTACAAAACGGATTTTTGCAGCATCTGCAGATTCTTCAATGGATTCCCAAATAATAGCAGATGAGAATAATATTACAATGGAGGGCGTAAATTCATTTGGAAATCTTCTGGCTGACACATTATCTGAAAAGGAAGAAGAACAGAGCCAAAACAGTGGCTGCAATATTTTTGAAGTAACAATGCAGGGAGCAACAGCTTCTGTGTCTTTTGAAACTTCGCAGGATGCGGCACTTGTAGTAGGGATTTATACAGAAAGCGGCGAAGAAATGCTGGCGTCTGGAATGGCTGAGATTTCTAAAGATGAAAAAGAAGCATACATAGAGATTCAAACTGAGCAAATGCCGGAGTATTTTCTATTGCGGGCATTTATGGCAGATAAAGAAACGCTGGCTCCTTTATGCAGTTTTTATGAATCTCCGAATTATACGCAGGAAATGCAGGAGTTTTTTGCTAAAACAACAGATGATTTCAGAGAAGAAAAGGTGCTGAATCTTGACGAAGATAAGACTAATAATTTTGCGGTGTATAAAGACAACATAGTACAGATACAGTCACAGGAAAATATAAATCAGATAGTTTCTTCAGATGAAGAAAATGGAATTTATGTAGTTGAAAATGCAGATGAAACGATTTTATCACTGCAGGCTGGAGATATATTCTCTTATCAGTATGGAGATGGAAATCTGTTGATTGTGAAAGTGAAAAATATAAATAAAGAAGGAAGAAGAATTACGATTACCAGAGAAGATACTTCTTTGGATGAGGTATTTGATTATGTGAAAATCGATTCATCCGCAGATATGAGCAAAGCAGAAATTGATTCGAGTACTTGTGAAGAAGGAGTAATATACAATGGCCTGACAGAGTGGAAGGAGGAAGATGGGATAGAGAGTTATGCGCTGGATATAGAAGGAAGCGACAGTATTTCAGCTTCATATATTTTCAAAGAAAAGAAGCTCGAAGCTGAGGGGAGTGCAGGAAAACCGTCAGGAAGCGCTTCTGTAAAGGTATCTGGAGGAGTGGATTTAAAAATTGAGTGTTCCATTAAAGTTTATATTTCATTTTCTTATCAGTATATTGAATTTAAACAGGATTATTCCGTAAAATTAAAAGCCAGTGTAAACGGCAAAGCAACAGGAAAAATAAAATTAGGGCTAGTGAAATTTTCACCAGCTCCGGGCGTAAATTTTGAATTTACTCCAAGTTTTGTTGTTGAGGTTAGTGCAAAAATAGAGTTAAGCGGAGTATTGAAAGGCACAATTGGTTTTCGTGCGGATAGTGATACAGGAGGCAAAAATATTTCTTCTGTACCGACGTTTAAAACAACATTAAAGGTAGAAGGAACAGTTTTTTTGGGATTATCATTGGAGCCAAGTATTAATATTGTAAGTGAACATATTGCAAAAGCAAGTATAGAGGCTTTAGTCGGTGCTGAGGTAAAGGCTGGAATGAGTATTATAGAACCAGGTTCTTCGTCGAAAAGGCACGACTGCGGACAGTGCATAGAAGGGGAAATTAATGGAAAATTTGAGGTGGAGCTGGAAGTGAAATTGGTTAATCATGATAAGTTAAAATTGAAAGGGTCGTTTGGAATAGAATTAAAGATTGCAGATTTTTATTATTCTTTTACTTTTGATGAATTTGGATGGGATTCGTGTCCGCATATTAGTTATAAGACGGTAGTTATGGTAACAAATGAGAAGAAAGAAGCAGTTGCGGATGCAGTGGTAAATGTAGCGAATCAGGAATATAAGACAGATAAAAACGGAGCGGCAGTGTGTTACCTGCCAAATGGGGAGTATATATTTACAGTAGAGAAAACGGGGTATAATAAAGCACAGAAAAAAATCACGATTATGGATACAGGGAAAGAGGTGAAACTGGCTATTATACCTAAAAATACCGGATATAAGACTAAGGTAATAGTAGTAGACGATAAGAAGAATCGAGTTGAGGGAGCAACGGTAAAAGTGGGAGAACAGGAATATATAACAGATAAAAATGGAGAAGCAGTGTGTTATCTGCCAAGTGGGGAGTATGTATGTACAGTGGAAAAAACAGGGTATAATGAAGCACAGAAAAAAATTGCTATTATAGATATCGAAAAAGAGATAAAAATAGCTATTACCCCTAAAAATGCTAGCTATAAGACTAAGATTGTAGTAATAGATGATGAGAAAAATCAAGTTGAAGGTGCAGTGGTAGACGTAGCAGATCGGGAATATGTAACAAACAAAAATGGAGAAGCAGTGTGTTATCTGCCGAATGGAGAGTATATGTTGACTGTAAAGAAAATAGGATATGAGATTGAAGAACAAAGTATTGTAATCATGGATGCGGAGAAAGAAATAGAAATAATTGTTACATCTATTAATAATAGTAATCAGGTAATATATATGGTAAGTTTAGGAGCTATTTATAGTGCGGCAATAACAGAAACGGACGATTTGTATATGTGGGGAAGTAATTTGAGTGGACGGTTGGGAGATGGGACTGAGGTAGATAAGTCAAGGCCAGTAAAAATCATGGAAAAAGTTAAAAGTGTAAGTTTAGGAAGTGCTCATAGTGCAGCGATAACAGAAACAGGCGATTTGTATATGTGGGGAAGTAATGAATATGGACGGTTGGGAGATGGAACTAGAAAAGATAAATTAACGCCAGTAAAAATCATGGAAAGAGTTAAAAGTGTAAGTTTAGGAGGTGCTCAT
>CAJUDQ010000001.1:144724-144837 GCA_910585215.1 uncultured Lachnospiraceae bacterium | reverse complement strand
AACGCCAGTAAAAATCATGGAAAGAGTTAAAAGTGTAAGTTTAGGAGGTGCTCATGGTGCAGCAATAACAGAAACAGGCGATTTGTATATGTGGGGATATAATGGGAGTGGAC
>CAJUDQ010000001.1:27962-144624 GCA_910585215.1 uncultured Lachnospiraceae bacterium | reverse complement strand
AGTTGGGAGATGGAACCGAGGTAGATAAGTCAAGGCCAGCAAAAATCATGGAAAAAGTTAAAAGTGTAAGTTTAGGAAGTGCTTATAGTGCAACAATAACAGAAACAGGCGATTTGTATATGTGGGGATATAATGGGAGTGGACAGTTGGGAGATGGAACCGAGGTAGATAAGTCAAGGCCAGCAAAAATCATGGAAAAGGTTAAAAGTGTAAGTTTAGGAAATGATCATAGTGCAGTAATAACAGAAACAGGCAATTTGTATATGTGGGGATATAATGCGTGTGGACAGTTGGGAGATGGAACCAAGGTAAATAAGTCAACCCCGGTAAAAATTCAAATTCCTCTAAATAGTACTTCTTCATATTTTGTACAGCTATTATTCTATTTGCATGGCACAGAGCCAAAGACGGCAACAGAATTAAAAAAAGAAGTAACAGTTACTTCTTATGATAACTTAACCCCAAATGGCGACTATATTTTTTGTTTACTAAAGTCCGACACAGCAGAAAACCTTCTCGCTCCAGATAACTTACTCTATATCGCTCAATCCACAGCCGATAGCGAAGGGAAATTATCATTTTCATATATTTCTGTCGCTTCTGGAACCAATAATGTCACAAGGCTTTCAGAAGCGGGAAATTATAACATCAATAATACTCCTGTTATTTCCGGTGACATAAACGAAGATGAACAAGTAAACACAAAAGACGCTGTTTTGCTGAAAAAATATCTGGCAGGCTATACAGGACTGAATATCAATACAGAAGCTGCAGATGTGAATGGAGACAATAAAATAGACAGTAAAGATGCAGTAAGACTTTTAAGACACCTTGCAGGATATGAGGTGAAACTTGGAGAATAGCGGAAATTAAAATGTAAAAATCTAAAACAATGGCAAAATATAAAGGGCGGCAGGAAGAATCTATAATGGCAGATAAGATAGTTAAAAAGCTTGTGATATGTATAAGAGGGGGAATCTTAGCAGTAACGGGTGTGTTAGCTATAAGCATAAAGGGCATATTGAAATACAACAATATAGCATATGCAAAGGAAACACAGGAACCAGAGTTTCTTTATCAGGAAATCGAAAGCGGCACTATCAAGCTTGTAAGATATATAGGAAAAAATTCAGAGGTAACAGTGCCAGAGATAAAAGGTGGAAGGCTGATAAAATTGCCACGGTTTCTATATCATTAAATACAGATTTATTGGAATTGGAGGTGGGTGAGAAACAACTGCTAACGATTTCTTTTGCGCCTGTTAACGCGACAAATCAAAAGGTAGTATGGGATTCGAGCGATGATAGTGTTGTATCAGTAAATAATGACGGTGTAGTAACTGCGATAACAGCCGGAACGGCAGTGATAACGGTTTCGCAGGAAGATTTGAAGCAAACATGTAAAATTACAGTGAAAGAGCAAAATAACAAAATAATATCTGGCGATGTGAACGGTGACGGTGATTTAAATTCTAAAGATGCCGTATTGTTGAAAAAGTATCTTGCGGGATATACGGGATTGAATATTAATACAGGAGCAGCAGATGTCACTGGAGATGGTAAAATAGACAGCAAAGACACAGTTAGATTTTTAAAGTATCTGGCAGGATATAATGTAACACTTGGAAAATAAAAAACTATATTAAATAAAGAAGAGGTAAATATGAAGAAGTTAATACAAACAGGAATATCTGCATTGCTTGCTCTTAGTATGGGCATGGAATGTATAGCAGGGTTTACTCCTGAAAAATATAAAGAAGAAAATATGCTGCCCGTTTTGGCAGCTCAGTATAACAAAGATGGACTATCCCAAAGTACAATATGCAATGTTACTGTAGAAACTGCAACAGATAAGGAAAGTTACCAAAACGAGGACACTATCCTGTTTACAGCAAAGATATTGAATGGCAATAACTTTGACATAACAAATATAAATCTTAATACGATACTGCCGATAGGACTTATCAGTGAGAACACGACGTCGTTGCAGTTGGAGAAATTAGAGGCAAATACAGATACAGAGTATATGTTTGTTATTCACAGAGATAGCACTGTTGCCCGAATTTCTGGGGATGCGAATGGGGACAGAGAAATAGACACAAAAGATGCAGTATTAATAAAAAAATATCTTGCGGGTTTTGAGAATCTTTTTATTGATGTTACCGCAGGCGATGTTACAGGAGACGGGGAAATTACTACCAAGGATGCAGTCCGTCTTTTGCAGTATCTGGCAGGATATTCGGTAGAGCTTGAAAATGCACAGGTTGGCAGTAAAGCAGTAGCTAGGGAAAACAATAATGTAGCAAGAGAAGTTTCGGCTGGGAGCAGGCTGGATGTTGATGGATATCCTTTTAAAATTGTTACAGAGGTATCTTTTGAATATCAGGAGCCAGAATTACCGGAAGACGAAGATATTACACTAAGATACCAGTTGTGGGAATATGGACCGGAAACAAAGATTATGACAGAGGAATGGGAACGTCTTCACCCAAATATAAAGATAGAAGTAGAAGAGGTAATAAGCAGTGAGAATAATATGAACCTTATTAGTCTATCGGCAGCGGGAGATTTGCCGGATTTATACTGGATATTAGGGACACCGGACTTTGCAATTGACGGTAATATGTTGACAGATATGACATCTTTATGGGAAAGCGATGCAGATACAAAAAATACGATAGGAGGAATCAATGAATTTGGGCTGGGTACGTTAGAAACTGGGAAGCGCTTTACAATGCCCGTAAAATTTTTTCCAGAAACCGCATGGCTGAATATGAATTATTTTAGACGAAATAATTTTGATATGCCGTCTACAAACTGGACATTTGAGGAAATGAAAGATTTAGTTGAAGATATTACGATAGATAACAAAGGAAGCGGCTGGGGAATTTCAGGAAGGAGCAGTATTATTAATTGGTATCCAATTGCAGCAGGCTCTGATTGTATTGGGGAATTTGGATGGAATGGTGAAGAGTTTGATTTGAAAGACTGGGCAGAAGGTATGAAAATAGAGAAAAACTGGAGGGACTATGGCTTAAAGGCGCCAGCTAATATGGAAGGGCTTCCGGGATATGAAGACGGCGGAGCACAATATTATCCACAAGATGAAGGTCTGGTGGGAATATATTTGCGCGAATGGAGATGCTGGGAGTGGTATTGGAATAAAGATGAAATGTATGCAAAGGACGTTTGTTGGGTTCCTTATATTATGCCGCATACCAAAGCAAACAAGAGTAGCGATACATATCTTTCTATTATGGATTTTGGAGGAATCAGTTCTACTACCACATATCCAAAGCAGGCATATCAAGCGTTGAAATTTTTTACATGGGGAGCAGATGGATGGCAGTATAAAATACAAAATAGAGATGAAATCATTGCCACGATTATTAATAAAGAACTGATATCTATGTCTGGAGTTAGTGCGCATTTGCTTGATAACTGTCCAATAACTTTGGATGAAACTACATGGGATATGTATGAAGCGGCGCATCCAAGTAAATTATCCGGCGGTGATAGATATGGCGAGGAGCAGCTTGGTCTTAACCGTGCGCCTTACTTTGATGCCTATTTTGATAAAGTAAGGAAGTCTAAATGGACTTGTTATGGTAATGGACAGATTCTTGGATTTGATGAGTTCCTTGCAGATATTTACCAGGGAAATATAGATGGGTTCGCAGGAGTTGAGGACTGGGTATTTGAAGCTGGAGGAGACCCATATGAATATGTAAATTCTTTTACGAAAAAGGCAAACGAAATTCATCAAAAATATAAAGATAAATATGCGGCTGAATAGAAAACTAACATGAAAATTATGGTGAAAATATCAAAGTAAACAACAAAAATTTATATTTTTATTTGTATGATAAATGTTTATATCAGTAAGCTACATGGAGGTATAAAATGTTACAATTTACACAAAAATGGAAAAAGAAACTATTAAGTTCCACTATTGCAGTTAGTTTTATATTTGCTGGCATTTTGCCAGAATCAATCTTTTTGGCAGATTTAGTGCTAGCAGAGGAAACGGATAATATATCCAAAGAAAATGAAGTGCCTGCAGTTAATCCATGGAACGGAACAGCAGATAGAAGCTGGTATATGGAGGAAAAAACAGAATTTCTCATCAGCACCCCGCAGCAGCTTGCCGGTCTTGCGGAACTGGTGAATGACGGAAATACATTTGAAGGAAAGATTCTTCGGCTTACAAATGATATCTTTTTGAATGACAGAATGAAAAGTACGGAATATGAATGGGTTCCAATAGCAATCAGTACTGATAAAAATGATACGACACATGTTTTTCAGGGAACTTTTGACGGCGGCGGACATTATATTTACAATTTATACACTTCAGATAAAGGGCAAGGCGGCGGGCTGTTTGGCAGAATCGGAGAAAAAGGCGTTGTAAAAGCGGTAACGATTTCACAGGGATATTTGAATTATGGAGGAAGCATTGCTTATAACAATGATGGCTGGATATTGTTTTGCAATAATGATTCTATGACGGAAGTATATGGAAAGGGGAGTAACTATAATGGAAGCTGCGGCGCAATCTGTAATTTTAATAGTAATCTTGTTTATGGCTGTAAAAATTATGGGGTTGTATATAACTATGCTTCCAGCGATGCCGCAGGAGTTGTTGGGATGAATACAGTTTCAGTGGCGACTGTTAGTGAATGCAGCAATATCGGAACTGTGACAAGCCATACAGCTTCAGGTATTGTTTCTTATAATGAGGGCTGGATTCAAAACTGCTATAATACAGGGAAAGTTATGGCAGGACGCTATGCGGCGGGAATTACATATTATAATTATAATGGAATCGGAAATTGTTATTTTGCAGGCGAATTGAGTATTGGGAAAGAATATGGCAGCAGAGGCGGTATTTACATACAAGAGGGCGGTGTTACCTCAAAAACCAAAAACTGTTACGCTGTTACTGCTGATTATTATACAGATGCTCCAACAATGTTTAATCGTGAAGAAATGGCTTCCGCTGAATTTGTAAATAAGCTGAACCAGCAGGCATATACGGCGTGTTTTGGATGGTATTTAGATGAATATGGGATAAACAATGGATTTCCTATCAATAGCGTAGATTACAGCGCGTATCAGAAAAAATATAAAATGGCTCCTGAGATATGGACCGATGGAATAGCAGCAAAGAAAGAAGGAGAAGCTGGAACAACAATAACAATTGAATATCCTTGCTCTTATGTAGAAAAAATTCCGAGTATTACAGTCGATAATCCTGAAATTGCAGAGGTAGTGAATCAGTCTACCACAGAGTCTATAAAAGGTGTTTTGAAATTAAAAGAGGCTGGAACAACACAGATTACGATTGCGTTTTTAGAAACCGAGAATAATCGGGCGGCAGAGTATAAGATTGATTTAGAAGTGAAAGGAAGAAAGATAATCTACGGGGATATGAATAGTGACGGGGATGTAAATTCAAAGGATGCAGTGCTGTTAAAAAAACATCTGGCAGGATATACAGGGCTTGAGATTGATACAGAGGCGGCAGATGTAAATATGGACGGAAATATTGACAGCAAGGATGCGGTAAGGCTTTTAAGGCATTTGGCAGGATATGATGTGATATTAGGAAAAGAGAAAAATGTAATCTAAATGAGATATTAGAAATAACTTAGAGAATATAGTAAAAAAGAGGAAATGTTTAGATGAAAGAAAAAAAGAGATTTTTTAGAAAAATTATAGTAGTTGTGATGACTATAGTTTTTCCAGTTGTTTCGATAATAGCTATGGTAAAAAATACAGAATCAGTATATGCACAAGAAGAAGAGGGCAAAAGATTTGGTGATTATATTTACCTAGAAAAAAATGATGGAACTATAGGAATTGTGGGATATGAAGGAACAGAGGCGAAAGTGGAAGTACCAAAATTGATAGATGGAAAAGCAGTAACAAGTATAGAGCCAGAGGCGTTTAGAGATTGTAGTAGCATAATAGAGGTCAAGTTGCCGGAAGAAATAACTCAAATAGGATATAGTGCATTTTCGAGTTGTAGTAATCTGATGAAAATTGAATTACCAGAGGGGTTAACAATAATAGAAGATTATACATTTTATAGATGTGATAACATGACAGAAATAGAGTTCCCAACAGAGTTGAAGGAGATAAAATTTTCTGCATTTTATAGATGTAGTAAGCTAGCGAAAATTGAATTACCAGAAAGTTTGAAGAATATAGGAGTCGAGGCGTTTGGTTGGTGTGGTGGTCTAACGGAAATCAAACTGCCGACAGGGCTGACAAGTATAGGAGCTGCAGCGTTTTATCATTGTGACAGTTTAACAGAAATTAATCTGCCAATAGGTATAACAAGTATCGGAAATGAAACATTTGCTTGGTGTAGTAGTTTGGTAAAAATTAAATTACCAGAAAAAATGACAAGTATAGGAGGTTCAGCATTTTACCAGTGCAATAACCTGAAAGAAATTGGGTTGCCAACAAGTTTAACAAGTATAAGCAGTTCGGCTTTCCTTGGTTGTAACAGCTTAACGAAAATCGAACTTCCAACAGGACTAACAAGTATAGGAGATTCTATATTTTATAATTGTAATAGTCTAACAGAAATTAATTTGCCAGATAGTTTGACAAACATAGGAATAGGTGTATTTTATGGTTGTAGCGGATTAACAAAAGTCAATTTGCCAATAGGATTAAAAAGTATAGAAAATGGCATGTTTTTTAATTGTAGCAGTTTGGAGGAAATCGATTTACCAGAATGTTTGACTAGTATAGAAGAAGATGCATTTTTTGGATGCAGTAGTTTGAAGGAGATTGAACTGCCAGAAAGTCTGATAAGTATAGGAGATTCAGCATTTTCTCGTTGTAACAGCTTAACGAAAATCGAATTGCCGACAGGCTTAACAAGTATAGGAAATTCAGCATTTTCTCGTTGTGGCAGTTTAATAGAAATTAGTCTGCCAACAGGAATAACAAATGTAGGATTTAGTATGTTTTATGATTGTAGCAGCTTACGGAAGGTTGATTTACCAGACGAGATAACAAGCATAGGAAATAGTGCGTTTTATAATTGTAGTAGTTTAACAGAACTTGAATTGCCAGTAAAACTAACAAGTATAGGACTTAATGTATTTGGAGGTTGTAATAGTTTAATAAGAATCAATGTATCTGAAGAAAATATAAAATATAGTTCATTAGAAGGAATTTTATATGATAAAGAAAAAAATGAACTGGTTTGTTATCCAATGGCAAAAAATGAAAAAATCTATATGATTCCATTTGGAGTAACAAATATAAATGAGTATGCATTTAAAGGTTGTAGTAATTTGAAAGAAATTATTATTCCACCTTCTATAGATAATATTGAATTATACACATTTGAAGATTGCAAAAATTTAATGATTAAAGGTGTGAAAGACTCTGCGGCAGAACATTATGCAAAGGAAAATTATATTCCATTTTGTTATATTAATTTATTTTCTTCCAAAGATGATATTCTTGTATTTTATGAAAGCGAAGAAAATGCTCAATCATTGGTATTTCAGTCAAAACTGTTGGAAAAGGATGATATATCATACCAGAAAATAGATTTGACAGATAAAATAGCAGAAGAAGAAATATCTATAGAAGATGTTTACTTTCAAGCATATGAAACTGTTCTTCTTGATGAAGTATCTAATGTTGTTCAACCAGAAAAAATGGTGACAATGAAAATTCCAGTTCCACAGGGATATCAGGGAGAAAATTGCAAGGTTTATTATGTAAAAAATAATGGAAACCTGATAGGTATGAATGTTGAATATACAGGAGCATATTTACTTTTTCAGACAGAATGTTTTGGAACTTATTTAATTACAGAAACAAAATTAAATGAACAAAATATTATTTATGGCGATATCAACGGTGACGGTGCTGTTAATTCCAAAGACGCAGTATTACTGAAAAAATATCTTGCAGATTATGAAGGGCTTACTTTGGATAAAACTGCTGCTGATGTCAATGCCGACGGCGTTATAGACAGTAAAGATGCGGTAAGGCTTTTAAGATATTTGGCGGGGTATGATGTGGAATTTCAGTAAATAAAAAGATATATTTTAATGAATGGAGGCAGCTTATGAGTAAAAAAATTAATATTAAAAGAAAAATGAAGAAAATATTTAAAAGTACTTTGTGTAGAACAATGGCAATAGCAATATCTATAACAGGATTTCCACAGGGAACATACGCATCCAGCACAGAAAAAGGTGTTGCTGACTATACATACACTATCACCCCTCTTTTAGCACCATTTAATGAATACTTTTTTGTGGAAACTGATAATCCTGATCCAACTTCATTTCGGTTTGTAGATAAATCCTCTAAATACAGTGAAAGTTCAACTATATCATTTGATGGGGGTAATGAAGCGCGGCTGTATGCAGATATAAAATATGAAAATCAAGCGACAGGACGTGTGAATGGAGGCTACATTTTCATAAGTTATAATACGGATGGTGGTGAAATTGTACTACAGTCAAAAAATGAGAATTATTTTACTGGTATGACTTGGAGTGATACAAATGTGAAGTTAAATCTTCCAAATTTGAAGGATAATGCGGATTATCTCATTGATACTTATGCAACTAAAAAAGGATTTTTTGAAAACATGGATGCGATACAGTCAGGCTTTTCATCAATCTGTCTTTATAGCGGTTCTTTTATTCGGGGAGAACTGTATAAGGTTGAGCCATACTGGAGTCTGTCTACATCTCCACATATAGACCAATTATTTTACCTATACTCACCTTATATCCGTAAAGATAATCAATACTTGTTTGTATCATCTGTTTATCCGTTTCGATATGATTCGTTAGGTTTTCCAAGCATGATGGCGGAAGTTTCTCAACGATTGGATAGTCCATCTTCATATAAATGGAGTGAGAGTTCTCATGCTCATATTCATGTAACTTATGGTGGAGAAACGCATATTTATGGTGGTGCGGGAAACGGGGAAGGACAGGGCATAACAAAAGATAAGATAAAGCAATACTTTACTTTTGGAACAAATGGAACAACAATTACTCTTGAAAACTGCAGGAAACTGCTTGGTGAGTATTCAGCAATAGAAATGAGTGATGATGTTCCACATACAAATGCATTTACATGGGAAAATGTTTGTAATACAGTTGATAATGGAGATGGGTACGTCTGAAAATTCTCAGATACTTGGATCGATGGTCGGTATATTAATGCGTGGGAAGTTTTTGTTCGAGGTGCAAAATTTGAAGAACATCCAACAAGCAATATAATGTTGACAGATATAACTATACCTCAAATATCATACGATTATATATATAATTATTTCACTGGTAGAGCAGATTACGAAAATATCAAAATTACAGAAGAAAAAAAGATGCCTTATTTACATATGATAAAGATGAAGGCGTATGGAAAGCTTGTAATTCATTTAACACATTTAATGATGGTTGTGCCGTTTATCATACTATTACAGATATGGTAGAAAAAGGAGTGGTTGATGAAAAGTATCTTGACATGGTAAATCTTACGCTTGATGAAGTAAAGCTTTTGAAGGTTGATAAGAATACAAATATTGTTCCGCTAAGAGGTTATATATATGATGGTACTGCTGAACCCGGAACACCATATGTACTATTAGGTAATGCCAATGGTGACGGTGCGGTAGATACAAAGGATGCAGTTTTGTTGAAAAAATACCTCGCAGGCTTTGAAGGAATCGAATTTAACCACGATGCAGCAGATGTGAATGTAGACGGCAAAGTGGACAGCAAAGATGCTGTAAGGCTTTTGAGGCATCTAGCGGGATATGATTTAAAATTAGGGGAATAAAAAGGATGAAATTGAAAAATCTATCAGAGCATATTAGACAAATTTTCAGATTTCAGATAAAAAACAAAGGCTTAATAAGAAAAAGAGGTGTGTTTATGAAACAAATAAAAAGATTTATTTCTATTTTATGTACGGGAATTATAACAATATCTGCAATTTATTCAGATATTGGCTTTGGAAATTTAATAAAAGCGTTCGCAACTCCAAAAGAATCAGATGCTTCAATAACTTCAGGCAAAGATGATATTGTTATGAATGGTACAAATTCTTTTGGAAATCTGCTAGCAGATACATTGTCTAAGGAGCAGGAAAGACAGGAAGAAAGTAATGGTGGGAATATTTTTGAAGTAACAATAGAAGGGACACAGGCTCATATATCGTTTGAAACATCACAGGATGCGGCAATTGTAGTCGGTATCTATACAGAAAGCGGAGAGAAAATGCTGGCCTCTGGTACGGTAGAAATTCTGGCAGGACAAACAGAAACTGATATAGAAATTAAAACAGAAGAAATGCCACAATATTTTTTGCTTCGGGCGTTTATGGTAAATAAAGAAACTCTGGCTCCTTTATGCAGTTCCTATGAATCTCCAAATTATACGAGGGAAATGCAAGAGTTTTTGGCTAAGACTACAGATGATTTTGTAAAAGAAAAGGTGCTGAATCTCGACGAGGATAAAACTAATAATTTTGCAGTATATAAAGATGATATAGTACAGATACAAGCATTTGATAATATAAATCAGATAGTTTCTATGGATGAAACAAATCAGACTTATGTAATTGAAAATGCAGATGCGGCTACTTTATCTTTACAATCTGGAGATATATTTTCTTATCAATCTGGGGAAGAAAATCTGCTAATTATAAAGATTAAAAATATAAGAAAAGAAGGAAGTAAAGTTACGATTACAGCAGAAGATACTTCTTTGAGTGAAGTATTTGACTATGTAAAGATAGATTCTTCTGCAGATATGAGTAAGGCGGAAATAAATCCTGATACTTGTGATGAAGGAGTAATTTATAATGGTTTGAGAGAGTGGAAAGAGGATGAAATAGAAACTTATGCAGTGGATATAGATAAAAATAGCAGTATGTCAGCTTCCTATACTCTTGAAGCAGCAAAAATGGAATTTGAAGGAAATGCAGGAAGCGCCTCTGTAACAATATCTGGTGGATTAGAGATTAAAATGGAAAATTCTATTAAAGTGTATATTTCATTTTCGTATCAGTATATTGAATGGAAGCTAGATAGTTCTGTAAAAGTAAAGGCAGAAATAAGCGGAGAAATAGAAGGAAAAATGAAATTGGGACAAGTAAAATTTTCACCGATACCTGCTGTAAATATTGTGTTTACTCCAAGTTTTGTTGTTAAGGCCAGTGTAAAAATAGAACTGAGTGGAGAATTAAAAAGTACAATTGGCTTTCGGGTGGATAGTGATACAGGAGGGCGAAACATTTCCTCAGCTCCGACTTTTAAAGCAGGTATAGAAGTAGAAGGAACGATATTTATTGGATTGTCGTTAGAGCCGAGTATTAATATTATTGATGAACACATTGTAAAAGCAGGTGTCGAAGCTGTAGTGGGTGTTGAGTTAAAAGCGAAAATTAATTTAATAGATTTTACATCTTCGTCTGAAGAACATGAATGTAATAAGTGTCTGGAAGGGGAGATTTATGGAAAATTTGAAATAAAGTTTGAAGTACAAGTCATTAATAGCGATAAGCTGAAATTTGAAAAATCTTTTGAAAATAAGTTAAAAGTTACTGATTTTTATTATTCTTTTACTTTTAATGAATTTGGGTGGGGAACTTGTCCACATATTGGCTCTATGCAAAACACCATAAGTTTGGGAGAATTTCATAGTGCAGCGATAACAGAAACGGGAGATTTGTATTTGTGGGGAGATAATGAATATGGACAGTTGGGAGATGGAACAACAGAAGGTAAACGTAGTCCAATAAAAGTAATGGAAAAGATTAAGAGTGTGAGCTTGGGAAATCATCATAGTGCAGCGATAACGGAAACAGGGGATTTATATTTGTGGGGAGATAATGAATATGGACAATTAGGAGATGGAACAACAGAAGATAGACATGTTCCAACAAAAGTGATGGAGAAGGTTAAAAGTGTGAGTTTAGGAGGTATTCATAGTGTAGCGATAACGGAAACAGGGGATTTATATTTGTGGGGAAGTAATAATCGTGGACAATTAGGAGATGGAACAACAGAAGATAGACATAGTCCAATAAAAGTAATGGAAAAGGTTAAGAGCGTGGGCTTGGGATTTAATCATAGCGCAGCGATAACAGAAACAGGAGATTTGTATTTGTGGGGATCGAATATTTCGGGGGAATTAGGAAATGGAACACGAGGAGATAGGCATAGTCCAACAAAAGTGATGGAAAAGGTTAAGAGTGTGAGTTTGGGATTTGATCATAGCGCAGCGATAACAGAAACAGGAGATTTATATACGTGGGGAAGTAATAATCGTGGACAATTAGGAGATGGAACAACAAAAGATAGACGTAGTCCAACAAAAGTAATGGAAAAGGCTAAGAGTGTGAGTTTAGGATATCTTTACAGTGCAGCGATAACAGAAACAGGAGATTTGTATTTGTGGGGATGGAATCTATCGGGAAAATTAGGAGATGGAACAGAAGAAGATAAGTATAGTCCAACAAAAGTAATGGAAAAGGTTAAGAGTGTGAGTTTAGGACGTGTTCATAGTGCAGTGGTAACAGAAGCAGGAGATTTATATTTGTGGGGAAGTGGTTACAGAGGGCAGTTGGGAGATGGAATTTATTGGTTTGGCTATATTTCAACAAAACCAACAAAAATAATGGAAAATATTAAACTTCCAACTTCTCCCAAAACATCTTCTTATTTTGAACAACCAATACGATATTCCATAAATGACAATGTAAGCATTTCATCACAATCAGAAGAAGGAATTACGATTTCATCTTATAACAATTTAACACCAAACAGCGATTATATTTTCTGCCTGCTAAAATCCGACACAGCAGAAAATATCCTTTCACCAGACAACTTACTTTATATTAATCAAAAAACTTCAGAAAACGATGGCAGTATATCCTTTTCTTACGATACTTCTCACATAACAGAAACTACTGTTGCAAGACTTTCAGAAGCAGGAACATTTGGCGGTAAAACAGATACAAATACTTCAATTCCGGGAGATGCAAATAATGATGGCACTATAAATTCAAAAGACGCAGTATTATTAAAGAAATATCTTGCAGGCTATGCCGGATTAAATATTAACTCTAAATCAGCGGATGTCAACGCCGACGGTGTTATAGACAGCAAAGACGCCGTAAGGCTTTTAAGGCATCTCGCAGGCTATGATGTAACTTTAGGAAAATAAAAACCAGAATCAGTGAAAGGAGATTTAAAAATGCGAAGAAGATTTTTAAGGAAACTCACAGGTAGTATGTTGACGGTAGCAGTTATTTTATCATCTTGTCCAACTGTAATATTCACAAAAGGTGAAAATATAGCATATGCACAAGAAGAAAATAATTCAGATTATAATTATCGGGAAATGCAGGATGGCACAATAGAAATTGCATATTATAAAGGAACGGAAGTAAATGTGGTTATACCAGAGATAATAGCTGGAAAAAAAGTAACAAGTATTGGAGAGAATGCTTTTATGAATTGTGATAGCTTAATAAAAGTGCAAATTCCGGAAGGTGTAACAAATATTGACGCTTTTGCATTTGATGGCTGTAGTAATTTAATAGAAATAATTATTCCAGAAAGTGTGACAAGTATCAAATGGAATGCCTTTAGCGGTTGTAGCAGTTTGGTAAAAGCAGTTATTCCAGAAGGTGTAACAAAACTTTCTGCCAATATATTTGATGGCTGCAGCAGTTTAACAGAAGTAATTATTCCAGAAGGTGTAGAGGAAATTGATTCATATGCATTTCGAGGCTGTAGCAGTCTGGCAAAAATAAAAATTCCTGCGAAGGTAAAATATACCAAAATTAAGGGTGATGTGTTCGATGGCTGCAGCAGTTTAACAGAAATTGAAGTATCAGAACAAAATGAAAAATATATTGCTAAAGACGGAGTTTTGTATACCAAAGATTTAAAAACGTTAGTAAGATATCCGGAAGCAAAAAAAGGGGATAGTTACGTTATTCCAGATGGAGTGACAAGCCTTGATATACATGCATTTTACAATTGCAGCAGTTTGATAGATATAACTATTCCAGAAAGTGTAAAAGTTATGTCTGGAGGAGCCTTTCATGGATGTACTGGTTTGGTTAAAATAGTTATTCCAAAAAGCATAAAGGCAATTTATGGAGAAGTATTTTCAGATTGCACAAATTTGAAAGAAGTAATTTTTCCAGAAAATTTGACAGGTATTTATGACGGCGCATTTAAAAATTGCAGCAGTTTAATAGAAGTGAAAATTCCCAAAAATGTGGAAATTATTAGCCAAAGTGTTTTTAGCGGCTGCAGCAGTTTAAAAGATATAGAAATTCCAGACAATGTAACAAAAATTGAAGATTGGGCATTTAACGACTGTAATAGCCTGACAGAAATAACACTTCCAGAAAGCGTAACAAGCATTGGAAGCGGGGCGTTTAAAGATTGCAGCAGTTTAATGAAAATAAATATTCCTGAAACTATGACTAATCTTGAAGAAGGTATATTTCGTGGCTGCAGCGCTTTAAAAGAGATAAAAGTGCCAAAAGGTATTACAAGCATTGAAAGTAGTATGTTTCAGGATTGTATAAGTTTAATAAAAGCAGATATTCCGGACGGTGTGATACATATTAAAGAAACTGTATTTAAAAATTGTAGCAGTTTAACAGAAATAAAAATTCCAGATAGTGTAATAAGTATAGGATATAGTGCGTTTTCGGGCTGCAGCAATTTGAAAAATATAAATATTTCAGAAAGCGTAACAGGTTTTAGCAAGGAATTATTTAAAAATTGCAGCAGTTTAACAAAAATATACATTCCAAAAAGTGTAACAAGTTTTGAAGATGGTATATTTTCAGGATGCAGTAATTTAACGGAAGTAAATATTCCAGATGGTGTAACTAGCCTTGGAAATAGTATGTTTACGGAGTGCGGCAATTTAACAAAGATAGAACTTCCAGAAAGTATAACAAGCCTTGGAGAGAACGTATTTTCATATTGTATTAATTTGACGGAGATAAACATTCCAAAAAATGTAACAAATATTAATGGATGGGCATTTAAAAGCTGTAGCAGCTTAACAGAAATAAATATCGCTGAAGGAGTAACAATTATTGAGAACTGCCTGTTTGACGGCTGTAGCAGCCTGATAAAAGTAGAACTTCCAGAAAGTGTAACCGCAATGAAAAGTTGTGCATTTCGTGGCTGCAGTGGTTTGACAGAAATAAATATTCCAAAATCTGTGATAGTTTTTGAATCAAGTATATTTGATGGCTGCAGTAGTTTGGCAAATATAGAAATTCCAGAAGATATAACAAGTATTGAGCCTTGGACATTTCGTGGCTGCAGTAGTTTAACAGAAATAAATATTCCTGAGAAAATAACAAAGCTTGGAGAAAGTGCGTTTGATGGATGTAACAATTTAACAGAAGTCATAATTCCAGAAAGTGTGTTAAGTATTGGAACATTAGCTTTCAAAGATTGTAGCGGTTTGAGAAGAATTACAATTCCTTCTAATGTAACAGAAATAGCTTTAGGAGCATTTTTTAATTGTGCTAATTTAACTATAAGAGGTTTTAAAGATTCTTATGTAGAAGGCTATGCACAATACCTAGAGATTCCATTTTTATATATTAATACTTTTTCTTCTGATGATGGTATTTCTGTTTCTTACGAAACGGAAAGTTCAGATAATATTTTGTCGCTTCAAACAAATCTTTTGAAAGAAAGTGATTCTGATTACCACAAAATTGACCTGTCAGATAAAATAGCTGAGGGAGGCGTATCTCCAGAAGATGTAAAATTTCAGGCTTATGATATTACTTTGATAGATGAATTACAAAATATCGTTCAGCCAAAGGAAACAGTGACTGTAAAAATTCCAGTTCCAAAAGAGTATCGGGGAGAAAACTGCAAAGTATATCATGTAAGGAATAATGGAAGCATGGTAAATATGGATGCTGAATATTTAGATAATTATTTAACCTTTCAGACAGACCATTTCAGTACATATTTGATAACAGAAACAGAATTAATAGAACAAAATATAATCTATGGTGATATTAACTCCGACGGGGAAGTAAATACAAAGGATGCAGTCTTGTTAAAAAAACATCTCGCAGGCTATGAAGGTCTTGCCTTTGACAAAGATGCGGCGGACGTCAATGCAGACGGTGAAGTAGACAGTAAAGATGCAGTAAGGCTTTTAAGGCATCTCGCAGGCTATGAAGTAATATTAGGTGAATAAAAAGACAGGGCTGGTATATTTAAGCAGAATATATACAAAATATAGTATTTATAAAATCAGAAATCTCTATATATTGTACTATTTTTTCTTAGTGTGCCAGCTTCAAGATTATAAAAAACTAGATAAGGATTATTTATATGAAAAGGAAAAAAATATTCTATTTAATAATTATGTTAATTTGCACAATATCTATCAGTTTTCGTGTAAAAGCTGCTATCAATATAGAAAATATTGTGCCAAAAAATACGCTTCAAACAAATCAGACAAAGACTTTACCGCAGCACAGCATTGTAGAAGTGCCGGAATTTGCTGATATTTCAAATCAAAGACATCAGTTTGCCAGCGATTTAAGAAATGGTATCTATTATTTTGTAGACAACGATTTATATTTATATCTTTTGGAAAATAATACCAGCAGTAAGATTTACAGTTTTGAGAAAACAATTCGTTCAGAGTATTTTGCTGACAATAAACTCTATGTGGCATCTTTCAATGAGTGTTATGTATTTAATCTTGAAACACATCAAATAGAGCAGTTTTTTACCCCAAAAGAAAGTTATATAAACGCAATCGGGGCAGATAAACAGGGAAGGATATATATTGCCGGTACATGGGAAAACGCTTATTATATCAGTATGTATAGCTCTGATGGAGAGTATATAACAAATATGCCAACAGATGATGCTGTGTATTGTTTTGACGGATTTGACGCAGCCACTGGAAATATTTATTATGAAACTTATTATAACTGGTATTATTGGGGATATGAACATCCGGGGAAATCAATTGCTGCAGCAAATGTATCTGATAATGCAATAAAAGCAATACAAGTCAGCAATAACAACATGTCATGTCTGGAATATGCATGCCAGTCATGGTATTATAATCATATTTTTAACGCAGATGTCATTGCCGATAACTGTCTGATAACAGCGAGTATTACTTTTGGAAGAGTTCAGCTTATCAAAAGCCAGCCTGATGGCGGGTTTGAAATTATAAAAACGTGGAGCAGAAAAGGAACAGAAAATGCCACAGATGATTATCTTGATAATTCCAGTATCGGCGTGCGAACCATTTATAATAAGGGGAGAAACAGTATTATTATCTATGAAAATGATAAAGTACTCAATGAATATGACATGGAAACAGGAGAAAAGAAAGGAACATTTACGCTTCAGCATTATGTATACAATCTTTGTATGATTGAAGACACAGTTATAGCCATAGAAAAAGAAGATGAAAAATATTATATTGAGCTGATAGACTGGTCTGATTCTGATAAATTGGAAATCAAAGGTAGTCCTTCCATGGAAAGCGGTGGGGCGCAGCAATTACAATGTATAACATCAAAAGTATACAGTGAGAAGGTAAAATGGTCAAGTTCAGACAATGAAGTTGCAGCTGTAAGCGCGGCGGGCGTGGTATCAGCATGGCATAAAGGAACAGCAGTGATAACTGCCCAAACAGAAGATGAAACAAAAAAAGCAGTTTTTACGATACAGGTAACATCTGACGAGGCGGCATCTGTTCTTGACAAGATTAGTCTGTCATCAGGAGCACCAATCAGCAAAAATATATCAGCAAATAACTATACTGTCTGGTCCAGTCCAGTAAAATCGTATCTTTATGAAAATTCAGACAATTCATTGACAAGGGTAGAATATGTCGGAGACAAAAAGGTGGTAGTTGAAACATATCTTTCGGGAAAACTGACTACAAATAAAACAATTAATACGGAACTAGACATATTTGGCGGATTTTATCATGGAAAAGATTATAATTATATTGTTTACGGCGCATTCAATACGAACGACAGTGATGACGTTGAAGTGATAAGAGTGGTGAAATATGACAAAGATTTTAACAGAATTTCATCAAAATCAATTAGTGCAGTCAATACATATATTCCATTTGATGCAGGCTCTTTGAGAATGGACGAAGCAGCAGATAAATTGTATATATACACATGCCATGAAATGTATCAATCATCAGACGGGTATCATCATCAGGCAAATATGACATTTGTGTTAAACGAGGAAACATTAGAGATAGAGGACTCTTATTTTGATGTGATGAATATAGCGCAGGCAGGATATGTCAGCCATTCATTCAATCAATTTATAAAAACAGATGGAAAATATGTTTACCGCGTAGACCATGGCGATGCCAATCCGCGCGCAGTTTCTATTACAAAATGCGATGTAAATAGAAAAATTACATCTGTAAATTACAGGCTGCTTTTAAATATCAATGGACAGCACGGAGCAAATGCAACCGGCGTTTCTGTTGGAGGAATGGAACTTTCCAGTAATAATTGTATTGTAGCGGGAAATTCCGTCGACCAGAGCAATGAAGCTGCATATAACAGTTATGGCGTTAGAAATATATTTATATCAGTTGTTGATAAGGATTTTAATGATATTCAGACGAAGTGGCTGACTGATTATACAGAGGGTAATAAAGTCAACGTTTGTACACCACAGCTTGTAAAGATTGATGAAACACATTTTTTGGTTATGTGGGAGGAGTGCAATACAGAAACAGGAAAAGTTGTTACGAAAGCGGCGACGATTGATGAAGATGGAACAATGACAACTCCTCCTAAAAGGATTCAAGCAAGGCTTTCAGATTGTCAGCCTATAATAGCAGCTGATGGAAAGGTAAAATGGTATGTAACAGACGAAATTTCACTTGTGTTTTATTATTTAGAGCCTTTTGTGTTAAATCAAATTCCCAATGTAATTTATGGTGATGCCAACAGCGACGACGAAGTGGACAGTAAAGATACAGTTTTAATAAAAAAATATCTTGCAGGCTATTCGGGATTGAGTATTGATAAGGAAGCAGCAGATGTGAATGGGGACAGTGAAGTGGATAGTAAAGACGCTGTAAGGTTGTTGAGATATCTAGCAGGATATGATGTAACACTGGGAAAAATTTAAACAATGAAACAAAGGTAGAATTGATATATTAAATCATAATAAAACTGAGCCATTACCAGCTAAAACTGACAGGTTCAGTTTGTTATTAAAATATTTGTATTTACACCGCCAATTAATATTGGCAGAAGGGAGACTTCTATGAAAAAAGCAAAAATAATTATTTCTGTGTTATGTGCGGCTATTATGACAATATCTATAATATATTTAAATACTCTGTTTGGTAGTTTTACACAAGCGCTTGCCGCTGTTGAAAAATCTGAAGCAGATTCTTCCATGGGTATAAATAAAGATAGTATCACAATGCAGGGTAATAATTCTTTTGGAAATATGCTGGCAGAAACATTATCTGAGGAGCAACAAAAACAGGAGAATAATAATGGCAACAATATCTTTGAAGCAACAATAGAAAAAGGGCAGGTGCAGGTATCTTTTCAAGCTACAGAGGATGCAGTAATAGTAGCGGGTATTTATACCGAAAACGGAGAAGAAATGCTTGCCTCTGGTATGTCAGAGATTTTAAAAGGAGAGAGTGAGGCATACATAGATATTTCGGCGGAGAAAATGCCGCAATATTTTTTACTTCGAGTATTTATGGTAAATAAGGAAACGCTAGCTCCGTTGTGCAGTTTCTATGAATCTCCAAATTATACGCAGGAAATGCAAGAGTTTTTTGCGAAAACGGTAGACGATTTTGAACAGGAAAAGGTAGTGAATCTGGACGAAGATAAAACCAATAATTTTGCAGTGTATAAAGATAATGTAATTATTATAGAAGCAGGGGATAATATAAATCAGATAGTTTCCATTGATGAGAAACATGGAATTTATATAATAGAAAATGCAGACAATATAATTTTATCATTAAAACAGAACGATATATTTTCCTATCAATATAATGAAGAAACCTTGTTGATTGTAAAAATAAAAGAAATAGAGAAAAATGGAACAACTGTGACAATTACTGCAGATGAGAGTTCATTGGAGGAAGTATTTTCGTATGTAAAGATTGACTCGCAAGCAGGACTGGAAAAAGCAGAAATAGATGAAAGCACCTGTGGGGAAGGAATTATTTATAATGGACTTATAGAATGGGAAGATGAGGAAGAAATACAGACATATGCTTATGATGTAAAAGACGAAAAAAGCATAGCGGCTTCCTATACATTTAAAGAAGGAAAAGTAATTGATAATGAGGGCAATCACGTAAGTACTTCTGTAAAAGTAAATGGGGAAGCAGAAGTGGAAATTAAAAACTCCATTAAAATCTATATTAGTCAGAAATATAAATATCTTGAGTATAAATTTGATTTTGCGGTAAAAGTAAGCATCGGTGCTGAAGCAAAAATAGAAGGAAATCTAAAACTTGCTGAAATAACGATTCGGCCAATACCAATACTTGAGGTTAAATTTACGCCAAGTATTGTATTAGAAATAGAAGCGAAAATAGAGCTGAGTGGGGAATTAAAAGGCGAGGTTGGTTTTTGGTGCGATAACGATGATAGAGGCAAGAATAGAGGCGAGCTGATTCGGGCTGTTTCATTTGAACCTAAAATAGAAGCGGAGGGAAGCATATTTTTGGGGCTGTCCTTGGAACCGCAGGTTGGTATTATCTCAGAACATCTTGCAAAACTGGAATTTCAAGCACAGGCAGGAGTAGAAATAAAGGCAAAATGGACAATAGCAGAACCAGAATCTACTTCGGAAAAACATGACTGTGAGCAATGTGTGGAAGGCGAAATAAACGCAAAAATAAAATTGAGCGTGGAAGCGCAGTTAGTGGACAGCGAGAAATTGAAATTTAAAAATTCAAAGGAATTTACATTTAAACTTACAGACTTTTATTATTCAATTACTTTTCGGGAATTAGGATGGGGAACATGTCCGCATATTAGTTATAAAACTACGGTTACTATAAAAGATAAAGACGGAAATCCAATAGAGGGTGTTTTAGTAAATGATGAATATATTACAGATGAAAATGGTACAGCAGTATGTTATCTGGCAAAGGGAACGCATAGGATAAAAGCTGTGAAGGAGGGGTACTGCAAGACTGAGAAAGACATTATAATTACCAATATACAACAAGAAGCAAATATTGTTATAAACATTGAAAGAAAACAAAAAGTGGCTGCAATTAGCTTAGGCTATTCACATAGCGCAGCAGTTACAGAGAATGGGGGCTTATATATGTGGGGAGAGAATTCGGAAGGACAGCTTGGAACGGGAGATACAAATAATAGTAATATACCAGTTAAAATCATGGATGATATCGTTTATGTTGCGTTGGGGACACGATTTAGTGCAGCGATTAGCAAAGATGGAAGCTTATATATGTGGGGAAGTAATAATATGGGACAATTAGGTAATGGTACGACTGTTTCAAGCTTAGTTCCAATAAAAGTTTTGGAGAATGTAGCAGCTGTTAGTCTTGGTTCCACACATGCAGGAGCATTAACAAAAGATGGAAGCTTATATATGTGGGGAAATAATAATATGGGACAATTAGGTAATGGTACAACAGAAACTTGTTATGCCCCAATTAAAATAATGGATGATGTGATACAAATTAGTATGAATAGTTTTTGCAGTGGAGCAGTTAAGAGAGATGGAAGCCTATATGTTTGGGGAGATAATTTTAGTGGGCAATTAACTAATCTTGGAGGAAGCGGAGGTATGACACCGCATAGCACACCAATTAAAATAATGGATGATATTGCAGCCGTCAGCCATGGAGAAGACCATAGCGGAGCAATTACATTAGATGGAACATTATATACATGGGGTGCAAATTATAGTGGACAATTAGGAGATGGGAGTAAAGTTGCACATCTTGAACCTCAAAGTGTTATTTCTAATATAACAAAAATTAGTTTTGGAAATTCAAGTGGAGCAATTACAATAGATGGAAAATTATATAGCTGGGGAATTGGAAATTTTAATATGATACCATTGTTGATTATGGAAAACGTATCATTATTTAGTACAGCAGGACAACATAGAGGAGCAGTTACAACAGACGGAAGTTTATATATGTGGGGAAATAATGATAGCGGTCAGCTTGGGAATGGAAATAATATAGAGATATATCAACCAGAAGAAATTATTATACCAGAAGAAAAAGAAAACTTGAAGGCATATTTATTTAAAATGAAAGAAGAATATACATCAAGATTGAACAAGGTAATATTATCTGCTTCTTATGAACATCTTATTCCAAATCGGGACTATATTTTTTGTCAAATAAAATCTGATGCTGTAGAAAATTTTTTCGATTCTGATAATTTGCTTTATATTGCTCAGGCTACTACTGATAAAAATGGGAATATATCATTTTCTTATTGTAATTCAAATATTGATGAAAATACAATTACAAAACTTTCGGAAGCAGGAAAGTTTATCAATGAAACACAGGAATCTCAAACTATTTATGGAGATGTCAACAGCGACGGCAAAGTGGACAGTAAAGATGCAGTTTCAATAAAAAAATATCTTGCGAAATATTCGGGATTAAGTATTGATAAGGAAGCAGCAGATGTGAATGGGGACAGTGAAGTGGATAGTAAAGATGCTGTAAGGCTGCTGAGACATCTTGCAGGTTATGAAGTAACATTAGGAAAATAACAAAAAATTAAAATACGAAGAGGTAATTATAATGAAGTATAACTACTTGAAACAAAATATTTTAGGGCATTATTGCCGGAACTGCCTAAATAGAAAATACCATTTAACATTACTGCCAGAGGATTGTATTTATATGGAATATCAATATGAATGCAAAAAATGCAATAAGCTGCATAATATTGTGTATGATATAAGAAAAAGAAGTCGTTATAAACTATTTTTTAAATAGTAGAACAGAGACAGAATGAATAAAATTGATACATATTAAAATATTGTACAAATAAGGATTTTCAAGTATTTTACAGACTATAGGACCACATTGGGATAATTATAAAAAATTTTAAGGAAAAACAATAAAGGAGAACTTAAAAATGACAAAAGAAAGAAAACGCTTTTTAGAAAAACTCGCAGGAGGTATTTTAGCAGTGGCAGTGGTGCTTGCTTCTATTCCAGCATTTTTGTTTACAGGAAGCAATACAAAGGTATATGCTCAGAATACTAAAATTTTATATATGCAGTACATAAAGAAAGAACAGATAAAAACAGACGGAGATTATTATTATTGTGAAAAGAAAGATGGCACCATAGCAATTCTAGGTTATAAGGGAATAAATACAGAAATACAAGTACCTGAACAGATAGAAGGAAAAGAGGTAACAAGCCTTAGCGGAGCATTTTATCATTGTAAAAATATCACCGGAATAAAAATTCCTGATACTGTCAGCGAAATTAAAAGATCAACATTTGAGGGCTGCACCAGCCTGACAGACATAGAACTTCCAAACAGCCTGACATTTATCGGCTCAAATGCCTTCATGGATTGTAGCAGTCTGTCAAAGATTAACATTCCCGAAAAAGTAAAAACAATGTATTATTATATATTCAGAGGATGCAGTAATTTGACAGAGATACAAGTAGCAGAAGAAAATGCAAAATATACTTCGATAGACGGAGTATTATATAATAAGCAAAAAACAAGTTTAATAAAATATCCAGATGGAAAATCTGGAAGCTATGAAGTTCCTGACGGAGTAACACACATAGAAACAGATGCATTTGAAAATTGCAGTTATTTAAAAGAAATCATTTTTCCTGCAAGTGTGAACAATTTGAATGGTTATATGTTCAGGAATTGTGCCGGTCTGACAAGTATACAGGTGGAAGAAAATAATCCGGATTTTACTTCACAAGATGGTGTTCTGTATAATAAAGAAAAAACATATTTAATTCGCTGTCCCGAAGGAAAAACGGGAGATTTTGAAATTCCAAAAGATGTAACAAAAATTACAAGTTCTTCTTTTCGCGATTGCCGTAATTTGACAAAAATTTATATACCAGAAAGCTTGATAAATACAAGTTCTTCTATTTCCCTATTTGAAGGATGCAGCAGTTTGATCGAAATACAGGTAGCAAAAGAAAATTCCATATACAGCTCACAAGACGGCGCTTTATATAATAAATCAAAAACAGTATTGCTTCGGTATCCAAGTGGAAAAAGTGGAAGTTATATGATTCCAGAAGGAGTAGAACAAATAGCGAACGGGGCATTTCAGGAATGCAGCAATTTAACAAAAGTAGAAATACCAGAAAGCTTAACAGAGATAAGTGATGGTGAATTTAATAAATGCGGCCGCCTAACAGAGATACAAGTATCAGAGAAAAGTTTAAAATACAGCTCTGATAGTGGTAGTTTATATAATAAAGAAAAGACAGAATTGGTTCGTTATGTAAATGGAAAAAGTGGAGATTGTATTCTTCCAGATGGTATAGTAAATATAAGAGATTCAGCGTTTCAAAATTGTGATAAGTTAATTAAAATTGTAATACCAGAAAGCGTAGAAAAGATAGGAAAAAATGTTTTTCGTTATTGTGAGAGTTTAACAGAGATTCAGGCAGCAGAGGAAAATCAAAATTACAGCTCTTATGATGGTGTTCTATATGATAAGATAAAGACTAGACTGATTCAATATCCAATTGGAAAGGCAGGAAGATATGTGATTCCAGAAGGGGTGTCGTCTATATATAGCCGTTCATTTGAATACTGTTCAGGATTGACAGAAATTGAAATACCTGAGAGTGTACAGTATATGGGATATGATATATTTAATGGCTGTGATGATTTAACGGTTATAGGGGTGAAAGATTCACGGGCAGAACAGTATGCAAAGGCATATAATATATCATTTCGGTATATTCATACCATTTCTTCTGAGGATAATATTTCGGTTTCTTATAGTACTAAAGAAGATACAGGTAGATATTTGTTTCAATCAAAACTTTTGAATGAAGATGATGCCGAATATCAAAACATTCATTTATCAAATAAAATAGCAGAAGATGGCATATCTCCCGAAGATGTAATGTTTTGCGCTTATTCTATGACATTTATGGACGAATCTAAGGTTCCTGTGGAACCAGAGGGAACAGTAACCGTAAAAATCCCTGTTCCACAAGGTTACAAGGGTGAGCGTTGTAAAATCTATTATGTAAAAAGTAATGGATGTATGGAAAATATGCATGCTGAATATGTGGATAATGAGCTGGTTTTCAGAACAGACCATTTCAGTATATATTTGATAACAGAAACAGAATTAAAAGAGCAAAGTATAATCTATGGTGATATCAACGGCGACGGTGACGTCAATTCCAAAGATGCCGTACTATTAAAAAAGCACCTTGCAGGATATGAAGGACTCACTTTTGATGGGACTGCGGCAGATGTGAATGGAGATAATAAGGTAGACAGCAAAGATGCTGTACGGTTGTTAAGATATCTTGCCGGATATGATATGACATTAGGAAAGTAAAGATAGAATGAAGAATCAAAACAAAATGAAGACCAAAAATAAAAGCAAAGATAACAATATACCTGCGTATAAAACTTTCTTTGCAGCGGTAATCGCAGGATTTGTCCTGTTTTATCCATGGATAACCTATCTGAAAATATGGAAGCTGGATGAAAAAGCACAAGGTGTATTTGAAAATTACAATGGTTATATATTTGACTTTTTTCTACATTCGAAAGCAACATTTGTCTTAATTCTCGCTGTTTTTCTGCTTCTGGTGTTGGTCGGGGAAAATATTTTCCCCGACCACATATTGACAGATACCCCTCTTCGCAATAAATATAATTTCCGCCTGTACTGCTGCATGGCGCTGTTTGCTCTATTCGTATTTCTTTCTTGTTTATTTTCAGAAAATAATACTGTATCTTCAAATGGCTCTTATTCAGGCGGGGAAGGAATTTTAACTTTGATAAGTTATCCAATAATCTGTCTGGGGGCAATGAATTATTTCTGCTATCAGAAATCTTTGGATATTTTAAAAAAAGTAATAATTCTTTTATCCATAATTACAATTGTTCTTACATTAATAGAATTTTGTTACCGACCGCTTTTGAATCTTCCTTTCTTGAAATACATAATAGCGCCAAAGGAATATTACAGTATTGTAGAAAGTATGGATAATTCAAATTATCTTACTTCTGTAGCATTGACTTTTTACAATCCCAATTATTATGGCGGCTTTTGTATGTTGATATTTCCTTTTGGAATATCCGAATATTTCAGGGCAAAAGACAAAAAATCAGCAACTACATATTTATTTCTTTCTGCTGGAATCTTTTTCTGTGTAATAGCGGCAAAATCTTCTGCTTCGTTTTATCTGGTATTATTAGAAAACATTCTTCTTTTATTATTGGAAAGAAAACAATGGAGCAGGCCGTTGCTCAAAGCAGCTGTATGGTTTGGCGTTCTGACGGCACTGCTTTGTATCATTAATCTGGCAGTTAGTGGAAAGTTATTGGAAATTGGAAAAAATGTGCTTACAAATGAAAGTAATGCAAATAGAAACGAAGAAATTTTTTATCTGAAAGACATAAAAATAGAAAATAATACACTGATTTTATATGGACAGGTGGAATCCTTAAAAGTCTGTTTTGAAAATCAGGAATTTAGCTTTTATGATACTGAAAATCAAAGATTGGAATATAAAATGGAAGAAGAAGGAAATTTTTGTTTTGAAGATAAAAGATATCAGATGATATCAGCCGCTTATCAGTCAGATTATTTTGTGTTTGATTTGGGTTATGACGACGTTGTTGACTTTTATATTGATGAGGGAAGATTCTGGGGAATCGGGCAGAATGGTGAAAAACTCATGAAGGTTTCTAATACTTCACGATTTGGAGAGAGATTCTATTCATTGTTCACAGGGCGCAGTTATACATGGATAAATTCCCTTCCACTACTTCCAGAAACCGTGCTGATTGGAAAAGGTCCTGGAAATTTTACATATTATTTTCCACAGAATGATTATGTAGGTCTTTTAAATACACATGGAAGCCATAAATTTGTCATTGATAAGCCCCATAATATGTATCTGCAGATCTGGATTGACTTGGGAGGAATTGCGTGTCTGGCTATAATTGCATTTTTTTCCTGTATTATTTGCAGATATCGAAGATTTTGTATAAGTAAGCAGGCGCCTGTTGTGGGCAGTGAACATGTTCACTGGTTATTTACGTGTGTTATGGGTTTTATTTGTTATGCTGTTATAAATGACAGCATTGTGACAGTTACGCCACTGCCATGTGTCTTGTGTGGTGTACTGCTTTCCATTCTTCCGGTACCAAAATCAGAGCAGAAAGATAAATAAAACAGAACAAATGTTTAAAATTGTCTGTACTTTTTTCATTCGAAGTGTTATACTATAAAACAAAACTGCTAAAAAGTTCAGGATTTCTGTATACAATCAAGGAGGAAGGTACGTTGCTTGGAAAGACACATATGATAATAGGAGTAGCTTCATCACTGGCAATTACAGCACCAGAGACTGCGCCGGAATTTCTGCTTGCTGTTGGTTTGGGCGCAGCAGGGGCAGCCATCAGTGATATTGATGTTGAAACATCAAACATTCATCGAAACATGGGAAAAGCAATATTGCTTATAATAGCGGCGGCTGCTGTTATTCTGGGACTGGATATTTTTTTAAAAACCGGAATTGTCCATAAAATTACAAAAGACAGCAGTATACTGCGAATAGCGGCAGGCTGCCTGCTGTTTATAATAGTCTGTGCATTTGGCAAGGAACAGCCCCACAGGTCTTTTATGCACTCTTTTCTGGCGCTGCTTCTGCTTGACTGTGCGCTTGGTTTGATTTGGCCAAAGCTGATAGCATATTTTACAGTTGGATTTTTATCACATCTGATATTGGATACCTTGAATAAAAAAAAGCTCAGTTTGTTATACCCTTTGAAGGGCGGGTTTTGTATGGGGCTTTTTTGTGCAGATGGACTGGCAAATCAGATTTTTTACATAGCAGGATGTATTGCAGCGGGACTAGAGATGATTCTGTTTGTATTGAGAATTTTATAATTAATTTGAAAAATAATTTAAATGATTGTGTTGTTATTATTTTTATAGAGCAACGCAATCTTTTTTTATTTTATAGGAAACTGTATGGCGAATTTCCTATAAACAACTCAAAAGGGCAGTGATTGTTGAATAAAGTGCAGGGAAGGTTTTTCAAATCCAGATAAAAGATTCTTTACATGATTCCGTATTTTGGAAAGATATGTATGAATTTAATAAAAATATTTCCAAATGAATAAATTTATGTAATTATATTCCTTTTTGCACCTATAAAAGTAATACGATATATTGATTTATTCTTAAAAATTATTTTATTGTAGGTTATAAAATCAGCATTTTAGCGGGGATTAAAGAAAAAATTCTTATAATTATATATACTTTAAAATGTATAAAATTATATTCATATATTTTTTGGAAATTTTTAAATTTATTTGTCGAAAAAGAAAGAAAAATGTAAGAAATAGTTCTGGAAAAATAGTTGAAGTTTATTAATTTGTTTTGTATAATTGTTTTAGCAAATATTATCATATATTGTAAAAAATTATAGTAAGTGGTAAAATTTTATTTGATTTTGGAAAAATTAAGAATCAGATAATAAAAAGCTGAAGTATAAACAGGTTTGTATAAAGCATGTTTAAACTTGATGAAACAAATTCTTACTCTACTGACTTGGTCAGATTTTAAAGCAGGAAAATAATCGACAGATTTTTCTTTTCCTGCGCAATGAATTGTAGATACAGTTTGTAGAAAAGAACTAATAATATAAAACAGCTTATTTATATGTGGTTTCATGAAATATATAGACATTGCTGTGTGAAAAACAAAAAATGTTGCGATTGGGTAACGGAAAGGAGGGTGTACTTATTATGAAAGACAATAAGGAAAAAGACGTTACTATAATAACTGATTTGGAAAAGAAGGAACTCGTAAAAAAGGAAACTAACGATACCACAGAACAGTCATGGAAGAAAGAAATTTACGGATTTGAATGTGGCAACTGGACATGCAAGTGTTAAGCACTGAATTGATTTAATATAGTAGAGTAAGAGTTTGTTTATATTATTATATTAAAGAATAGAGAATTGTTTATGAAATTGTCGAATTATAATTTTCCAGTACAATTATCTGAGGGTAAAGTAGTTCTGTTTAATACAGTTACAAATAAATATGCCTTATTTGAGCATAATACATATGATATATTGACATCCGACTGTGAAGAATATTTCAGAACTCATCCGGAAGGTACAGAGAATTTACTGGAAAACGGTTTTTTAGTAAAAGAAAACGTAGATGAACTGTTAAAAGTAAAAAATGATTTTTTTGCCCGTGCGTATAATTCCAGTATATATTCCGTGACGCTTATTCCGACTACATCCTGTAATTTAGCCTGTGAGTATTGTTTTGTGGATAAAAATGCAAGAGTTATGTCTGCAGAAACATGTGAGGTAATAGAAGAGTATTTAACAAATATTATAGAAAAACAGTCGAGCTGTTTAAAATATTTTCAGGTGAAATGGTTTGGCGGTGAGCCGTTATTATGTCCGGAAATAATAGAACATATCAGTGACAGGCTGATAAAAAAATGTGATAAAAAAGGGATTGTTTATCACGCCAAGATATTTACGAATCTTACCACTGTTACTTCTGAGATTCACAATATAATGAAAAAATCCAGAATTAATGAAATTAACACAACGCTTGACGGTTATGGAGAATATAATGACAGAAGGCGCTGTTCCAAAAATGGAAAGAACTATTTTGATACCATTATAAAAAATATTCTGGATTTAAAAGATGATTTCTGTATTAATATACAAATTAATATTGACAGGTCAAATCAACAGGAGATACCACTGCTGTTAAATTATTTAATGGAAAAAAATATTTTGGAAAAAAACAGGGTTACTGTCGGATTTAATCTGGTTAATGATAATGATAATATTACAGATAAAGAACAGTTATACCAATATTCGCAAAAAGAAAGTATGGATTTAATTGATAAATATCAGACAATATTGGGAGAGTATGCAGAATATTCAATGCCGGCGGCTACATTAAACTGTTTTGCAATGGCGAAAAATTCAGTGGTTATTGATGCGGCAGGAAAATTATACAAATGTTATAAAAGCGAAAAGGATAATATCTCATTTGGCACAGTTTTTGACAAACAGTACGAGTTACAGGACACGCAGTATCAAACATTGTTATGCAATCCATTTCACAGAAAAGAATGTTTGAAATGCAGTGTTTTTCCTCTGTGTTACGGCGGCTGTTACAATGAGAATAAACATACGCTGATATGCAGCTACAAATATATTCTGGAAAGAAAGATAAAAAGATATTTTTCCCAGTATTGTGAATGAGAGGTTACAAGAGAAGTATGATAAAAATTGCTGTTGTAGATTCAGGGCTGGACTCTGAGCACTCGTTCTGGGGAAATTGTTTAAAGGAATTTTATGATGTGAATACAGGCGGAGTGGAAAAAAAGGAAATTCCTGAAGATTTGAACGGACATGGGACGGCCTGTGTATACATAATAAATCGCTGTATACAGGAATATGAATTGTATATATACAGAGTTTTTGATGAAAATCTGGCGACAAATACAGAATATCTGATTCAGGCGTTAGAGCATTGTAAAATATGCAGGCCAGATATTATTAATTTAAGTCTGGGAACACTGAAAAATGACAGTAGACTTTGTCAGGCATGTGAAGAGCTGAATAAGTTGGGCTGTATTTTAGTCGCTGCTGCCAGTGAGGATTTATTTATAGAAACCTGGCCGGCAAATTATAAAAGTGTGATTAAGGTAATCGGAACTGTTGAAAAAAAAGATATGCAGTATGCAGTACAGGAAGAAAATCAACTGGAATTATTTTTATATTCCGGACCTCAGAGAGTGGCATGGAAAAATGGAAACTATAATATTGCATATGGAAACAGCTTTGCATGCGCAAAGGCAACCGGAGAAATTGCGCGGATGATAAATGCAGTCAAATCAAAAGACAGGCAGACGCTGTTGGAATACATTAAAGAAAACTGTGAAAAAAAGGAAAAAGAGGAACGTATTTCAGACAAAAAAATAGATTACTCAAAATTAAAAAAAGCTGCAATCTATCCATTTAATAAAGAGATGCACAGTATATTCAGATTCAGAGAATATTTACCGTTTAAAATAGAAAAAATAATAGACCTGCCGTTTCTGGGCAACGTAAATAAAGATGCCGGTCAGGTAATTGGAGAGGAAAACAGCGGAGTTATTATAGAATCAAATTTTGATGCGGCCATTAACGACACTATAGATACTGTAATTCTGGGAGATTTAAGCGAACTGTCCAGAATATATAAAAAAGATTTGGTAAAAAAATATGCAAAGATTGCATTGGAAAAGAAAAAACATGTGATTTCCATCGAACTGTTGAAAGAAGATACCTACCAGGAGCTGAAAAGAATTTCGGAAGAATTGAATTGCATATTTCAATGCCTGAATGATTTTATACAAAAACAGGCAAAAGATATAAAATATGGAATGGGAACAGATAAGCCGGTTATTTCTGTTCTGGGCACAGGTCCCAAGGCCGGTAAATTTACTGTTCAGCTGCAATTAAAGTATGCATTGGAAAAGATAGGATATCGTGTTTCAAATATAGCAACGGAACCACATGGCTTTCTGTTCGGATTACATACAATTCCTCTGGGAAATTATAACCTGCTGGAATATATACCGGTTGACAGACAGATAGATGTAATAAAAGCTTTGATTATGCAAGTTACACAAACAGAGAAGCCCGATATTATCTTTACGGGAGGACAGTCGGGAGTAGTTCCATTTAGCAGTGAAATTAACGTTGATTTTAATGTTTTGTCCTCTATTATTACCATTTTGGCTGCCAAGCCCGATTTAGTGATTCTTTGTATTCGTCCGGAGGATGATATTTCTTATATTATGAGAACTATTCAGGGGATAGAGGCCTTTGGATATGGAAAGGTTGCTGTGTGTGCAATGACGTCTTTATCGAGAGAGGTGAAAAAAAAGAAAGGAATTTCCTATGAAATAAAAAGATATTACAAAGGACTTGAAATATCGGACAGGCTTCAATATTTTGAACAAAAGCTTCATATTCCGGTTGTCAATATCTTGCAGGAAGCGGACGTGGTGAAATGTATAAAAGTGATTCAAAAAGAGCTTTCCTGAATCTGGTAATGGAGGGAGTTGTGATAAATGGATTCAATTAATATTATAATACCTGACAGCATTACTTCAAATAATATATATAGTTTTTCAGAAGTGATCTATATGGTTGGGTATTTAAAAAAGAACGGAGTAATGTCGGAGGTTCATGTTGCAGATACAGATTATTTAAAAGTAAACAGGTCTGTGTTATCTGACAGGAAAAACGTACTGGTTCTTATGTGGGACGGTGAAGAATTAATCAGATGGTTAGATACTTATGGCAAATATATTGCTGCTGACAGAACGATTTTGTTCGGACTGACTGCACAGATATACGGAAAATTTTTGAAGGCAGATTACAGCTATATTACAGGCTTTATCAAATCATACAGTTATCTGGCGCTGCTCAACATGATTTATGATAAAAATACAGCGGATTATCAAAAAGCAGATATCTGTGAGCTGGAATATCCCGAGATATCATTAGAGCAGCTTCGCACAGTTCCCATGATACCAGTTATTTCAAGCCGTGGTTGTATGAATAGCTGTAATTTTTGTGCAGTATCTTCTATGGGAAGACTTCATCATGAAATGTATCAGTCCAGAAACTGGGAGTCTGTTTACAAAGAGATTCTGGCCTATACACAGGCTGGTTACAATCGATTTTATTTTGTAGACAGCTGTTTTGTCTCTCTTGATTCAAAGAATAGAGAGAATCTTGTTCAGTTCTGTAAAAAAATAATAGAGAATGGCCTGAAAATTTCTTTTTATATGGAAACCAGAGTAGATACTGTAGATACAGAGCTTTTCCGTCTTCTTAAAACAGCAGGATTGAGACGGGTATTGCTTGGAATAGAAAATATTAACAGTCAGGTGCTGAATTGTTATAACAAAAAAATTGATAAAAATAAAGTTCTGGATGCAGTTGCCATATTGAAAAATCTGGAAATTAATATGGATTTGACAATGATTCTGTTTGACCCGATGACTACAATAGAGTATCTAAAGGAGAATATTGCTTTTATTTCAGAGCACAGTTTACTCAGATATATTGGTCTTAAAGGTGTATTCCGGCGGTTGATTATGATTCCCGATAATACTTTGCCCTATGACTGTGCCACGCTGGAATTTGATAAAAAAGCAGGGATTCCGGACTGGATGACCAAAACTGTCTGTTATCATATCAGGGATAGCAAGGTAGAGCTGTTTGAACGCTTTGTAAAGGCAAAAATAGAAGAGTGGACAGAATATCAGGATTCTGTTGTCAGACAAATCAAGAATATCAGACAAAAGAAAGAGACAAGAGAACAACTGGATTATCTGTTTTTGCAGACAGTAAGAGAGGTGTTGTCAGAAATGGATAAAATACAGTCAGAACAGGAACTTGAAGAAACGTTTGAATTAAGAAAGAAAGAGAGGATAAAGGTATGGAGCGACAGGAAGTAGTCAACAAAATAAAAGAAATTCTGCTGCTTTTGGTGGATATGGAAGATGATGTGGAACTGGGTGAAGATGATATTCTGAATGATGGAGAGTGGGGAATTGATTCACTGATTATGGTTCAAATCATTGTAGAGATAGAGCGTGCATTTGATATTAAAATTGAAGATGAGTATTTAAGTATGGACTTTTTATCTACCATTGGTTCGATTGCTGATTTTGTAATGGAGGAAAAGTCAAAGGATGCCTAACTCGGATAAAATTCTGATAGAAGTCAAAAAAGGGAATATATCTTTTTGTAAACAAACACGGATATCGGATGAGGATATAATAAAGAAGACAGAGCTTGTTCAACAATATTTATGCAAGGAATACAGCTTCTGTGAAGAGATAAAAATTACTTACGACAACTATAAGTCTGTGATTCAGGATATAGAAATAAGAGCTTTTTTTGAGGAATTATATCTGGCGGAGATAGAGAAACCGGATTATCACATTAAGTTTTTATTTATGATGGCATTCAGCAGTCAGGGATATAATTTCGGACAGTTTCGATTAATGTCTCATCTTTTAAAACTAGGGTATGACAGACAGAATGTAAAAATATTTCCCATGTTTTTAAAGAACGGAGAATATGAATACAATCAAAATGATTTGGAAACCATGCTTTGCGAATATCAGCCAACCTATGTCTGTGAAACAGGTTATGTGGGATGGGAGATAGAAATATTAAAATTGAACAGGTTTATCAGAGCTCACAGTAATGCTCTTATTATGACAGGCGGTCCATTTACTTCTTCACATTTTGAATTTTGCAATCAAAAACTGGGTACAGATATTATTTTCTTTGGACATGGCGAATATGTATTTGAGGCTTTTTTAAAATCCTGTCAAAGAGAAAAGAGCCTGTTGCCTGATATAAAACAGATTCCGGGAGTTGTTTATGCAAACAGCACATCAGAGCATATAGATTTGACAAAGCATGGAATTGTAAATAAATATATGGATTTTCTGTATTGGGACTATGATTTACTGTACGACCTGTATCGGATTGCTCCGGTGGTTAATTTATTTACATCGGAGGAATGTAAAGGAAACTGTATCTTTTGTTATCGGCAGTCCTATTTGAAAGATAACACAATGAGCAATCGGGAATTGTTAAAGAGATTGTCAGTTATTGTAAATCTTTCGTATTTTCGTAAGGCAGATCACACGGTTTTTATCCGTTTTTTTGACGATGACTTTTTTGCAAATGAGAAAAGAGATGTTTCGTTTCTAAAAGAATTATCCGGTGTTCTTTCGGACAGGGTAAGGATTTTTGAGCTGACTTTTTCGATTCGTTCTGTAAACCGGCTGGGCCAGTTATATGGAGATACGGTTTATCAGGTATTAAAGGAACTGAATTTAAAACGGGTTACAATTGGGGTCGATGGATTTAATAACAGAGATTTGAAAAGGTTAAGAAAAGGATATGATATTGACCGTGTATTTCATGTAATTAAAAAATTCAGTGCTTATGATATACCTGTATTGATGTATGCTATTTTAACAACATTTGAGACAGATTACAGAGATTTGTTTGAATCCTTATTCAATATGCTGAAACTGGCAGTCAATCACGGAGTGTATATTGGACCGGCAATTACTCCATGTATCTGTGTACATAGTGGAAATAAAAAGTTATATCCGCAGTTTCAGGGAGAAAACAATATTTATTTAAATGCAGATACAATCGATGATTCGGATGAAAATGAAATTAAAATCATGTCCGCACAGATTTTGCCAAAGGATTCCTTTGTAAGATGGTATTTAACCGGTATTTCCACACCGACAGAGATGGAGTCTGCGTATATTCTTCCGTTAATGTGCAAATATATGGAGGATTTGGCTGTAGCTTCTAATCTTTTGCATAAACTGATTTATAAAGAAGGTTACCGGCAGAAAATGACAATGGTTTTACAAAAATTAAAGCAAAGGTATCTTGGTCAGTTAGAGAAGAAAAATCTATGGAAGGGAAGCAGAATACAAAACTTAAACAAAGAACATAAAATTCAGAGAAAAATAAGAGATGTGAAAACTTACATTGAAATGCTGGAAGATGATAACAGAATTTATGAAGAATATAATACTATGAAAGAAATGTTTTTTCAATACAGAGAGTTTTGTATAAATCAAAACAGGGATAACCGTGATTCCAGTTTGGCGGGCGGGATTATGAGACTGTCGGCATTGCCTGTTCGTTCATTTTTAAGAAAATCCGAGTGTGATTTTATGGAATCTGAATCCTGTGCAAAGCTGACTGCAAATATTCAGATAACAGAAGAAGAGTATCACATATTTGAAAGATTAAAAGTTTTTCAGTAAAAGGAGGTTTTGATGAGATTATCAAATTATAATTATATAAAGAAGGATGGAGAAAATCAGTTTATCTATAATACATTATCCAACCGTATTGTAAAGCTTTCTGATTTTGATGATATTACCTATATACAAAACAAAGAGTTTGAAAAAATTTCAGAGCACAAGTTAAATTTATTAAAAGAGGCGGGGATTGTCACCGATTTGTCTGTAGAAGATGAATACGGATTATGCAATGATTCTTATTTTGGCAAGGTATACAGCGGGGTTCTGGATATTACTCTTATTACTACCACCGCATGTAATTTCAGATGTAAGTATTGTGCACAGACACATACCAGCCATGTAATGTCAAAGGAAGTATACGAAAATTTAATCAAATATATTATAAAACATATTTATGAATTTCATACTCTGAAGCTGGTATTGTTTGGCGGTGAGCCTACGCTGGCGTTTTCCAATTATATTGATTATCTGGACAGAATTTTAGATATCTGCAGATTTTATAAAAAGAGATTTTCGGGTGTGATGATATCAAATGCTTATTTGCTGGATGATAAGATGTTAAGAGAACTCTATAAAAGAAATATTACACAATACCAGATTACAGTGGACGGAAGTCCTGAAAATCATGATGAATGTCGTGTTCTGGCAGACGGTTCGGGAACCTTTCAGACAGTATATAACAATTTATTAAATATGCTGGAGGCTAAAGAATTAAAGCGGTTAAATGTTGCAATCCGGATTAATACCACAAAAGAACTGCTGGAGGATATTGATTCATGGGCGCCGTTATATGAACCTTTTTCAAAGGACAAACGTTTTTTGATTAATCTTGGTGTTGTTGAGGACAGAGGAGGAGAGGCGATTCGCTCTTTTCACAAGGAGTTAATCAATGAAACAGACCATATCTACAAAACGGCAAAAGATTCTCTGGCAGAGCACAGATTTTATGAGGATTTCTTATGTCCCAACTATTTTGTCTGCAAGGAAATTAATAAAATGGCTTTTGCACTGGATTATAACGGCGATGTTCGTACCTGTTCAAAAATATATACAGATAATGTAAAGGGGGTTTTAAATAAAAAAGGAATCATAGAAGTCAACGACAAGTTTAAACAGTTTTATCTTAAAACCAATACGGCATGTCAGGGTTGTGTTTTTGAACCACTTTGTCAGGGAAAGAGCTGTGGACTGAAAAATGTCTGTGATAAGGAGCATATTGAAATAATGGTAAATGATTACATAGAGAAACAGGCAAAACAAACGGCATATCAGGATATTTAATTTTTGCATGAGGTAATGAGAATGAAAAAAAAATCAATATTATTTACTATTTATAAAAACAATATCATTTTACTGGCAATCTATATTGTTTTCAGTGTATTGGCAGGTGTTGTGCTTTCTGTTTCAACCAATGTGCGAACCGAGTTTATAGATTCCCTAGTCAATAATGACAGCCAAAATATACCTGTAAGTTTGATAAAAAATGTCTGTACTATTTTTTTATATTCTTATCTTATTCCCTTTGTCCTGATTTTTGTGGGAAGAAATATACAAAAAAGAATCTCTTTATATGTAGACCATATGATTAACCGGAAAAAGGTGTTTATCCCATATCATTATTTTGAAAAACAGGAAATAAATGACCAGATAAATTTATTAAATGATGCCTCCGTACAGGTCTGGAATTTTATCAGAGGCTGTATCAATCTGGCGGGTTATGTGATTGAAAGTATTTTTATGTTTGCAATTATTGCACAGCTGGGAGTGATAAACAGCCTGATTATTATTTTGTTTTTTATTCCTGTAGTCTTTTATTCTGTCAAATCCGGAATGATGTATTATGATACATGGTCAAGAACAGCCAAACTGCGCAGGCACAGCGACTATATCAGGGATATTCTTTTGGACAAAACCTATGCTCAGGAAAGGATTTTGTTTCATTATTCTCCCTATTTTCAGAAAATCTGGAAAAAGGAATATTCAGAAATCCGCAGTACCTCTATTAAAGAAGAGTTAAAGGGGGCAAAGAGACTTCAGATTTGCGGAGCAGCCTTTTGTATTTATATGGCAATTTTATTATATATTTTGGTTTCCGAATTAAAAGACGGTCGTATCAGTGTCGGTTTTGCGGTTTCTATTATTTCCATACTTCCGGTTTTTTTGAATAATTTAATGGCAAGGGCTTCACAGGAAATCAATGGAATTGTAAGGGCAAAAAAATCAATCAGCACAATGGACAGTTTTCTGAAGATGGAAGAAGTAAACTACGATAAAAAAGATTCCGTTACCGACTTTAAAGTGATTGAGTTAAAGCACGTCTGGTTCCGGTATCCAAATTCGGAAAAATGGGTGATAAAAGACGTCAGTATGAGGATTGAAAAGAACAAGCATTATTCTATTGTAGGTGAGAATGGTGCAGGAAAAACTACGTTTGTAAATTTGCTGATGGGGTTATATAAGCCGGAAAAGGGAGAGATTTTAATTGACGGAAAAAATCTGAATGATTTCAGCGAAGCTGAAATAAGAAGTATATTTTCTGCATTAACACAGGAGCCTCAAAGATATGAAACAGTTGTGGCCGAAAATATAGGAATTGGAGATATCGACAGAGTGCATGATTCTCACGCGATTGCCGAGGTAGCCAAATCCATTCATATTGATGAATTTATAAACGCTTTACCAAATCAGTACAATACGGTATTGGGGACAATGTTTGCAGGTGGAATTAATTTATCAGGAGGTGAGTGGAAAAAACTCAGTCTTTCGAGACTTCTGATGTCAAAAACACTGGTAAAGATTCTGGATGAACCTACTGCTTCCATGGACCCGAAGTTTGAAAAATGGATTTCCGAATATTTTGATAAAATCATGAAAAATCAGACGTGTTTTGTAGTTTCACACCGACTGGCCTTTAGCAAAAATGTGGACCAGATTTTGGTATTTGAGAATGGAGAAATATGTGAAATGGGAAGTCATAAATCATTAATGGAACAACGGGGCATATATTATAAAATGTATACTACTCAGCAGTCAATGTACGAAGACGACGTACTAAGTTCTGCGACGTAATGTGAAAGGCAGGGTGAACCATGAAACAGATGTCTTATATATGGAAAACAATATCAATTATTTATAAAGAAAATAAATGGCATTTAATTGCAGGTATTTTTCTGCTTTTGCTGGTTGCCACGTTTCCATTTATAAAATTAGTTTCTATCAATTTATTCGTTGATGAAATATCAAAAGAGGTCTTTGACTATTCTAAAGTTTTACTTTTAATTTTGTTTTTCTGTGTTTCCTTATTTATCAGCAATTCGGCTTCCTTTGTAAATTTATTGGGCTCCTATTTGTGGATAACAGCAGAGATTGCATTACAAAATGTAATTATTAAAACAACTGCAAATAAATCTCTGGCTTTTTTTGATAATGCAGATGACTGCAAAAAACTGGACAAGGCAAAAGAAGGATATGGCAGTGCAGTAGGAGTAACAATGATGTTTATTTCTACCTTCTTTATATCCTTTGCCTCATTTATTATGATACTGTCCTATCTGGCGCAGATTAATCCCAAAATGGTTTTGGCGTTGTTTATTATTATTCCGATTAAGGTGTTTTCTTCTCTGAAGGTTATGAAGGAGGCGCAAAAGCTTCGGGATGAGCAGACAGAGGACAGGATGAAGGTGCAAAAGTATGCAGGCTATATCACCAGTAAGGATTCCAAGATATTTATGGCTTCAGACTTTTTTCTGAAAAAATGGTATCATATATATTCCAAAATGGTAAATAAGGGCAATCAGGTAAGTAATAAAAATCTGCTGATTGATTTGTTTTCAAACTGTGTGATGTATTTTTGCTATGCTGCAATTATATATATAACCATTATTTACGGAAAGAATAATTTGGGGCAGATGGTGGTTTTGTTTGTGGCGATGGAAACTATTTTTAACAATATCAATGCCATTGTTTCACAATTATGTGATTTGATGCAGAATACATTTCTTTCCAATGATTTATACAATTATATTGAGGACGGTTCCAATGAACATATTGAAAAGAGCATTGACAGCGAGGAGGGTATTTCTTTAAAGGAAGTAACCTATTCCTATGCGAACAGTTCAAAAAAGGCATTAAAAAATATTACATTAAATATCAGGCCGAAGGAAAATATTGCCATAGTGGGCAAAAACGGGGCAGGGAAAAGCACATTGATAAAGCTAATCAGTGGTTTATATCAACCGACCGGCGGTTCTATCAAATATGGCTGTAACTATGGATTTACGGAAGAAAGCTATGATAATATTTCCATTATGCCGCAGGATGTTGTACTGTATAACCTGACACTGGGTGAAAATATAGGCATCAGCCATATGGAGCAAATGGAAAATTCAGAGAAAATAAAAAAGATATTGGTAAATGTTTTTGGGATAAATAAATTTAACAAGTTTATCAACGGCATAGATACTGTGATAGGAAAAGAGTTTGGCGGAATCGATTTATCGGGAGGAGAAAAGCAGAGAATTTCTTATGGACGTACCTTGTTCCGGCCGCATACAATGGTATTTTTAGATGAACCGACCGCGGCAGTCGACCCTTTGACAGAAGAAAAAATATATCAGGAATTTATAGAAATCAGCAAGGATAAAACGACTTTTTTCATTACCCACAGGCTGGCTTCGGTAAGATTTGCAGACAGAATTATTGTTATGGACGAAGGAAAAATTGTGGAACAGGGGACGCATAATGAACTTATGAATAGGAACGGTTTGTATTCTGAAATATATCAATTACAAAAGCAAAGTTTTTAAAAACAGACAAGGAGGATTTATGGATAATATAATTCACGTAATAGAGCATAACAGCAACCGGCTGCGCCTGTATGTTCCGATGTGTTTTGAAAATGCTCTGATAAGCTATTCCAAGACAATGAATGAGAACTACAAAGCAGCATTTATAGATTACTGGAATTTTTTATTTTTCAGAGAGGCGGATAATGCGATCTGTGATTCTGGTGATAAACAGGAACAATATTCTGAAGGGAACGAGGAACTGTCGGACGATTTGGCCTATGAACAGGGACATAAGAAAGGAAAATTAAGCAGATATATTGGTGTATATGAAAACTGCTTTGAAGGTATGGAAAAATACTGTGGAGTGAAAATTGAAAGAATCAGTGATTTTAAATTTGAAGAATTGCTTGCATTTATAAAAGAAAATTTAAAAAGGAATAAGACGACACTTCTTCATACAGATACTTATTATCTGCCGTGGAATAAGACTTTTTTCGGAAAAGACCACACGACTCATATCTCGCAGATTTGTGGATATGATGAGGAAAAGGACAGTTTTGCCATTGCAGACCAGGATTTTCCAAATCAGGTATTTTATTTAAATTCAGAGCAGTTGGAATCCGCATGTAAATATTATTTTCGTTTTGAAAAAATAGAAAATTACAAAAAGAAAAGTGCAATCGAACTTCTTTCTGAATTTATACAAAATTCGAATAGTAAATTTGAAGATTTAAAAAATAATATTATCGAGTTTGCAGAGAAATTCAGAACAGAATTTTCGCCGGAAGAAGAATTTGATTCTCCTTTTGGAGCAGACGAGGTGCTTGATTCGCAGTTAATTATTACACTTAGAGAAATAATAAAAGGAAGAAATCTTTTTATGGATTTTCTTGATGATGTGTCCGCAGAATCCAAGACCGATTTCAGTGATGTAATTCAGGGAGTATTTGTATCTGCCAGCAAATGGAATCATATTATAAATGTACTTGTAAAATATGCGATTGTCGGGTGGGAGCCTGATATCAATCATAAAATTTCAAATGTAATCAGGGAAAGTGCCGAGATAGAATATTCTACCTATAAATTATTAAAAGAAAAAGTTTTAAATAGTGGCAAGGAAGAAAAAATGGCAAAGGCAGAACTTTTGCAGTCAAATAAATATTATTTTGTTCCCCTGAAACAATACTGCAACAATAAAGGGATTCTTTGTCATATAAAAGAAGGACAAAAAGAAAACAATCTCTCCGGTTTAACGAATACAGGGGAAGTTCTGGTATTATCAGAGCGATATAAGAACAAAAAAGTTTCTCTGCCAGAGGTGGAATATTTGTTAACTGTTGACGACGGATATGACAATCTGCTCTGTGAGGGACAAAGCATACAGATTGAATCTGAGGATTTTTATCACAGTATGGGGATTCTTTGCTGTACAGAATTTGGAACAAATCATGAGCATATTAAAATAATTGATGAAGAAAATCATGAAGAAATTGTATATTTTGATGCATATGATATTTCTGACTGCACAGCAGAAAATACAGTGGACATTGGAGCATGTTATTCTGCAGTCTCTGATAAAATTGTCAGAGAAAAGAATGTTCTTACTACAAATGTTCTCAAATTCAACTGTGCAAAAAAAATACAGAAAATTGTTTTACCATATTGCTTTAATCTGCATATAATGGCAATTACTTTTTTCAGATAAATTTTACAATATTTCTGGTGTATATGAAAAGCATAAGAGGGCTTTCACATTAAGAACATACAGTACAAGATACAGCAGTTTTACAGATGTTATATTTTGTATGTATGCCGCTTAGTGTGACAGTCCTGTTTTTTCTATAAAAGCGGGATTGCAGTTTGTTTTTTTCTGTATGATACGGTTTGCTTTGTGGTTGTAGCTATTGATTTTTTAGAAAAAATTGTATAAACTAGGAGTATTCAATTTATATGTCGTAGAAAAGGAGCAGGATAAGTATGAGACTGATTTTGAAGTATATCAAAAACCATTTGGGAATGTTTCTGTTTTCGACATTTTTCCTGACCATGGAGGCGATGGCTGACCTGTTTCAGCCCACATTTATGTCTTTTATTGTAGACAGAGGAATCAAAAATGCCAGTATCAGACAGATTCTTTTCTTTGGCCTGTGTATGCTTGGAATTGCCATAACAGGAGCAATATGTGCCATTATGCGCAATCATTTCGCCAGTCGCGTTTCTCAGACAATCGGCAGAGAGCTGCGTCATGATATGTATCATAATGTACAGCTTCTTTCCATGGAAAATATAGACCGTCTGCGGCCGGCATCTATTATTACCCGTATTACAAATGATGTGGCACAAATACAGGAGTTTATTAATGGTATTATGAGGATTATGGTGAAGGCTCCGCTTACCTGTATTGGCGCTATTATTTTGATTATGCTTCAGACTCCGGGGCAGGCTCCTGTTATGGTTGCCATTCTTCTGATTGTTGCAGTTCTGGTTTTTGGAAATATGAGGATTGGATATCCGCGTTTTGGAGCAGTACAGAAAAGACTTGACAGATTAAACGGCGTAACACGCGAGTTTCTTTCTTCTGTCCGTGTAGTAAAGGCCTTTCATGCAGAGGAAGAGGAAATGAAAAAATTTGAAGACGTATCACGGGCACTTGCTTATGCGAATACCTCGGCGCTTCGGACAATGGCAGTATTTTCTCCGTTTATCAGTTTAACTGTGAATTTTGGTATTGTTCTTTTGCTGTGGATTTCGGGAAATGACCAGAGCGCACAAATCGGAAAGCTTATGGCTTCTGTAAACTATATGACTCAGGTGCTGTTTTCTGTTGGAATGATTTCAAATGCATTAAATACAGCTGTTCGGGCAGTGGCTTCTTCTGAAAGGATTCGGGAGGTATTGAATGAAAAGCCGGTGCAGCATGTGCCAAAAAATCCGCTTATGCCGGACATCAGAGGTGATATCCGCTTTGAAGAGGTATGCTTTGCCTATGCCGGAGCAGGAAAAGAGGCGCTTCATAAGATAACTGTACATATTCATTCAGGAGAAACAGTGGGAATTATCGGTTCTACTGGTTCTGGAAAAACTACCTTTGTCAATCTTGTACCGCGGTTTTATGATGCTGTCAGCGGAAAAATATGGATAGATGGATGTGATATCACTCAGATTGATATAAAACAATTGCGTACAGCTGTTGCCGTTGTGCCACAGAAGGCTCTGCTTTTTTCCGGTACTGTTCGGGAAAATCTGCAATGGGGCTGCGAGGAGGCAAAGGAGGAGGAATTGTACAGGGCAGCGCAAATTGCCTGTGCGGATACTTTTATTAAACAAAGCGCACAGGGATATGATACTCTGCTTGGGCAGGAGGGCGTGAATCTGTCAGGTGGTCAAAAGCAGAGACTTTCTCTTGCGCGGGCTCTTGTCCGTAATCCGCGCATATTAATTCTGGACGATTGCACCAGTGCGTTAGATGCCCGTACAGAATCTGATGTATTGAAGGGATTGCGGGAGATGACAGGCAATACAACTGTACTGCTGGTCAGTCAGCGGATTTCTACTGTGATGTGTGCTGACCATATTTTGTGTCTGGATAACGGATATTTACAGGGATATGGAACTCATGAGGAACTGATGAATTCCTGTAAGATATATCGGGAAATTTATCATTCTCAGATTGGAGGTGAATATTATGGCTGAAAAAGACGCAGGTGTGCCGCCGAAAAATTTAAATGGAATATCTCGGATTGGCCGTGGCGGGGTGGTAGTTAAGCCGAAAAATATGAAAGGAACACTGCGAAGGCTCTGGAAACTGACAAAGGGACAAAGAAATGGTTTGGGATGGATTCTTCTTTTGTCTGCGTTTGCTTCCTGTGCGTCGATTCTTTCTCCTTATGTTACTGGAAAGGCTGTGACGGCAATCAGCAGTGAAGATGCAGTTGTATGGATACTTTACTGTCTGGCAGGGTTGTATCTGTGTGACTGGCTTGTAAAATTTTTGCAGGCGTTTTTTATGGCCTCCATCGGACAGCGTGTGATACATCATATACGAAAAACACTGTTTGACCATATCAGAAATTTGCCACTGGCCTTTTTTGACCGACACCGTCATGGTGAGCTGATGAGCCGTCTGACAAACGATGTAGATAATATCAGTACCACCATTTCAAACTGTCTGACACTTCTTCTGACCTATGGTTTTACGGTTACAGGTATTTTTGTGATGATGTTGTATTTAAGTCCGTCTTTGACATTTGTGTCGCTGTTGGGCGTGGGATTTATTTTTCTGCTGACAAGAGCTGTGACAAAGCGTACCAGAAAACTTTTTGCCCAACAGCAGAAAAGCCTTGGTGCACTGAATGGGCAGGTAGAAGAAAGTATTTCAGGATTATCTGTAGTTAAGGCTTTTTGCAGAGAAGACGAAATGGAGAGAGAGTTTGCCAAAAAGAACAATGAGCTTTGCAGAGTGTCTATACAGGCGCTGATTTGTTCAGGATATTTGATGCCTCTTATGAATGTAATCAATAACTTGCTGTATGTGGCAATCTCCGTATTGTGCGGAATATTATTTGTAAATGGTAAAATTGTAGATATTGGTTTGATTACCAGCTTTCTGCTTTATGTGCGTCAGTTTACCCGCCCTTTTGTGGAAATTGCCAATATTTATAATAATTTTCAGACTGCTGTTGCCGGCGCAGAGCGTGTATTTGAAATACTGGATGAACAGCCAGAGCCTCCTGACAGAGAGGGAGCTGTTTCTGTAGATTGTTCCCGTGGTGATATTGAACTGTGCCATGTGGAATTTGGTTATCTGCCGGAAAATCCTGTATTGAAGGATATTTCCTTAAAGATTCCCGCAGGTACACAGGCGGCAATTGTGGGAAGCACAGGCTCTGGCAAAACTACGATGATTAATCTGCTGACAAGGTTTTATGATGTTTTGGCAGGAAGTATTCTTTTGGATGGACGTGATTTGCGTGAGTATCGAATGGAGGATTTAAGAAAGATATTTGGTGTGGTTTTGCAGGACACTTCCTTATTTGCCACATCGATTCGGGAGAATATTTGTTATGGGCATCCCGAAGCCTCGATGGAGCAGATACAGGAAGCGGCTCGAACTGTGGGTGCAGACAGTTTTATTGAGCGTCTTCCGAAAGGATATGACACAGTTCTGGAGCAGGGGGGAATGGAGCTGTCACAGGGAGAACGGCAGCTTCTTACAATTGCGAGGGCAGTTCTTGCCAATGCTCCGATTTTGATTCTGGATGAGGCAACAAGTTCTGTGGATACTGTTACTGAACAGAAAATACGCCGTGCCATGCTGAAAATATGTGAAAACAGAACATCTGTGATTATTGCTCACCGACTGTCAACCATTCGTGATTCTGACTTGATTATTTTGCTGGAAGATGGCAGGATTGCTGAACAGGGAACACATGAAGAGCTTATGGCAATGAATGGAAGCTATGCACAGATGTATCATACACAGACAGGGGTTGTCTGATGGTTTATTTTTTCTGAAAACTGTAAAAATTCTGTTATCTGTTTGAAAGCATAATAGTTTATGATTGAAGCTTGTAATATTTTTGATAATTTACAGAGAAGGCGGAAAAAGGGCAATTTTTATTAAGACAATCTGTTCCTAAAATATTATAATTTAAATATCTCATGACTAAAGTCACGAGTGTTCTTGACACATTCCATAAAAAACAAAAAGGAGCAGCATATGAAAGATGTATCAATAACAGAAAGAATACTTTTGTATATTGAAGATAATTTGGAAAAACAACTGTCTTTAGAAAGAATTGCAAAAGAGTTCAATTATTCAAAGTTTTATATAGCAAGAATATTTAAAGAACATACAGGTATTACATTACATAAATATATTCAAGGCAGGCGGCTTGATAAGGCGGCTAAAAAATTGGCAGAAACCAAACAGCCCATAGCTGAAATTGCTTTCGAGGCGGGCTATGCTTCTCAGCAGGCATTTACGCAGGCTTTTCGCTGTGTATATATTTGTACACCGCAGGAATACAGGCAGATTGGAATTTTTCTTCCAAAACAGAATAAAATTCATATGGATATAAATATGAAAATAAAATATATTATATCTTTATTTGAATTGACAGGAGGCAGGATTGCGGCATGAGTGTAATACCTTATGTGATTGAACAGACAAGCATGGGAGAAAGAAGCTATGATATTTATTCAAGGCTTCTTTCAGACAGAATTATATTTTTGGGTGAAGAGGTCAGCGATAATTCAGCGGGATTAATTATCGCGCAGCTACTTTTTCTGGAGGCGGAAGACCCCAAAAAGGATATTTCGTTTTATATAAACAGTCCGGGAGGTTCTGTGTCAGCAGGATTTGCAATATATGACACTATGCAGTATGTGAAATGTGATGTTTCTACAATATGTCTGGGGCTGGCTGCAAGTTTTGGAGCATTTCTGCTTGCAGGAGGAGCAAAGGGAAAACGCATGGCGCTGCCAAATGCGGAAATTATGATACATCAGCCGGCTATTCATGGAAATGGTATTCAGGGGCAGGCATCAGATATAAAAATCATGTCGGAACATATTTTGCATAGTAAAAAAAGATTGAATCAAATATTGGCACAAAATACAGGAAAGACAGAAAAGGAAATCGAGGCGGCTACGGAGAGAGATAATTATTTGTCATCATCACAGGCATTGGAATTTGGGCTGATAGATAAAATTATTACCGAACGATAATAAAACACACTATTTATCTTTTGTTTGGAAAAAGAAAGCTTGACATAAAAATAAAGTTATGATAGCTTATAAAAAATTAATGAAACCTTACTTTCATGATATATTTTATTTTCATATGCAGCATGAAAGTAAGGTGAAACAACTATTTTTCAATCATTTTTTCTTCTTTATTCGAGCATTATCTGTTTTATGGATATTTTCTTGATTTTTTCAGAATAAACATACATTACCAATTCATAAATTACTATAAAAGCACCAAGAGAAAGAAACATAACTGGAAAATCAAATTTATAAATCGGCATATTTTCAATATCCCGAAAAACAATATCAACCATAATGCGAAGCAGTGCATATTGATATACTGTTCCAACAGCAAAGCCAATATAAGACATTGGCCTGTATCCGCCAAGAATCGCTGTACAGCATTCCTTCTGTGAATATCCGAATACTCTCATCATAGCGATTGTTTTTGTGTTGCCATGAATTACTGTTGTTATGGCAAGAAACAAAGTAGTACAGGCAAGAATAATTCCGATTAGCATAGTCATAACTCCCATCATAACACTTGCCAAATTCTTCATACTAAAAGACATCTGCGTCATCGAGGAAAAACAAAACGATGCAAATATGATAAAAAATACAAGAATCTTTTTATCTCTTAAAGTATTCTTTTTTAAATCCTCCAAAAATAGACAATCGTTTTCTTTTTCTTCCCTGTATTTTCTAGCTTTGGAAAAATTATGTATATTATCCTTCAAAAGATTCATTACAGGTATTTCCAGCTTATACCACGCATAAAAAACGGCAAGAAGAGAAAACAGCACAGCCGGAATAAGAACCAGATATACAAAAAGCGACAGATGAAAATTTACAGAAATATCGGGCAGAATTTTATCTTTATTCTGCACCTTATAGAAAGAGGGCATAATAAGAAACGCTCCGATAAATCCAAGTATTGCGCCGTAAAATACGCTTATGCCGAACACCCAGAAATTTTTTGCAATTTTTATATTGGAATATCCCAAAGCTTTTAATATCCCAAGCTCCTTTTTATGACTGTCAATATAATGTTTGATATAAAATAGAAGCATAATAACGGAGGTAATAAGCAGGCATCCCCCGCTGACCGCACTTACAACTTTTGCTGTGGACACCTGAGCCTGATAAAATATCATTACCTGAGCCGAAATAATTTCTTTTTCAATACTCACAATATCCATGTTATAATTGATAAACATTGCGCATACCATTATTGCGCAGCATGTAATAATGAAAATTCCAATAAGCTTGGCGGCGTCTTTTATTCCTACAAGCATACTATCACCATCCAATCTCATAAGCGGTTTTCTGTTTTTTATTTGTATAAATTTCAGATATTTTTCCACTGTTCATTTTAATAACTGTGTTTGCCATTTCTGCAATATTCAGATTATGTGTCACCATAATAATAGTAAAGCCGTATTCTTTATGCAGTCTGCAGATATAGTCAAGTATTTGTCTTCCGGTCTGTTCGTCTAAAGCCCCTGTTGGTTCATCAAGAAATAAAAACTTTGGATTTTTCGCCAAAGCTCTTGCGACAGAAACTCTCTGCTGTTCGCCACCGGAAAGCTCGTTTGGATATTTACGCAGCTTATCTTCAAGCCCGACAGCTCTAATTACCTTCTTGTAGTCTTTGTTTCCTGCAAGGTCGGCGCCCATTTTGACATTTTTGTCAACATTCATATTAGGTAATAAATAGTACTGCTGAAAAATAAAACCGATATTTTTTTTTCGAAATTGTGTCAGTTCTTTATCAGAAAGCACTGCAATATCGGTTTTATCATATATTACTTTTCCACTGTCAGGATGCTCAAGTCCTGAAATTACATTCAGAAAGGTAGATTTTCCGGAACCTGACGCGCCCAGAATAACAGCAAAATCTCCCTCTTTAATTTTCAGACTGATACCCTTTAATATTTGGGATTTGCTTTTCTCATTTCCATAAGATTTTGTAATGTCCTCAATTTCAATCATGTTCGTTCCCTTCTCTCATATTTTTTAAGAGGCTTGTAAATACTTCTGTTATCATTCTGCTGATTTCATCGCCTGTGAAAGAACACATTTTAGTGGCACAGAGTGTTGCTATGCCATGCGTATATATCCAGAGATGATAATACAAATTTTTGGCGGAAATTTCGTTTATTTTATAATCATTTTGTATAGACAAAAGAATTTGTTCATAACTTTCATCGATTAAAGGAAGTACGTTTGACAAATCAGGGATTTGTTTATGTTCTGCCATAAAAAGAAGCTGAAACAGTCTGGGTTCTTTTACAGAGAAAAGAATATATTGTGTTCCAACACCCTTGAAAGGATGTTTTTCAGATAACCCTTTTTGTACATATTCTTTATACACCTTTTTTGCAGCTTCCATTACAGACTGCTGCACTTCTTCCATATTTTGAAATACTGTAAAAATCGGCCTTGCCGAACTGCCCAGTTTATTTCCGAGCGCTCTTGAAGTTAAAGCGTCAAAGCCTTCTGTTCTGACAATATTTAACGCGGCTTCTATAATTTCTTCTCTTGAGAATTTTGCTTTTGGCGGCATTTCAAGTCCTCCTTTATATTAAATCGATTGTTTTAAATCGTACGATTCCGATTATAGCAAAAGCAACCTTGAAAGTCAACAGGAAATTTTCATAGAAGAAATTGTAATATTTTCTTTTTGTATAGTTTTATAAGATATGGACTATTTATAATAAAGTTTTTTCAAATAGAATAACACAGCTAGCGATACCTTTTAGGCATGACAGATAATACAATATATGAATTTGAAATTTGTATAAAAATAATGTAAAATAAATAATAAGAAAAAGATAGCTACAGAGTTTAGATAAGAAAGACAGTTCATAAAAAGCAACGAAACGAGAATACTCTGTCAGTAACAACAGCAGGAATACCTGCAAAAATAGTAAGAAAAACAAGCAGAAGGAGGATTTTATTTACGATGAAAAAAATAATTCGTATTATGCTGTTGACAATTCTTATATGTTTTGTATTTACAGCATGTGGAAACAATGAGACAGAAAATAAGGGACAACAGGGAAACGCCTCAGTAAAGAATGAGACAAAGGATAAGACAGAGAGCAGCAAAGAACATAGTGATAAAGAGGAAAATAGTGAAGATGAAAATGCTTCAAAAGCAGAAAATATAGAAGATTCTTCTAAAAATACAAGTGAAAGTGAAGCAGCTTCAAATGAATTATCTGCCGGTCAGTCCGATACTCTGGTTGTATATTTTTCCTGTACAGGAACAACAAAAGGATTGGCAGAGGCCGTTGCAAAAGAATTAAATGCCGATTTGTATGAGATTGTACCAGAAGAACCTTATACATCAGAGGATTTAGACTATAATGATAAACAAAGCCGCAGCACAAAGGAAATGAATGATTCATCAAGTCGGCCTGCCATATCAGGCAGAATCGAAAATATGGAGCAATATAAAAGAATTATTTTGGCCTATCCTATCTGGTGGGGAGAAGCTCCAAGAATTTTATCAACTTTTGTGGAAAGCTATGATTTTTCAGGAAAAACAGTAATACCATTCTGTACCTCTGGCAGCAGTGGAATCGGTTCTTCGGCAGATAAGCTGGAGACGCTTGCCGGAAGCGGCACATGGCAGAAGGGGAAAAGATTTGGTGGAAGTGAATCAGGAAAAGATGTGATAAAAAGCCTTGATATTGAATAGATACAAAAGGGAAAAAATATAAATAACAGGAGGAAACTTTCATGGTAAAACAGACAGCAGGCAGAGACCAGCTTGGAGCATTTGCTCCGAAATTTGCACAGTTAAATGATGATGTGTTATTTGGTGAGGTATGGAGCAGAGAAGATAAGCTTTCCTTAAGAGACCGTTCTCTTATAACAGTGGTATGTTTAGTAGCACAGGGCCTTATCGATTCTTCTTTTCAGTATCATTTACTGAGTGCAAAAAATAACGGAATTACAAAAGAAGAAATTGCAGAAATTTTAACTCATGCCGCTTTTTACGCAGGCTGGCCAAAAGCATGGGCCGCTTTTCGCATGGCTGTACAGGTTTGGAAGGAAGATGACGATACAGAAGATGAAAAGACACGGCATGAAAAAAATATGCTGTTTCCAATTGGAACACCAAACGATGGGTTTGCACAATATTTTACTGGTCAGAGTTATCTTGCTCCTGTATCTGGTAAACAGGTCGGAATATTTAATGTAACTTTTGAACCGGCTTGTCGTAATAACTGGCATATTCATCATGCCTCTGTGGGTGGCGGACAGATTTTAATTTGCATAGCAGGGCGTGGTTACTATCAGGAATGGGGAAAGAAAGCGCAGGAATTGAAGCCTGGCGATGTAGTAAATATTCCGGTCGGAGTAAAGCATTGGCATGGTGCTGCTAAGGATAGCTGGTTTTCACATCTGGCTGTGGAGGTTCCCGGTAAAGATACATCAAATGAATGGCTCGAAGCTGTAGAGAATGATATATATGATTGTTTGAAATAAGACAGAATTAAACTATTTTACCACCTTTGCAGGGCGGACACCTAATGATTTGGTGGAGTACAGTTTTGGCAAGAATTCTATTGGCATGTTTAGCTGTTATTTTAAAAAGTTATATAAAAGCCTTGTAGTTTTCATAGGCGAAAACCTACACGTTTGCCTGTGGGAGCAGTCAGGTGGATAAAAGAGAAATGCCATAAGTACAAATAGAAGATGAAAATCTGCCATTATCCTGTAAAAAAACAGGGAATGGCAGATGTGTATGAAAACTTGAAATTGTACTGATTGAAAATTTTGTCAGTTCTATCTTATCGGATGAATGAATGGTCAGACAAAATTGTCTCAATCACAGAGGTTGGTATTACAAATTCAACGCATCCCATACTTCCAGGAGCAACTTCATATTCGTCAAATACAATTACAAGCTTACCCTTGTCATTGATATAAAAGTTTTGTTCTTCTGAAATACTCTTAAAACATTTATCATCCGCCCATATTCCTCCTGGAATATAATACATGCCCTGCTTATTTTCTACCTGTAAAGTCATTTGCTCTAAAATATAGCTGCTTACAGGTGTTATATAATCCGCTTCGTCACGAAATAAATCTGCAAGTTCTATTATACTGCCAGTATGCTTGTTCAGTAAAAAACAACGACTGAATTCTGCCGAACCTCCTACATTTAATGTACCGTCAAATCGTATTGACAGGATATCATCATTATTTAACAAAATGGTATAAAATGCTTCAAGTGAAACATATCCCATATATTTATGGCTTGCATACCAGATATATTTTTGGCGGAGTGTTTCTATATATTCGTTTAATTGTTTATTCATTTCTTCCACACCTTCTTCAAGTGCAGGATTTTTTTCGGGAATGGTAGTATCAGGTTCGATATATTCCTGTGTTGTCTCAGGTATTTTTATTGTATCTGAACTGGGGTTTTTTGGTTCTGTTGTTACAGTTATTTCTGATGTATCGAAACTGGAGGGTTCCGATTCGAATGTTGCGGTCATTTCTGATGTATCGGAATCAGAAATTTCTGCTGTTGATGTTGTAACGGCTTCCTGTGTATCGAAACTGATTTGTTCCTGCGTTGGTGTTGTTATAGAAATCCCGGATATATCAGAATGTGTGGATTTCTGTGTGGGCGTTGTATAGACAAAGTCTTTGTCAGATGATATAAACAGTTCACCAGCAGAAGGCTCAGCGGGATATACAGAAGTTTCTGCAGTATCAGATTTAGCAGAGAGTATATCTGATAAAACAGAACTAAGAGATATGACTGCTGTTTTCGTACCTTCCAAAACAGATTTTTGTTCAGGAATATGAGAAAAATCAACAAGAACCCTAGGTTCTTCAACTTTGAATTTATTCTGCCCCCAGCCGCCAGAGTGGTATTTTTTTGTTATAACCTTTACTGCAGGGCCAATTACAGGAATATCAGCCAGAGTTTTGGCAGCAGCAGGAGACAAGTTCAAAAATGTACAGAAACAGATAATTGAAAAAAATATGGTGGAAGCGGGTTTTTTTGTATTTACTGTTTTTGACGCAGGTTCTTCCTTTAAAACATCAAACATAATAATATTCAGTTTAAATTCATTATTTGAACATTCGCATCGAAATATTCCATCATATTTTTCAACAATATTGGCAATGCTTTTTAAGCCGATTCCATGTTCCTTCTGCTTTGATTCAGGAACAGGCAAACCGTTTTTGTCAAAAGAAATGATTTTACTGCAACCGTTTTTTATGCTTATATAAAGTGAATTATGGAAATTTATTTTTATATTGATATACCGAAGGCGCTTGTCTTCTTTTTCACATGCATGAATGGCATTTTCAAGAGCATTTGATAATATAATACATAAATCTATGTCTTTGATATTCAGTTGTTCCGGAATGGATATATGTAAATCCAGTACACATCCTATTTTTTTTGCTTTCCCTACATAGACGGATAAAATGGCATTTAGTATTTTGTTTTTACAATAAATGATATTTTCTGTATTTTCAAGGCCTTCCATCAGGGAATTTATATATTTTTCCGCATAAGTATTGTTAGAATCATGCAGGATGTTGGCAAGAGCAAGAAGATGATGACGCATATCATGACGGTAGTCGCGTAACAGTTCGTGTTTATGATTGATTTCCATAAATTCTTTTTGCTGCAGCTCAAAGAGGATTTCATACTCCTGTTGTTCTTTTTTTAACTGCTGTCTGGTGTATTCTGTTCGAAACAGCTTTATTATAATGAAAAGTGTGATTGTTGCTGTTAATAACATTAAAAAGGATACAATTGAATCATAAGGGCTGTTAATAAAATAGGAAAACATTGCCGTTATTAACAGCATAAGTATCACAGGCAGGGACCAGTTAATTTCAGAGCACCGAATATATTGGTTAAAAGGTTTTCGTATGTATTTAATGGTAACAATACAAATGACAGACATAGTAATAAGTAATGCCAGAAGCTGTATTGTATAGTAAATATACCATACAACTTTGGTATAAGACATATAAGACATAATTGCTTTTACTGATAAATATTGTACACTCACTGTAAACAGACCTGTACCCCAAATAGGAACCGTTTTGAAGAATCCGCTGTCGGACAGGATATGCAGAACAATAATTGCAGGAATGTAAGTGGTCAGTGAAATGATTGACAGGGTAAACAGTATATTATGATTGTGAAGAAATACTGTGATATTTAACAGGGCAGACAATACCATACCTGAAAAGATAATAATCATAGTTTTTTTAATAGTGAAGCGGCTTTTTGTCAGAACTCCACATACAAACAGAAAAGTCAGAAATAGGATAATTATTGTAGCTGTCCATGTATAAAAAGTAACGTTATAAAAAGTAATGTTATTGCTCATAGTTTTTGTTCCTTATCTGTTTTGTAGTTTACTTCTCGAATTTATAATGATTTAGTATAGCATAAATTTGTCGGGGCTTCAATAATCAAAAACTCTGTTTTAGGCAATTTCATAATTGATTTTCCTTCCAAATTTTGTAAACTTGGGATTATATTTAAAAGCGAAGTACAAAAGCAATGTATGATTTAATATTTGATATTATACAAATAGAATCAGAAAGCAAATTATATAAAAAAGAAGTTAAAAAAGTATAGAACAAATGTTTAATTTTGTCTGTACTTTTTTTCTATATAGTGCTATACTATAAAGGCACCAATTTTAAGGATTTGTGACCTTTATTATATACCATAATACCTTGTTTATCTGGTGTTGTGGCGTTGCAAAAAATGGATTTGTAACTTTCCTTCGTGTAATTGCAGGAGTTTGCCTGTAAGCCAATTGAAAAAATGAAAATTACACGAATTTTTCCATGAATTATACGAATTTTGTGGCTGATAGTAGTCATAACACTTCGTGAAAGAGAGGTTTTTTATATGCCAGAATTTAACTTAAAAGCCCCATATAAACCCACAGGTGACCAGCCGCAGGCCATTGCCGAGCTGGTCAAAGGCTTCAGGGAGGGGAATCAATTTCAGACACTCCTTGGGGTTACGGGTTCCGGTAAGACATTTACGATGGCGAATGTCATTCAGGAATTGCAGAAGCCGACGCTGGTCATCGCCCACAACAAGACGCTTGCGGCGCAGCTCTATGGAGAATTTAAGGAGATGTTTCCGGAGAACGCAGTGGAGTATTTTGTGTCCTATTATGATTACTATCAGCCGGAGGCCTATGTTCCGTCGACAGATACCTATATTGAAAAGGACTCCGCCATCAATGAAGAAATAGACAAGCTTCGTCTTTCTGCGACTGCCGCACTTGCAGAGCGAAATGACGTTATTATTATATCCAGTGTATCCTGTATCTATGGTCTTGGGGACCCGGTAGATTATAAGGAAATGGTAGTTTCCCTGCGTCCTGGAATGGAAAAGGACAGGGACGAGGTACTGCGAAAGCTGATAGATATGCAGTATACAAGAAATGAAATGGATTTTCGACGCGGAACCTTTCGGGTAAATGGAGATGTATTGGAAGTAATTCCGGCCAATTATGACGACCTTGCAATACGGGTGGAGTTTTTTGGCGATGAAATAGACCGAATTACAGAGATAGATGTTCTGACTGGAGAGGTGAAAAACCGTCTGGAACATATTGCCATTTTTCCGGCTTCCCATTATGCAGTGCCGCAGGAAAAAATAGAAATAGCGGTAAACACCATAGAACAGGAGCTTAAGGAACGAGTGGCCTATTTTAAAAGTGAAGATAAACTGTTAGAAGCGCAGAGAATTTCCGAGCGCACAAATTTTGATATTGAAATGATGAGGGAAACAGGTTTCTGTTCCGGTATTGAAAACTATTCCAGACATTTAGCAGGACTTGAGCCGGGTTCTCCGCCGCATACTCTTCTGGATTATTTTCCGGATGAGTTTCTGATTATTGTAGATGAGTCTCATATTACAATTCCACAGGTGCGGGGAATGTATTCAGGCGACCAGTCAAGAAAGTCAACCTTGGTGGAATATGGTTTCAGACTTCCTTCTGCAAAGGATAACCGGCCGTTAAACTTTGAGGAATTTGAGAGCAAAATTGACCAGATGATGTTTGTATCTGCTACTCCAAATGTGTATGAGGAGAATCATGAACTCAAACGGGTAGAGCAGATTATAAGACCGACCGGCCTGTTAGACCCGAAGGTGGAGATTCGTCCGGTAGAGGGTCAGATAGACGACCTGATTTCAGAAATAAACAAAGAAACGGCAAAGAAAAATAAAATACTGGTAACGACTCTGACAAAACGAATGGCAGAAGATTTGACAGAGTATATGAATGAATCCGGTATACGTGTCAAATATCTTCATTCTGATATTGATACGCTGGAGCGAACCGAAATTATAAGGGATATGCGTCTTGATGTATTTGATGTTCTGGTGGGAATTAATCTTTTACGGGAAGGACTGGATATTCCTGAAATTTCTCTGGTGGCAATTCTGGACGCGGACAAAGAAGGATTTCTGCGTTCTAAAACTTCCCTGATACAGACCATTGGAAGAGCTGCAAGAAATTCAGAAGGGCATGTCATTATGTATGCAGATACTGTGACTGATTCGATGCATGCTGCGATAGAAGAAACAAACAGACGCCGGCAGATACAGGAGTCTTATAACGAGGCAAATGGAATTACGCCTACCACAATTCAGAAGGCAGTGCGTGATTTAATCAGTATTACCAAAGCGGCGGAAAAGACAATCAGTATAATAGAAAAAGACCCTGAATCCATGAGTGAGAAAGAGCTGGAAAAGCTTATTGTGAAAATTCGAAAAGAAATGGAAAAGGCAGCAGCAGAGCTTAATTTTGAAGCGGCGGCAGAACTCAGGGATAAAATGCTGGAAATAAAGAAGCTTATGAAAGAGAGCTAGAATTTATTATCAACGAAAACATAGAAAAGAGACATGCATAAAAAATGAGTTTAAAAAGAAACAGGCAAGACAATTTACATTGTGTATCCTGATTTTTATTACTGTGAGTGGATGGAAACAATAATCGAACAGCAACAGGAGAAATAAAAAAATGAGTGATAAAAAATATATAAAAATAAGAGGTGCTGCAGAGCATAATTTGAAAAAGGTAGATGTCGATATACCAAGAAATCAGTTTGTAGTTCTGACAGGTTTAAGCGGTTCTGGTAAATCTTCATTGGCGTTTGATACAATTTATGCAGAGGGTCAGAGAAGATATATGGAGTCTCTTTCTTCTTATGCAAGACAGTTTCTTGGACAGATGGAGAAGCCGGATGTGGAAAGCATAGAGGGGCTTTCACCTGCGATTTCCATAGACCAGAAGTCAACTAACAGAAATCCTCGTTCTACTGTGGGGACTGTGACAGAGGTATATGATTATTTTCGTCTGCTCTATGCGAGAGTGGGGATTCCACATTGTCCAAAATGTGGACGTGAGATAAAAAAGCAGACAGTAGACCAGATGACAGATGCGATTATGAAGTTGCCGGAAAAAACAAAAATACAGCTTCTTGCTCCGGTAGTCAGAGGAAAAAAAGGCCGTCATGAAAAGGTGCTGGACCGCGCAAAGAAAAGCGGCTATGTACGTGCAAGAATTGACGGAAATATGTATGAGCTGACAGAAGAAATTACACTGGACAAAAATATCAAGCATAATATCGAAATTGTCGTTGATAGACTGGCTGTAAAGCCAGGCATTGAAAACCGGCTGACGGATTCCATTGAAAATGTATTGAAAACAGCAGAAGGTCTTATGATTGTTGATGTGATAGACGGGGAGCCAATGAATTTCAGTCAGGATTTTTCCTGCCCTGACTGTGGAATCAGTATCGATGAAATACAGCCGAGAAGTTTTTCCTTTAACAACCCTTTTGGTGCCTGTCCAGAATGTTTCGGGCTTGGATACAAAATGGAATTTGATGTGGACTTGATGATTCCAGACAGAAGTGTAAGCTTGAATGATGGGGCGATTATTGTAATGGGCTGGCAGTCTTCCGGCAAAGATGGCAGTTTTACTCATGCAATTCTGGAGGCGCTTTCCAAGGAATACAAATTCAGTCTGGATGTGCCTTTTGAAGAGCTGTCCGATAAGGCACAGGAGGTGATTATACATGGAACCGGCGGCCATTCTGTAAAGGTTACGTATAAAGGACAGCGTGGTGAGGGCGTTTATGATGTTCAGTTTGAAGGTCTGATTAAAAATGTGGAACGACGCTATCGGGAAACCGGTTCCGAGGGAATCAAACGGGAATATGAAGAATTTATGCAGGTTACTCCATGCCGTGTCTGTAAAGGACAGAGATTAAAAGCGGAATCCCTTGCAGTTACGGTAGCGGATAAGAATATTTATGAAATCACCAATATGTCTATTATTGATTTGAAGGAATATCTGGATGGAATGATTCTTTCTGATATGCAGATAAGAATAGGAGAACAGATTTTAAAGGAAATAAGAGCACGAATTGGATTTCTGGTAGATGTTGGACTGGAGTATCTTTCTTTATCAAGGGCAACCGCCTCTTTATCCGGCGGTGAGGCGCAGAGAATCCGTCTGGCTACACAGATAGGCTCAGGACTTGTGGGAGTTGCCTATATTCTTGATGAACCGAGTATCGGACTGCATCAGAGGGACAACGACAAGCTTTTGGGAGCGCTGATTCATTTGAGGGATTTGGGAAATACTCTGATTGTGGTAGAACACGATGAAGATACCATGCTTGCTGCCGATTATATTGTAGATATCGGGCCGGGAGCCGGTGAGCATGGTGGTGAGCTTGTAGCAGCAGGAACACCGAAACAGATAATGAAAAATAAAAATTCTGTGACAGGTGCCTATTTAAGTGGTAAAATAAAGATACCTGTGCCAAAGGAGAGAAGACAGCCGACAGGATTTCTTATGGTAAAGGGTGCAGCGCAGAATAATTTAAAAAATATAGATGTAAAATTTCCGCTTGGAATTATGACAGTAGTAACAGGAGTTTCGGGTTCGGGAAAAAGTTCTCTTGTCAATGAAATTCTGTATAAAAGTCTTGCCAAAAATCTGAATCGTGCGCACACCATTCCGGGAAAACATAAAAAAATTGAGGGAATGGAGCAGTTAGACAAGGTGATTGCAATTGACCAGTCTCCAATCGGAAGAACACCTCGTTCCAATCCTGCCACTTATACGGGTGTTTTTGATATGATACGAGATTTGTTTGCATCTACGCAGGATGCCAAAATGCATGGCTATACAAAGGGAAGGTTTAGTTTTAATGTAAAAGGCGGAAGATGTGAGGCATGCAGTGGAGACGGAATTATTAAAATCGAGATGCATTTTCTGCCCGATGTGTATGTACCATGTGAGGTATGTCAGGGAAAACGTTATAACAGAGAAACTCTTGATATAAAATATAAGGGAAAAAGTATCTATGACGTACTTGACATGACAGTGGAAGAGGCATTGGCATTTTTTGAAAATGTTCCGTCTATTTACCGGAAAATAGCTACTTTAAATGAGGTAGGATTATCCTATATCAAACTGGGACAGCCTTCCACTACTTTATCGGGCGGTGAGGCACAAAGAGTCAAGCTTGCAACGGAGCTTAGCAGAAAAAGCACTGGAAAGACAATTTATATTCTCGATGAACCGACTACAGGGCTTCATTTTGCTGATGTCCACAAGCTTGTAGAGATTTTGAGAAAGCTGTCAGACGGTGGAAATACAGTGATTGTGATAGAGCATAATCTCGAGGTGATAAAAACAGCAGATTATATTATAGATATTGGACCGGAGGGAGGAAATAAAGGAGGAACCGTTCTTGCAGAGGGTACACCGGAACAGATTGCGGCATGTGAGCAGTCTTATACAGGGAAATTTTTAAAAAGATATCTTGGAAGTATAGGCTGACTGCTTTGAAGAACAGATATGGTGAAATAAAGTTAAAAGATTTTTACAGATTTATAGAGTTGAAAATGGTTTGCTTTTATGCACACGGGCGCACAGATGAAATTGTTGCTTACGCAACGTACGCCCGGTGCACGAGTAAGGAAAGATTCATCTTTCCTGCTCGATTCAAAATGGAGAGAGAAATGTTTGAATTACTGAAGATTTATATAGAAGCAGGAAAAGAAAAATTAAAAAGTGTAAAGGGAAATTTATATGTATTTTTCCGATGGTCGCTGATAGCCATTCTTGTGGGAATCAGCGTAGGTGCATTTAGCACGGCGTTTGGACATTGTATTAATCTGGCGACTGAATTTCGGGGAGAGAGTTATGAGATGATTTATTTTCTTCCTCTGGCTGGTATTTTTATTGTCTATATGTACAAAGTGTGTGATTATGAAAAGAATAAAGGCACAGACCAGGTGTTTTTGACGGTTCATGCAGAGACAAAAGATATTCCTTTTCGTATGGCTCCGCTTATTTTCGTTTCAACCGTGCTTACTCATCTGACTGGCGGGTCTGCAGGGCGTGAGGGCGCTGCCCTGCAGATGGGAGGCAGTCTTGGCAGCACAATTGGAAGACTGGCAGACTTGGATGAAAACGACAGACGTGTACTTGTGATGTGTGGTATGAGCGCTGCGTTTTCGGCGCTCTTTGGAACTCCCATGGCGGCAACGATTTTTGCAATGGAAGTAGAGAGCATCGGGATTATGTATTATGCTGCTTTGGTGCCATGTGCCCTGTCTGCAATTATTGCTTCTAATTTTGCGATTAATATGGGAATCAATCCAGAGAGTTTTACTGTAAAGGCAGTGCCGGAACTTACAGTATTTACCTCGCTGAAAGTAGTGATATTGGCAGTAATATGCGCATATATCAGTGCACTTTTTTGCATTATGCTTCACACAGTCGGTAAAAATTTAAAAAAATATTTAAAAAATCCATATGTTCGAATTATTACAGTCTCATTGGTTATTATTCTTATTACAGTGCTGCTTGGAACTTCGGATTATATGGGAGCTGGCATCAATGTAATCGAAAGAGCAATCGACGGTGAAGTAAAACCGGAAGCATTTTTACTAAAAATGATATTGACTGCACTTGCTTTGGGGGCAGGATTTAAGGGAGGAGAAATCGTTCCTTCCTTTTATATCGGTGCAACCGCGGGATGTCTTCTCGGATATATTCTGGGGATATCTCCATCGTTTGCCGCGGCGCTGGGCATGACTGCCGTTTTCTGCGGGGTTACAAATTGTCCGATTTCTTCGGTATTAATCAGTTTTGAGCTGTTTGGATACAGTGGAAACTGTTTTTATCTGATTACAGCAGCGATTGCATATCTTCTTTCAGGATATTACAGTCTTTACAGCGGACAGAAAATTATGTATTCAAAAGCAAAGACAGAGTATATTAACTATAAGACGAAATAAAAGAGTGTTTATAACTGTTATATTATTCAAAACTTATATAATACATCATAAAAACAGTTTTTATTATTCAAACTGATATCTGAATAATCTCACAGAAAAGGGTAGTTTTTTACATTGTGTATTATGTGAGATATAGGAATATTTTTAAGAAAAAGGATAAATAGCTTGACAAATTTATAAAAATTTGTTTAAATAATAAAAGTGACTTTACTAGTTTAAAGTATATCTCACTTTAAATCAGTAAAGCGATTGGCAAATTATAAATCATAAATTGAAAAGCATACAGGAAATTTTTTTAAATATGCAGTTAGGAGAGAAAGTATTATGCCACAAAAAGGAACACTGGTATTATGGAGACCAGATATTAAGGTATTGGACTGCACGCTCAGAGATGGCGGGCTTGTAAATAATTTTTGTTTTACGGATGAATTTGTGAAAGCTTTATATGAAGCGAATGTCAAAGCTGGTGTGGATTATATGGAGTTTGGCTATAAAGCTTCAAAGAAAATTTTTAAAGTGGAAGAGTTTGGAAAATGGAAGTTTTGTGATGAGGAATCCATACGGGAAATCGTGGGAGAAAATCAGACGGACTTGAAGATAGCAGTAATGGCAGACGTGGGAAGGACCGATTATCAGACAGATATTATTGACAGAAAAGACAGTGTGGTTGATATGATTCGGACTGCGATGTACATTCATCAGATTCCTTCTGGTATTAAGATGATTGAATATGCAAAGGATAAGGGCTATGAGACATCAGCAAATCTTATGGCAGTATCGAAGATTCATGACCAGGATTTGGATAATGGTCTGGAGCTTCTGGCAGATTCCTGTGTAGATGTGATTTATCTGGTAGACAGTTTTGGTTCTTTTTATCCTGAGCAGATAGAGAGATTGACAGACAAATATCTGAATTTTGCAGCAAAGACAGGAAAGAAAATCGGTATTCATGCCCATAATAATCAAAATCTGGCATTTGCCAATACAATCACAGGGCTGCGATATGGAATCAGTTTTCTCGATGCCACAGTATGCGGTATGGGAAGAGGAGCAGGAAACTGCTTTATGGAATCTATGCTGGCATTTTTAAGAAATCCGAGATATGACATGGCGGCGCTTATGGATTTTATTGAGAAATATATGCTGCAAATGAAAAAGGAGTATACTTGGGGATTTGATATTCCATATCTTCTGACAGGAATTTTTAACAGCCATCCATCTTCGGCCATTAATTTTATAAAAGAGGGAAGAACAGATTACAGCAGGCTGCAGCAGGAGCTTATGGATATGGATTAGTATATACTTTTTGGAATTATAGTATAAAAACCAAAATAAACCATTTATTTATTGATAGAAAAATTTCAAAAAAGAAATTTTGCTTTTGGATTTCTATATTGGGAATCATTTTGTATTCCATATAGAGGTCCATATTTTTTACAAAAAACAGAAAATATGTTTGCGTTTTTCTCCAAAGTATGGTAACATATCTCTACAAATTTAATAAATCGTGCGTAGAATATTGTGAAAAGGGATGGTACCACAGATTTACAGCAGGATGGAAAGAGGTATCAATGAATATTTTAAAGAAGTCTTATCCATACTATGGAAAGATATACGGAATATTGATTCTGTGCATTTTTCTGGGTCTTATGCAGGGTATTGTATCTATCGTGGAACCGCAGATTATTACCCTGATTGTGGATAATGTCATTAATCCCGCGCTTGGGAAAAATCCCGAGCCAAACAGCAGTATCTTTACATTTCTAATCCGTGACATTCCACAGAATCAGTTATGGAAAATGATGGGGATACTGGCAGGAGTATTTCTGCTTTTTATGTTTTTATATTTTGTTTCATTTTACATACGCTGGAATATTGCACACTACTTTTCAATCAAGTGTGACAACGCCATGCGATTAGATGTAATGAAAAAAATCAACTCCTTTGGTCTTCCTTTACTAAAGGATTACAGCGCAGGAGACCTGATTACAATTGTAAATTCTGATTCGGAAAAAATCAGAAACTTTCATGTAGCAACTATCCCGTTTATGGTGGATTCGGTATTTTACATTATTGTTGCATCTTATATGCTTTCAAGAATCAGCATAGGGCTTATGCTGGTTCCGCTTGTAACTCTGGTGGTGTTTGGTTTTATTACCAGAGGATTTCTTAAACTTTGTGATAAAATGTATGGGAAACAGTGGGAAAAAAGCTCAGAATTAAATACCGAAACGCAGGAGAGTATTTATGGAATCCGAACCATAAAATCCTATGCAAGAGAGGATGTCAGAAAGAAGCGCTTTAATGACAGAACTGAAGATTTGCGTGATTTTTACACTTTATTTGCAGTAAAGCGTGCAAAATATTTTCTGGCCTTTGACAGTGTAGACCAGTTTGTCATGTTAATCAGTATGGCAATCAGTATTTATCTTGCAACCAAGTTTGAAATGACCAGTGGAGAGTATACGGGCTTTCTGGCGTATCTTCTGTCTATCTGCGGATATTTTGTGGATATTATTTTCCTGTCTGCCGATGCTCAGGATGCAAAGGTCAGTACAGGCAGACTGTTCGGCCTTCTCGATAAAAAGGATGAGATTCAGGCGCTTTATGGCAATGAAACAGTTTCAAAAACTCCACATATCACAGTTTCTCATGTTTCCATGCAGACGGAAGGAGCAGAACTTTTGAGAGATGTTTCTCTGGACATTCCATATGGAAAGAAAGTCGGAATTATGGGAAAAACCGGAAGTGGAAAGTCTGTACTTCTTCGTGTTCTTCAGGCATTTGAAGAATTTGAAGAGGGAAGTATTACCATTGACGGAAAAAATATCAAGGAATACAGCCGTAATGAAATTGCAAGGGCATATGGTTATGCCATGCAGAATGTCTTTCTGTTTTCCAACAGCATAGAGGCAAATATCGCCTATTATAACCCGGACGCAAAAGAGGAGGAAATCCGTGCCTGCGGGGAGATTGCCGAAGTGAGTGAGTTTGCGGACAGTATGCCAGACGGCTATAAAACAATTATCGGAGAAAAGGGCTTTGGACTTTCCGGAGGTCAGAAGCAGCGTGTGGCAATTGCAAGGGCACTTTTAAAGAACGCACCTGTTACAATTCTTGATGACTGTACCAGTGCTTTGGATATTGAGACAGAGAGCAAAATCTTCCAAAATTTAAATGAATATTTTCATGGTAAAACCCTTCTTATGGCTACCCACAGAGCAATGGCGCTGAAAGATTTTGATGAAATTATCTTTATGGATGAGGGAACCATTATTGAACGGGGAACTTTTGCAGAATTAATGGAATTAAACGGTCATTATGCAGCGGTTTACCGGCAGCAGATGGATAAGGAGGTGTTTGTAAATGAGTAGAAATTTATATTTTGAAGATGAACTGATAGAGGAAAAGTTTAATAAATTTATGCTTGGACGTCTGATTTCCTATGCGTCAGATTATAAGGCGGATTATATCAAGGTGATTCTTTTTATGATAGCGACTGGCTTTTTATCCTTAATTCCAGCTGCGATTAATATGAAAATTATCAATGATATTCTTCCACAGAATGGTGTTGTGCCGGATAATGTCATAAGAATGTCCATTATTCTTTTAAGCTTGTGGGTAGCTTTAAGTCTTGGCGGAGTAGTTGCTCATTTTATTACGACAAAGGTGACAGCAAAGCTTGGAAATACAATTGTCTGCAAGCTTCGTGAGGATTTGTTTCAAAAGTTAATGGAGCTTAATTTTGATTATTATGACAGCAGACCAACCGGAAAAATATTGATTCGTGTGACAAATTATACAGATGAGATTGCAAACTTTTTTATTAATGATATGGTTCGTGTGGTTGAAAATGTATTTATTATGGTAATTACAATTATCTGTATCTGTTTTGTGGATATCCGTATGGCGGCAATGGTAATACTTGTAAGTATTCCGTTTGGATTTTTAATGTGGCTGATTGCCAGAAAATTACATAAAAGAATGAGAGTTCACAGAAATAAACAGAGCAATCGTACTGCCTTTGTAGCGGAGGATATCAATGGTCTGGAGGTTATCAAAGCGTTTAACAGGGAAGCTTTGAATGACGAGATTTTTATAGAGCTTTCTGAAAAATATCATAAAGCATTTATGCGGACCACTACCTATCGAGAACTGTTTTTTCCACTTTCTCACGGAGTGGTGCGGGTAATCTGTACAATTGTGATTTATATGACTGCATTATTTATTATTACAAATCATATCGGAGCACCGTTATCGCTTGGAGCACTGGTGATTGTGACTACTTATATGCAGAGGTTTTCAGGGGCAATGTTTACCATTTGCCAGAGACTTCAGTCTATTACCAATGTGACCTCCAGTATAGAGCGTATTTTCGAGGTGCTGGATACCGAAAATGATATTGTGGAAAAAGAGGATGCGAAAGAGCTTATGGATATACAGGGAGAAGTGGTTTTTGATAATGTTACTTTTTCTTATAATCAGGGAATTCCTGTATTGGAGCATGTGAATCTCAAGGTGGAACCAGGACAGATGATAGCGCTTGTCGGACCGACAGGGGCCGGAAAAACTACAATTGTGAGTTTAATTAGCCGGTTTTATGATATAGACAAGGGCGCAATACGGATTGACGGTATGGATATACGGGATGTGACGCTGAATTCTCTGAGAAACAGGGTAGGAGTGATGATGCAGGATACCTTTTTGTTTCGGGGCGAAATTATTGATAATATTCGTTTTTCCAGACCGGATGCAACAGATGAAGAATGTATGGAGGCAGCGAAGAAAGTATTTGCTCATGAGTTTATTATGAAAAAGCCGCAGGGGTATCACACAGTGATTTCAAGTCAGGGAACAGAACTTTCCGCGGGAGAAAAACAGCTTTTGTCTTTTGCAAGACTGATACTGGCGAATCCTGATATTATTATATTAGACGAGGCGACCAGCAATATTGATACAGAGACAGAAAAGCTGATTCAGCAGATGTTTTCTACTGTATTAAAGGGGAAAACAAGCTTTGTGATTGCCCACAGGCTGTCTACGATTAAAAATGCAGACAGGATTTTGTATATTGATAACAAAGGGATTATGGAAGATGGAAGCCATGATGAACTGGTAATGGGAAAAGGACTGTATTATCAGCTTGTCAGCAGATAAAAATTAATATCAAATAAAGTATTTTTGATATCATATTTTTAAATGCAAGGCAGCATTCATTATAATTTAAGGGAAAACAAAAGTATGCCTCTGATAGTTAGAACTGTTTCGTATCTGATTGTCAGAGGCTTCAAATTAAAAACTTTGATATTATTTGCAAACTTTAATATTGTCAGAAAGGAGATTTGATGAAAAAAGTAAAATTTTATGTAAGGAACTGGATGGAATATGTAGATATTGAGCAGTTGAAAAAGCAGATTGACGGGCGGGATGTATATTTATGGGATAACATGCAAAGAGAGCATTTGGAGCCGTTTTTAAAGGAAAGAGGAATTTTTGTAAAAGGAACTGTGGATAACAGAGAGGAGTTGCTGGACGGGAGCATTTATTTTATTATCGCATTGTGGGGCAGAAACAGTGAAACGATGAAAAAGCTGTATGACCATAAATTACAGGAGGACAGAGATTTTACCAATATTTCCATGTATAAGGTTGTGAGTCATGTAGACGGATATTATAAAGATTCCTGTGGAAATGAGATTATTACAGAGGGAAGCGTTGAAAATGTGGAAATTCATTTATTGGGATATCATAACAGGCTGTATATTGGAGAAGGTTTTGGCTGTAGAGATTCATTGAAAATAAGAATGAGAGGAAATGCGGCTGTACATTTGGGCAGAGATATTCGCTGTCGCTCGGGAGAAATGTTTTTTCAAGATTCTGTCAGTGTTTTTGAGGGACATTCTTATCTTGGAGGGAATTTTTTTATCAGCAATTTCGGCGGGGAAATGCAAATAGGAGAAGGTATGGAGGTGACAGACGGGTTTTATATTGGAGTAATGGAAAAAACGAAATTGACGATTGGCAGGGAGTGTCTCGTGGCAAAAGATGTGAAAATTCTTTCTGGTGGAGGACACAGTTTGTATGATTTGGAAGAAAAGCGAAATATTCATATGCAAGATAATATCCATGTGACAATTGGAAATCATGTATGGCTTGGACTTGGCAGCCAGATTATCTATAATACAGAGATAGGGGAACACTCCATGGTAGGAGCCGGTTCAGTAGCAAAGGGAAATTATCCTGCACATTGCGTGATTGCAGGAAATATTGCAAGAGTAGTAAGAGAAAATGCAGACTGGTGTGAAGAGGATTATGTTTCCTATGAGGAGTTTATGGAGGATTGGAAGTAGATTTATTTCGCAATTTTTTACAATTCAAATTTAGTGCTTTGAGATATGATATAAAGTGGTTTTGGTTGCAGAAATCTGTGGCCAGAGCCACTTCGATTATTGTTTTCGATTTATATATGATTGTGCAATAGATAAGAAATTGTGGAACAGCTGTAGAAAATCAACTCAATACCTATTTTTGTATTGTGTAAATAGCGTATATCATTTGGCACTATAAATTTCATCTCTTTGTATAAAATATAGTTTATTCTTCTAATGTATTCATTATATCTTGTATTTCAAGTATGGCATCTTCTACTCGCAGTTCAACCTCTTCACTCCAAAATCTGCTTCCACCAAATAGGTCGTCAATTAAGTTAAAGATAGAAACCGCATCTGTGACAGGTATAAATCCGCTTGAATAAAGAACCATAATATAGGCATAAGAGTGTGTAAACAACAAGTTTTTCAGCCGAAATTTCAGTCTTATGAATATATGGCACAGCCAGCCAAAAAGTGCAGGTTTATAGAAAATCTCTAAATATCTGCAGTAACATATGGTATTTATATAAACAATGAAGCATTAGACCTAGGAAATAATGAAACATTCGCTGGATAATTTTAAGAGTTTGTGATATGATTGTTATATTAGAAAGGGCAAAAATAATGGAGATACAAAATATATTAGCAAAAAGTATAGAGGCAGCAGAATTAAAAAAAGCATCTTTGGATGCATCATGCAAGCGTCTGCTAGCTAATAAAATTATTCTTGCATGGATTTTAAAGGGTTGTGTAGAGGAATACAAAGACTATGATATACACGAAATCGAGAAAAATTATATTGAAGGTACACCTCAAATTGCAGAGATAGCGGTACATAAAGACGAAACCGTTAAGGGAAATTATGAATTGGTTGAAGGAAGACAAACTGAGGATAGTTCTATTCTAGAAGGAACTATTACTTATGATATTCGTTTTGAGGCGATTGCTCCAGTAGATAAAAAGAAAAAAATTCTTCATGATGAATTTGATATCGCAATGACAAAAACAATGGAAGACGAGGTGTATAATATGTGTAATTACAGTAAAGGAGTAGAAGAAAAAGGAATACAAAAAGGAATACTAGTATCTGTTAGAAATCTTATAAAAAACACAAATATGACGCCCCAACAGGCAATGGCTATATTGGAAATACCGGAAAATGAACAGCAAAAATATATCGAGCAATTAAAACAATAAAAGATAAAAAACAGTTCAATATTGACAGAAGTCAGCAAACAAAATAAATTTATTTATAAGATAAATGAAAGGACTAGAATTTCCTATGAATAACTGGATTTTGCATATAGAAGGATTGGGAAAAATTAAAAATGCAGATATTGAGGTATCGCCGTTTAATTTATATATTGGAGATAATAACAGTGGTAAAAGTTATATTATGACTGTTATTTACGGGTTGCTAAATATACATTTTTACAGCAAAGGATATAAAATTGATACAACTACCAAAGCATATGAACAATGCAGGGAGTTTGTAAACGGCTGTTACGAATCGCAGGGGCTGGAAAAAATAAATTTTACAAGAGAACGAACAAGTGCTTTCAATATAGTATTAAATCAGATGTTAGAGGATAATAAAACAGATTTTATTCAGACATTTTTTAATAAAAATATTGATATAGGAAAAATAAGTGTCGAGATTCCCTATGAAAAATCTTTTGCCATAGCAGTAGAAAATTGTGAAAATGAAGAGTATGACAAAGTATTTTTTTGCTATAACACAGATATACATTTATATTCAGCACAGGTAGCGACAATAATAGAAAGCAATAAAGGGGAAAATGATTATCAATATATTATTTGCTGTATTATCGAAAATATGCTCCAATATCAGTTTTGTACTATAGTTAGAGATAGAATTACCTATCTTCCGGCTTCCAGAACAGGATTTATGCTTACTTATAAAACATTAATATCAAGTTCTGTGGAAGATAAATTTAATCTTGGAGAAACGAAAAAGAATCTTCTTACAAAGCCATGCAGTGATTTTTTGGTACGCTTATCAAAAGTGGTGGCAAAAGAAGAGCATTCGCTTTATTTTGAGGATATGATTGAATTTATTGAGGAATATATATTGTCTGGCAAAATTTATGTATCCAGTGACCCTTTAGCTGAGGTTTCCTATATTCCACAAGGAAATAAAAAAGGACTGCCGCTTTATGTGACGTCGGGGGTAGTGACAGAAATTGCGCCTCTGCTTCTTATGCTTCAGGATAATTCTATGGGTACTCTTATGATGGAGGAGCCAGAGATGTGTCTGCATCCGAAGCTGCAATGGATGCTGGCAAGAGTATTTATTAAGATGTATAATAGAGATACACCGATTTTTATTACAACACATAGTGATATTATTTTAAGCCATATCAATAATATGATTCATCTGTATGGAAAATCTAACAAAGAAAAATTATTAAACCAGCTTGGATATGATAAAGAAGATATAATAAATCCTGAAGAAGTAAGGGTTTATCAGTTTACCGCAGAAAAAGACAAGACAATTATTGAAAAATTGCCATGTCAAAGCTATGGAATCGAAGCGCCGACTTTTCAGATAACATTGCGTAAGATGCTGTCGCAGCTTGAAATAATTGAAGGGGAGGATTAAAGGTGTTTTCGCAGAGAACAAATGAAAGACTAAAGCTGTTTGACAGTCAGCTTGTGGAAGTTTCAGATACGGGAATAGAGATTGAAAAGAATATTGAAGCTGGATATGCGAAGATAAAAATTGACTGTGACAACAGGATGATTGTTTTTAAAAATATGGAAAAGAAAAAGTTGCAAAATTTAAAATGTAAAAATTGCGCCGATTATATTATTTTTGAAGAAACAAAAGAGGGAATGACAGTTCATATTTGGGAAATGAAACGTACTGTTAAGGAAAAGGAATGGGAGCATATAAAAAAGCAGTTTTTGGGAGCAGTTTTAAATTCTTACGCATTGGCAGGTGTGTTGGGAGTAGAGATAGATGAGAGAAAAATTAATTTTTATACCTGTTATCGCAGGGATTTAATAAATTCTCCGGTATCTATGCGGGCGATGCTGGCGGATAGAACAGAAAGGAGCAATAATGTGGAATGGAACAGCGGAATGGTAGAAATTGAGGAGGGTGTTTGCCAGATACAGAAATTTTATCATTATAAAATACAATTAGACGAGGAAAATGGTTTTGCGGAATACAAAATAGGAAGATAGAGAGTTTTGCTGTTTTGGAGAAATACCGGAAAATGAACAGCAGGAATATGTCGAGCGATTAAAACAATAAAATAAGTCCAATAATTCTTGACAGACTATTTATACATATGATAAAATAACTCTAACAATTAAGAAAGAGGTGTAGCAATGTTTAATAAGTAATTCAAATTTACAAGATAGTGAATCAGCGTATCTGTTGGTATATATGCCTGTATCAGATTTGTTTTGCTGTTGAAATTTGGATTGCTTGCTGTTTTACAGCGGTTTATTTTTGCTGCACTGTTTTTTGTTCTGGTAGAGTTATTTAGTTTGTAGAAATTTATTTTGTATTTTTTGTGACCAGTCCTAAGAAAGCAGTTGTATTTTAAACAAAGCACCAGAAAGGTTATCATAAACTTATGGCATTGTGGTTGTTTTGTTTATAGAATATCCCCATATATGCAGTAAATAGTTCCTTTTTTCGATATGTGATGATTCACTGTCAAAAAGGAACTATTTTTTATTGAGCAATCAGTTCCTGACTGTCATCTGACAGTCAGGAACTGCAGAAGAGGAGGTTTTTATGTTACAATTAAAAAATATAACGATTTATCTCAAAGAAGATGGGAGATATATTACAGATAATTTTTCCTTTACATTAAACCGAGGTGACAAAGCTGTGATTATCGGGGAAGAGGGCAATGGAAAGTCTACTCTTTTAAAATTTATTTATCAGCGAAATCTCGTGGAAACGTATTGCAGTTGTTCCGGTGATATTGTTACAAAAGCCAAAATAGCCTACCTGCCTCAGGTTATGGATGAAAGCTGTGGAGGTCTCTCGTTGGCAGAGTATTTTGAAGATACTGAGTATTACATGCATACAGACAGTTTGAAAAAACTTGGATTGTCCATTGAATTTATTTTATCAGACCAGAAGCTTTCCACACTTTCCGGTGGTGAGAAAGTAAAAATTCAGCTTGCACATTTGCTTATGGAAGAACCAGATATTCTGCTGCTGGATGAACCTACCAATGATTTGGATATTCCCACATTACAATGGCTGGAGACCTTTATTGCAGAAAGCAGACTGCCGGTTCTCTATATTTCTCATGATGAAACTTTGATTGAAAATACCGCAAATATCATTGTGCATATGGAACAGATTATTCGTAAAACGAAATGTCGTATTTCTGTTTCTTATTGTTCTTATCGAGAATACTTATCGCATCGGCAAAGCTCTTTTGCGCATCAGGAACAGGTAGCAAGAAAACAGAGAGAGGACTATGACAGACAAATGGAAAAATGGAGAAAAATTTACAACCGCGTTGACCATGAACAGGAAACGATTACAAGACAGAACCCTCATGGCGGAAGGCTGCTGAAAAAGAAAATGAGTTCTGTAATTTCCACAGGAAAACGTTTTGAACGGGAAAAAGAAAACTTTCTTGATTTTCCACAGGAGGAAGAAGCGATTCTGGCCAGATTTGATGAGACAATTCATCTGCCGTCAGGTAAAACAATACTTGATTTTTCATGTGACAAACTGTGTGTCGGGGAAAGAATTTTATCTCAAAATCTTCACCTTTATATCTCTGGAAATGAACATATTGGTATTATTGGCAGAAATGGTGCAGGCAAATCTACACTGCTTTCTTTTCTGTGGAAAGAACTGAAAGAACGACAGGATATCAATGCCGCATTTATGCCGCAAAATTATGCCGAGGTACTGGATTTTAATAAAACACCTGTTCAATATCTTGCAGAAAGTCATACAAAAGAGGAAGTAACCAAAGCCAGAACCTATATGGGCGGCATGAAGTTTACTTATGAAGAAATGAACGGAAAAATAGGAAGTTTAAGCGGTGGACAGAGAGCAAAAATACTGTTCCTTGATATGGTGTTGCGAGGAGCAGACGTGCTGGTGCTGGATGAACCCACCCGAAACTTCAGTCCACTTTCAAGCCCTGTAGTCAGAGTAGCTCTCTGCAATTTTGGCGGTGCTATTATCAGTGTATCACATGACAGGAAATATTTAAGTGAGGTATGTGATAAAATTTATGAGCTTCGTGAAAATGGGTTGTTTTCTGTAAATAAGGACAGTGAATATTTGTGAATTATCTAGTATTTAAAGGAAATGAAGGTTTGTATTTCAATGAAACAATAATAAGTTTCCTGTCAGTTGATTTTTTTTCTTAAAGTATCGCTGTAATCCATTGAGTTTTTTGTTTCCCTTGGCTATACTTATGATATAGAAAGTAAAAGCAGAAAGGAGAAACTTGTATGAATTATCTGAATTTTTCTGATAATATTATCAGATTACGTCATAATAAAAAAATAACTCAGGAACAGCTCGCAGATTTTGTAGGTGTTACCAAGGGCTCTGTCTCAAAGTGGGAAACTGGTCAAAGCCTCCCTGATATTTTAATACTTCCCGTACTTGCGGCATTTTTTGATGTCACAATAGATGAGTTGCTTGGATATCAACCACAGTTAAGTACAGAACAGATACAGAAAATTTATCATGACTTGGCTGCTGCCTTTGCAGAACAGCCGTTTCATGAGGTAATGTTAAAAAGTGAAAATTATGTAAAAGAATATTATTCCTGTTATCCTTTTCTTTTTCAGATATGTGTTTTATGGCTGAATCATTTTATGCTGGCAGAGGACAAAATAGTTCAGGAAACCGTGTTGAAAAAACTCTCGGATTTGTGCAGCCATATTATTGTTAATTGTAAAAATATTGGTATCTGCGAAGATACCGTGATTATCAGGGCAGCAGTAGATTTACGGCTTGGAAATGCGATACAGGCAATTGAAGCAACCGAAGAAATTCTGAATCCACGCCGTCTTGCCAGCCAAAGTGATTCGCTATTAATTCAGGCATATATGCTTGCGGACAAAAAAGAAAATGCCAATAGTTTTACGCAGATGAGCATGTTTTTACATCTCAATTCATTGATTGCAGCAGCAGTCTGGTATCTTATTATTCACAGTGATAATATGGATATCTGTGAAATTACCATTCAACGCATAGAAAGTTTAATTGCAACTTATGAACTGCAGAAATTTTCTCAAGGTACAACAACACAATTTCATTATCAGGCGGCCATTGTTTACAGCATGCATGAGAAGAAAGAGCAGGCAGTCAACATGTTAAAAAAATATGCAGATGAAGTTGATTTTTTGTTGACAGGAGATAATCTTTCCAAACATGAAGACAGCTATTTTTATTCTGTTCAGACATGGTATGACCAGCTGGATTTGGGAACAGAGCCACCAAGAGATAAACGGGTGATTTATAACAGCTTTATACAGTCGTTTGCAAATCCGGCATTTTCTGTTTTGAAGGATAACAAAGAGTATCGGGATATCTGCAATATCGTTGCAAAGAAGGGAGAAATGTTATGAGTAATATTGAGATAAAAGAAATACTGCCATTTTTAGTGCCTTTTATTATTGTGCAATTTGTACTTCTTGGTGTCACCATAAGGCATATTTTAACACATAAAACCTATAAACGTGGCAACAGGACTTTATGGCTTGTCATATCAATTATTGGAATGGAATTTATTGGTCCTGTTTTGTACTTTCTTTTTGGAAAGGAGGATGGCTGATGGATATGCTGACCTGTTCCCATGTATCAAAGAGTTTTGGAAAACGTAAAATATCTGATAAGAAATTTAACAAGGAATTTGATAACAAGATATTTGATAATAAGGTATTGATGGACCTTACTTTTTCTGTACCGGAACATACTATTTTTGGATTTATTGGTCAAAATGGTGCGGGAAAAACTACGACAATGAAACTGATACTTGGTCTGTTAGAACGTGACAGCGGAGAAATTTTTGTCAATGGAATCCCTGTAAGCTTTGGACAGAACAGAACAAACAGATATATCGGATATCTGCCGGATGTACCGGAATTTTACAGTTTTATGACACCACTGGAATATTTGATGCTGTGTGGAGAAATTACCGGAATGGAAAAAAAGGAAAGTCAGGACAGAGCAGACAGATTATTACATCTTGTGGGTCTTTCCAAGCCGCAAAAACGCATTCAGGGATTTTCACGCGGAATGAAGCAGCGGCTTGGCATTGCACAGGCATTGCTAAACAGTCCAAAGCTGCTGATATGCGATGAGCCGACTTCGGCTCTTGACCCATTGGGCAGAAAAGAAATACTGGAGATTTTATGTTCTGTAAAAAATGAAACCACCATTTTATTTTCCACACATATTCTTTCCGATGTAGAGCGTATCTGCGATAAAATTGCATTTTTGCATAATGGCAAAATAGCCTTGCAGGGCACATTGGAAGAAATAAAAGGGATTCGAAAAGGAAATGGCATAGAAATAGAATTTAATCGGCAGGAAGATGCAAATTTATTTACAGAAAAATACAAAGAGGGCAAAAGAACAGGAAAGGTGCAGGTATGCTGTTATCAAAAGACAGAAAAAGATGTAATAGAAATTATGCAGCTTCTGGCCCGGAACAATATTTCCCCTCAGCGGATAGAAATGCTGGAGCCTGCATTAGAAGACCTGTTTATGGAGGTGGTTGGCAAATGAAGCAGTTGACAGCTTTTACAAAAAAGGAATTTATGGAGTTTATCCGTACAGGAAAAGCCCTTTTGTTAATGATTTTGTTTGTTCTTTTTGGAATTATGAATCCGGCAGTGGCAAAGCTGACACCGTGGCTGTTGGAGGCAATGTCACAGGACCTTACAGAAACTGGATTTGTCATAACAGAAATAAAAGTAGATGCAATGTCTTCATGGGCACAGTTTTATAAAAATATACCAATTGCATTGATTCTTTTTCTTTTTCTGTTCAGTGGAATATTGATTGCTGAGTATCATAAGGGTACACTTGTCAATATGATTACAAAGGGAATGGACAGATGGAAAATACTTATGTCAAAGCTTATTGTTATGATATTTTTCTGGACAGCCGGATATTGGATATGTTATGGAATTACATATCTGTATAATGCATGGTTTTGGGATAACAGGGCGGCCTCTTATTTATTGTTTTCTGCATTTTGTTTTTATCTTATTGGTATATGGATAATTTCGCTGGTAGTATGCTTTTCCGCATTTTTTGAAAATAATTCTGCTGTATTAATCGCAATTGCATGCAGTTTTCTTCTTGTTTACCTGATTGGATTTATACAAAAAGTGAAAAAATTTCTTCCAATAAAACTTCTTGATTCTGCTGATTTGCTGTCAGGTACAAAGGAAGCATCGGAATATTCGTATGCTATGGTTGTGCTTATCCTATTGGTAATTGTCAATATAACAATAGCAGTGATACAATTTAATAAAAAGAATCTATAATTAATCAGATAATAAGATTTTGAGTGTTCACACCAACATAGCGAGTCTTTGATAATTTTTATAAAAAATATTTCCTTTTTTTCATATTTATGTTATCATACTTTTATAGAGCCTTATGGCAAAATTTACGTGACAGAAAGGATAAAAAGTATGAAGCAGTTTACAGGTATTAGCAGAAGCGGTGATGTAAAAGAAGCTGTTTTGGGACTTGAAAGTCCGCAGTTTCTGATTCTGTGTGGCAGTGACAAGGAAGCTTTCCGAAATCAGGTGCAAGAAATAGAAGCATTATTTCCGGGGGTTCCAAGCATTGGCTGTGTAGGTCAGAGCTATGCGAAGACAGATGTAGTTGAGAACGGATTTACAGTTACTGCATTTTACGATGGAATATCTGCAAGAGCAAATGTGTTGGAGGAAGCTGGCACCATGCCCGTAAAATATATTAAACGGCTGGAAAAAGATATGAGTGCAATGAACGGAACATCCGAAAATATGGTTTGTATGGATTTTTGTGCCGGCAACGACGAGTGTGTTTTGGCAACAATAAATTCTGTACTGGAAAAAAAGAAAATTCCTCTTACTGGAGGAACAGCATGGGAAGGAACTGTGTGCTGTAATGGAAAGGTTTATGAAAACGCCTGTGCCTATGCTCTTGTAAAAAATGAACATGGAAAAGTAAAGGTATATAAAGAAAACCTATATACTCCGACAGATAAAAAATATCTTGTAACAAAAGCAGTTCCTGAAAAATACATGATTAAAGAGCTGAATGGACAGCCGTTTGCCGATGTATATACAAGAGACCTAGGCATACAGGAAGAGGATATTGAGACACAGACCTTTGTCAATCCTCTTGGAAGAATTATAGGAGATGAGGTTTTTATTGTATCATTGAAAGAACTACAGTCGGATAAATCCATTACATGTTATCGCAAGGTAAATCCAAAGGATAAGCTTTATATTATGCAGATAGGCGATTTGAAAAGTATCTACAAGTCTACCATAGAGCATATAAGAAGTGATTTCAATAAAATTTCAGGTGTGTATTCCATTAACTGTGCTTTCCGGTATATCCTGTTTCAGCAGCATAACTGTGTAGAGCAATATTTTACAGAAATGAATCAGCTGGGCACACATTCAGGACTGATAGGACTGGGAGAGCATTATATGAAGCAGCATACGAACCAGACAATGTCATGTGTTGTTTTTGAATAGGAGGAGCATGTTATGGGATTATTTAGAAAAAGGGAAGAAGAGGAAGAACAGGTATATTATGAACCGGAAGTAAATAAAGGAATCAACAAACAGGATTTAAAGGATAAATCCTATTCGCTTGTCTATGCACATGACTATATGAAGAAAAGATATAATGACCTTGTTGACGAGGAGGTTGCGATTACAGAGCAGATTGTCAATATAAAGGAAGCTTTTTATCAGGTTATGGAAAAAGCGGAGAGCTTAAATGAAAATATAGGAACATTTCAAAGTGTATTTGAAGGAATTGGCGACGCTACAAAATCTTTTGAAGATGTGAGAAGGGATATTGTACAATCTGTAGAAAATGCGCAGGAACAGGTAAAAGTATTAAAGGCAGATTCGCAGAAAGTAACAGAGAGCTTTCAGGTAATGGATACGACTTTTGATAATCTACAGGCTTCTGTGGACGAGATTAAAAAATGTACAAAGGGTATTATTTCTGTGGCAAATCAGACAAATATGCTTTCCTTAAATGCTTCCATAGAAGCAGCAAGAGCCGGTCAGCATGGCAGAGGCTTTGCAGTGGTGGCAGAACAGGTCAGCGCACTGGCAGACCAGATAAAAAATCTGATTACAATTGTAAATCAGAGTGTAAAGCATGTGGAAGAGGATACAAAAGAGCTGAATGTATCTTTGCAGTGTTCGAGAGAGGCGTTGGAGACAAATCAGAAAAATGTGGAGGGAACACATGAAATTTTTGACACTATCCGGCAGCAGGCAGACCAGATAGAAGATGTACAACAGGCGATTGAGCAGGCAATCGGAGGTTCGGAAAGAGAGATTGGAAATTTGACAAATTATGTTGTGATGTCGCAGAAAAGCTATGAGGAAGTGCTCCGATATATTGATGATATTGAGAAGAGCGATGCCAGCAAGACTATGGTATTTGAAGATTTGAGAAATATGCTCGGACAGATTCGGCCTCTTGCAGAAGATATAAGAAAGTAAAACAAAGGGGCTGCCTTTTCAAACGGCAGCCCATAAAAGTGATTCTATTTTTGCAGATTGTTTCCCTGACAGATATATTGTTGATAGTGTCCTTCTGATATCCAATATTCCAGTTTTAAAATAATTTCTTCCTTGGATTTTGATTCAAATACATCTATGGGAGTATCAAATGGATTTTTATTGTTTGTATTTACAAAATACATTACATATCTGCCATTTATATTCATGGAGGGGTACCATCCCAAGTCAATAAGCACATTGCAATATTCTAACTGCAGCAAATCTTCATTCAATTCATAAGCATATTCAGCGCCATGTGTCTGCAAGTCATATTCTGAAAAATTATTATATTTTACTGTCCAGCCAGAAGGGATTCTCAAAGGCTGCAATTCAAAATATCTCATATCAAATCCTTTTTCCTTAGTATTTTATCAAGAATTTTCATATAATACAAACTCAGGAAACATAGTTATGCAAATTTTCGAAACGGAATCTGTGGAATCGGATTTTTTTCCGGATTCATCTGATGAATGTAATAGGTGATAAGACCATGTACATTTCCATGATAAATCAGTTTAAACTCCGGCATAGAACGGTAATCTACAGGATGCATAAGAGATTCATGTTTTGGCAGCGTCACGGCACCGCTTTCCTTTAACAGCTCTCCGATAAACTGTGAACAGAAATAGTAGTTCGGACGTTTGTGCTTAATATGAAACATGCAGTAAACTGTGCCCAGAATACTGTAGCGGTATTTCCATGCTTCTTTATTCATGTTCGATATTTTCTGTTTTATTTTATAATAAGCGGATTTTGTTACTTTCAGTTCGTATACCTCGCAGGCAGTGTCAGGGTGAAGCCCCATATAACCGCTGTAAGGACTTTCTATGGTAAAGCCTGCCGGAAGAGGTTTCTCCGGCTGTAATCTGGAAAATGTATATAAAGCTTCAAGACTGCTGTCCAGACTTATTGAGGCATGAGTGTAAGGTTCAGATGTTACAAAGCCGATTGCCCGTGACAGAGCTGTTCCTGTTTTTGTTAATACTATGTATATAGATTTCATGTTATTACCTCATATCAATTATGTGTTTTCTGCTGTTACCTGTATAGTATATATTATTTTATACGAATTGGCTAGTGGAAAATATTATAATTATACAATTTTTACAGAAAAATATATTTTACATCTAATATTTGGTATGATATGATAGTGAAAATATAAGTTAGACAGGAGAATTATCGATATGGAATATGTCAAATATTACTGGAAATATATAGATAAACAAACGCCAGTTCTGATTTTTGCAGAACTTGATAAGGATCGTTATTCTATGAGGGAAGTAGATGTGTATTCTGACAGGCATATGGAAAGACTGGGAGAAGACGAGGAATATGTATCAGATGAGCCCTATCCATCAAATAAGGAAATTGATGAAATGGGGGAGTTTAAGATTTTTTCTATTTCAAAACAAGAGTTTGAAGAGGTGTGGAGACATTCGTATTTTTTGCGTCGATATGATGGAAAACTTAGTTATGAGTGGGAAACGTGAGAAAAGATTAAGAATATCAAAAGCAGGAATAAAATTGGAAAATCAGATATAAGGTGAATTATGAATGAACAAAACAATGAACCAAACAGTGAACAAAATAATGAACATATGGTACAACGTATTGATTTATGGCTTACCCAGCATAAAAATATCGAGAGCCGTTCAAAGGCCCAGGCTCTGATTCGACTGGGAAGCGTGATATGTAACGGAAAAGTAGTTATAAAAGCTTCACAGATGGTATCAGAACAGGATTGTATAGAAATCAGCAGTTATGATTATCTGAAATATGTGTCAAGAGGAGGTTTCAAGCTGGAAAAGGCGATTGAGGAGTTTTCTCTGGATTTTTCAGGCAAAAAAGTGCTGGATATCGGTTCTTCCACAGGAGGCTTTACAGACTGTGCTCTTCAGCATGGAGCAGCATCTGTAATTGCGATTGATGTCGGGAAAAAGGTTATGCATCCTTTGCTGGCAGAAGATATAAGAGTGGAGCTTCACGAAGAGACAGATATCAGAGAATTTCCCTTGGAGCGATTGAAAGAAATAGATTATGTAGTCTGTGATGTATCGTTTATCTCGCTTTTATCGGTAATAAAGCCTCTGAAAAACGCACAGGGAGATTTTGAACTTGTTTTGCTGATTAAACCTCAGTTTGAGTGCGGGGCTCAGATGGCCAGACGTTATAAGGGAGTGGTGTTGGATAAAAAAGTACATCGGGATATATTAAATCATGTCATACAGGAAATGAGAAAAGATTCCTTCTTTTTAAAGGAACTCACCTATTCGCCTGTCTGTGGAGGAGACGGAAATATTGAGTATATTTCTCATTTTGAACAGAAAGAATCGGATATGATTTCTTTTATGGAAATAGATCATGTTGTTGAGAAGGCTTTTGAAAGTTTGAAAAATAAAAGAAGAAATAAATAGATATTATAAATCGTAAAAAATATATAAATATGAGGAAAAATTTATGGAATTGAAAAAAAAATATATTGATGCTGGAAAAGCATTTGATTTTGGAAGAGTATCGAAAGATTATGCACAATATCGCGATATTTATCCAAAAGAATTTTATGATAAAATCATATCAAGAAATCTTTGTATAAAAGGACAAAAGGTGCTTGATTTAGGTACTGGAACAGGTGTGCTTCCAAGAAATCTGTATTGTTATGGTGCAGAGTGGACTGGCACTGATATTTCTGAACATCAGATTGAGCAGGCAGAAAGACTTTCAAGGGAAGCGGGTATGAATATTTTATATCAGACAGCGGCAGCAGAAGAGCTTGAGTTTCCGGATAATACGTTTGATGTGATTACTGCATGTCAGTGTTTTCTATATTTTGACCATAAAAAACTTATGCCAAGACTTGCCCGTATGTTAAAACCAGATGGAAGGCTTCTGCTACTTTATATGGCATGGCTTCCGTTTGAGGATAAGATAGCAGGCCAAAGTGAAGCGCTTGTATTGAAATACAATCCTCACTGGACAGGTGCAGGTCAAATCAGATGTCCGATAATAATTCCGGATTGTGTATATGAAACATTTGAACTGGTATATCAGGAAGAATATGATGTAAATGTTTCATTTACAAAGGAAACATGGCATGGAAGAATGAGAGCATGCAGAGGGGTAGGAGCTTCTCTATCGCAGGAGGAAATTGCACAGTGGGAGCAGGAGCATAAAAGATTGTTGGATTCTATTGCTCCGGAAAAGTTTGATGTGCTGCATTATATATCTTTTATCGAATTAAAACCAAAAGTGTAAGATAAAAACAAGAACTAGTATTGGGAATCGGAAGGAGGAACAATAAATGAATACTGATAATACGAATTGGGGACAGAGCGTTACAGGGATTGTGAAGGAAGAATCAAAATATACAGAATATAAAAATAGTTCTCTAACGCCATTTTCGCTTTATTGTTAATAAAAATGAAGCATATAGAAATAGTTGGAAAAGAAATTGTAGAGGCGATTGTGTAATTCAGAAAGGCAGATAAAAAGACCAAAATTGATATAGTTGAAAAATAGAAAATTATAGAAAGGATATAAGAGGCAACCTTAATCACATATTTATATATCAGAATATTTGACAAGGCCTGTCGTATGGTATAGAGAATGTTGGAATTAAATGGAAAATATAATCAAGCAAAAGTATTTACAGATAAGATAGACAATGACTGTATTGCGCAGATTATTCTTTTGTGCAATCAGGAATTTACAAAGGGACTGTCAATCAGAATGATGCCTGATGTACACGCGGGAAGCGGCTGTACAGTGGGAACTACTATGACCATAAAAGACAAAATTGTTCCAAATCTGGTAGGTTCAGATATTGGCTGTGGTATGGAAACAGTAAAGCTTCAGGAACAGCAAATTGATTTAAAAGCGTTTGACCGTCTGATTTATGAAAGGATTCCATCCGGATTTGCAATCAGGGAGAAACATCATTCCTATGTAAAGCGTCTGCGGCTTTCAGAGCTTCGGTGTTTGAAATATATCGATATTTTAAAGGCGGAAAAAAGTCTTGGCACGCTTGGAGGCGGAAATCATTTTATTGAGCTGGATAGAGATGAAAGCGGCGCTTTTTATCTGGTGATTCATTCCGGTTCAAGGCATCTGGGGCTTGAGGTAGCGAGTTATTATCAAAAAGCCGGATATCACCGGCTGAATAAAAGCAGCTATGAAGATGTGCAGAAATTGACGGAACACTTAAAATCTCAGAACAGGCAGTCGGAAATTGAATCCGAAGTAAAAAAGCTGCTGTCTACAAAAACAACATCTGTTCCAAAGGACCTTGCCTATGTAGAGGGCGGGTTATTTGAAGATTATGTACATGATATGAAAATTGTTCAGGAATATGCGTTGTATAACCGCAAGGCAATAGCAGAGGAACTGCTTTCGGGAATGAAACTTCATGCAGTGGAGAGATTTACAACGGTTCATAATTATCTTGATACGGAACATATGATTTTGAGAAAGGGAGCCATATCTGCCGAAAAGGGAGAAAAGATACTGATTCCTATTAATATGAGAGACGGAAGTCTTATTTGCATTGGAAAGGGAAATCCAGACTGGAATTATTCTGCCCCGCATGGAGCAGGACGCCTTATGTCGCGCTCAGAGGCAAAGGAATTGTTTACCGTGGAGGAATATGAGGAAGAGATGAAGGGGATTTATTCTACATCGGTTGGAAGAGGAACGCTTGACGAATCGCCTATGGCGTACAAAAGTATGGAGGATATTACAGAAAATATTGGCGATACGGCAGAGATTGTTCAGGTAATACGGCCAGTTTACAATTTTAAGGCAAGTGTGGAAGGATAGAAGAATTTTTTTACGTACAATGTTTATTGGATACAATAATAGAAAAAAGGGATAGAAATAAATACAATAGCTTTGGAAAATGACGAGGTAATAATGAATGGAAAACTAAGAAATATGGCATCTATCTATATATCAAAAGGAAATAAAATGCTTCTTCTTTTCAGACAGGGCGGAAGAGTGGTAAATAATGTCTGGGTTGGTTCGGCAGGAGGCCATTTTGAAGATTTTGAATTAAATGATGCAAGAGCCTGTGTATTGCGGGAATTAAAAGAGGAATTAGGGATAACTATAAATGAAATTGAAAATCTGTCCTTGCGATATGTCACCTTGCGGAGAACAAAAGGGGAAATCAGACAGAATTATTACTTTTTTGCAGAGTTGAAGGAAGGCGTAGACGAGTATTTTGTATCAAATGAGGGAATAAGCAGATGGTTTAAATATTCTGAATTGGAAGTGTTGGAAATGCCATTTACTTCTAAATTTGTGATAGAGCATTATTTAAAAATCGGCTGTAAAACAGATGACATTTATGCAGGAACGGCAGATGGCGAAAAGGTGGTTTTTATCAAGCTGCCAGAATTTTAGAAAGATGAGAAGTCGAATTTTCATAAATTGTAGAAAAACAGAAGTGATATTCAGGAATGCCATACTGGTATTTCTGCCTAGAGAGTTTGATAGAAATACAGTTAACATTATTGAAAAGTATATAGAAGATGAAAAATATTTATCCAATATATACCAGAAGAAACATGGTAAATATATCTTGTTTCTTCTGGTATTTTCATGCGGAGAGAAAGCGGTTATACAGATTGCAAAAATTGTTTCACATAAAATAAAGCAGCACCAATAGCAGGAGTATATTGTCCGTGTATACCGACCAATATGTGGTTTTTCTCCAATATAAAAGGGGAAGATGAATTTATGCGTTTCAGAAGATAATCAATATCTTCCTCTGTAAAATATGGTGCCAGATATCCGCTGATAATAATAGGTGCATCAATTACCAAATTCAGATTTCTCATGGCAAATGCCAGATTGTTTAAATACTCTTCCCAAATTTGTATAAATTGGGGAGATTTTTTTTCTCTCAAAACAGGAAAAAACTCTTTTATAGGCAATCCAGCAGAATGTTCCAGTGAGTTGGCAGAACAATAAGTTTCTAAACAGCCTCGGTTTCCGCAATAGCAAAGCGGACCATTAGGATTGATACATATATGTTCAATAGTACCGCTGTGCATGGAACTTCCTTGATGGATTTGATGTTTGGTTATGATGGCGCCACCCATATTTCTATTCAATAAAAAGATGACAGCACTGTCGAGGTCCTGATGATTCCATAACTCCAAGCAGGCAGCAGATTTAGAATCATGTTCTAAATGACATGGGTATGGAAGATATTGAGAAAAGTTTTTTAGGCTCATATCAGTATTATTCATAATAGCTCCGTATGTTACGGTCGCATTATCTGAGGAGGTAATTCCCTGAGTGGCAATGGAAATTCCAAGTATTTGTTCCTCTTTATATTGATTTTCTTCAATAAATTCTTTGATTTTTCCAGTAATTTGTTCATAATAGGAGGACGAGTTGGAATATAAAAGTGGAATTGTATTTTTATAGATTGTATTTCCATATAAATCAATAGCGGTTATATGAAACATATTTTTTAAAATGCCGATACCAATTGCAATTTTGAAGTTTGAGACAATTTGAATTGCATGAGCTTTTCTTCCGCCAGTAGAATCAAAGTAACCATTTCGTTCAATCAAGCCTTCTTCTTCCAATAAATTTAAGTTTTGGCTGACAGTAGATAATCCCATTTGCAGAGCTTGAACGATTTGAAGTTTGGAGGTTATTTTTTCCTTGTAAATATATTGATAAACTTTTTATTTAATTTTTTTAAGTTCATTGTGGTCAAGCCCTTTTCATTCATAATATTCTCCTGAAAGTTATATTTTTTCATTTAGTTAAGATTCGGCTTTATTTTAATATAGAAAAAAGTAAAATGCAATATTTCAAAAAAAAATATAGTAAAAATTAACAAAAAAGAAATCATAATTTTGTACTCTTTGTCAATTGTTTTTTTCAATTTTAAAGATATAATAGACTTACAACTTAAACATAAGCGTAAGTAAAAAATAAAAGTAATTCAGGAGGTAACAATATGAAACTGACAATCAATGGAATTAAAAATCAGGAATTATGGAAAGAGGCAGGAATTACACTTCCGGGGTATGATGTGGAGGCAGTTTCACAAAAGGCAAAAAAGGAACCGCAATGGGTACATTTTGGAATCGGCAATATTTTTCGTATCTTTATTGGCGGTATTGCGGACGGTCTTTTGGAAACAGGTGCAATGGATAAAGGTATTACCTGCGTTGAGACGTTTGATTATGATGTGGCGGATAAAATTTATGAGCCCTATAACAATTTGGGATTGAGCGTGATTCTACATGGAGACGGAACCAGAGAATATAAGGTATTAGGCTCTATGGCTGAGGCAATAAAAGCACAGTCATCAAATCTGGTACAGTGGAATCGGCTGAAAGAAATTTTTACCAGTCCGTCTTTGCAGATGGTTTCTTTTACAATTACTGAAAAAGGGTATGCTTTGCAAAAAGCCGACGGAACATGGTTTCCTTTTGTAGAATCTGACATTCAGAATGGGCCAGACAAAGCTGTTGGAGCTATGGCAGTGCTGACGGCTATGCTCTATGAACGATATAAGACAGGTAAATATCCTTTGGCGTTAGTATCTATGGATAATTGTTCTCAGAATGGTAAAAGACTTCGGGAATCTGTGCTGACCATGACAGAAGAATGGCAGAAATCTGGTTTTGTAGAGAAAGGCTTTGTCGCCTATGTAAGTGACGAAAAAATAGTTGCTTTTCCATGGACTATGATTGATAAAATTACGCCTCGTCCGAGTGAGCAGATTGCTAAAGACCTTGAAAATCTGGGAGTGGAGGATATGCAGCCCATTATCACGGACAAAAGGACCTACATTGCTCCTTTTGTCAATGCTGAAAAACCTCAGTATCTTGTAATTGAAGATAACTTCCCAAATGGCCGGCCTGCTCTGGAAAAAGGCTTTGGCGTATATATGGCTGACAGGGAAACAGTGAATCTGTCTGAACGTATGAAAGTAACGGTATGTCTGAATCCGGTACATTCCGCTACTGGTCCTCTTGGAGTGGCATTGGGATATGAGCTGTTTGCTCATATGTTAAATACAGATGCAGATATGATGAAAATGGCCCGTATGGTAGCCTATGACGAAGGGCTTCCTGTAGTGCCGAATCCGAAAATCCTTTCTCCACAGAAATTTGTAGATGAACTTTTTAATGACAGATTTCCAAATGAATATCTGGGAGATACAAATCTTCGTCTTGCCGTAGACGTATCTCAAATGGTAGGTATCCGTTTTGGAGAGACTATCAAAGCATATGTAGCGAAATATGGAGATGCTTCACGTCTTACAGCCATTCCTCTAGGAATTGCGGGATGGCTCCGGTATATGCTGGCAATAGATGATGAAGGAAAAAGATATGAACTGGCTCCCGACCCTATGAATGAGGAAATTCAGGAACAGTTAAAGGATATCGTGGTGGGCCGGCCTGAAACTTTTACTGACCAGCTTAAACCAATTCTCTCTAATGAGCGCATATTTTTTATTAATCTTTACCAGACTGGTTTGGGAGAAAAAATTGAAACGATGTTTTGTGAAATGATTGCTGGACCCGGCGCTATAAAAGCGACAATACATAAATATGTAGGAGGAAGATAAAAATGACAGAACCGGTATTTGCGGCAGAACCAGCGAGGCTGTTGATTGCAGCAGCAATGGGTATTGTATTATTATTGTTATTAATTATAAAATTTAAGATTCATCCGGTACTGTCCCTGTTAATTTCTGCCTTGTTTATTGGTCTTGGAGCCGGAATGCCGGTTCCAGATTTGGTCAATACAGTAGAAAAAGGTGCGGGAGAAACGCTGCAGGGAATCGTGTTATTGATTGGACTGGGTTCTCTGTTTGGTGGTATCTTAGAGGTATCGGGAGGAGCGCAGTGTGTTGCTCAGACGTTAGTAAATAGATTTGGAGAGAAAAAGGCAGGCATCGCTTTGGGAATTACAGGTTTAGTAGTTGGTACAACTGTGTTTTTTGAAGCAGGTGTTGTAATATTAATTCCATTAGCATTTGGACTTGCAAAAAAGACAAAAAAATCAACCTTATATTATGTGATTCCTCTTTTGGCAGGTTTGGCAACTGGGTTTGCTTTTATTCCACCATCTGCGGGTTCTGTGCTTGTTGCGAATATGCTGAATGTTGACTTGGGAGTTATGATTGCGGTAGGTGTGCCTGTGGGAATTTTATCTTTGATTTTTGCCGGAATTTTGTGGTCGAAATTTATTGGCAATCGAATCAGTACTGGACTTCCTTCTAATATTCAGGAAGTTCAGGAAAATGAGGAAAGTAATCTTCCTGCGTTTTCCACAGTGTTGTGTATTATTTTTGTTCCACTGGTTCTGATTTTATGCAGTACAGTTTCGGAGTATATTCAGGGAATTGATTTTGTCCGTCCGATTTTAAAGTTTCTTGGAACACCGTTTGTTGCGTTAATTATTGCAGTATTGCTTGCGATGTATTTTCTTGGAAAAAAACAAGGCTATAATGGAGAACAGTTAAAAAAGATATTGGACCGTTCGTTGCGTCCAACAGGACAAATTCTTTTAGTTATTACAGGAGGAGGAATTATCCGATGGGTATTGCAGGATTGCGGCATGGGAAATATCATTGGACCTGCACTTGAAAAAAGCGGTCTTCCTCTTGTCGTCGTAGCTTTTTTGATTGCTGCTTTAATTCGCGCATCTGTTGGTGCAGCAGTAGTAGCTATGACAATGGCAGCAGGAATTATGGCTGCGATGCCGGGAGTTGCAGAGTTGCCACCAGTTTATCTGGCTGCCATGGTTTGTGCAATTAATGGAGGGGCGACTGCATTTAGCCATGTAAATGATTCTGGATTCTGGCTTGTAAATTCTCTGTTGGAAATTGATGAAAAGACAACTTTAAAATCATGGACAATCATGGAAACAATTATAGGAATTACAGGACTGGTATGTGCGATTGTGATTAGTTTGTTTGCATAGGAGGGAAATCAATAATTGTAAAAGTAGTTTTGAGAACAATGCAAAATACAAAAAATTTAGTGATTCTGTACCCCAGTTCTATTTACGATATTACGGTATTTGGAGAATATCAAGCGGGTTATTTTTCAACTTATGCCTCAGGAAAAATATAGGATTCGTATATTGCTTGATTCTCTAATAATATGATATAATTCATCTTATCATTTTACAAAATAGGAAAAGGGAATATTTTTTGGAGGTTATTGTGGGAAATATTATACGTTTTAATAAAAATACACCAGTTGAGAACTGGATATGTATGTCGAATTTAACCACTGACGTTTTTATAAATATACTATTATTAAGCGGTTCTGCGCTGGCGGAAACGGACGAAGAAAAACAGTTGATAGTATGGCTGGCGGAAAGAGACCAGAAACTTGGTCTTGGAACAGTTGGATTTGATGTGGTTGAGATGCCATGGAGAAAGAAAACATTTTTAAACGACAGAACATTTTTATTAAATATAATTCAATCTGCTGAAAATAAACTTGACTGGGAAAAACTGGATTACATTCCTGACCCTGAATTTATTCTGCCAAATCTTCAAAAATTCAAAGAATATATAAAAAAAATGACAAAAGATGATATTGATGATAACGCAGCCAGCGAGTGGCTGAATATAGCAGAAAATAGTGACCCTGTAAATTGTGGATTTCCACGCTGCAAGAAGCATAATACGTTTCTTTCCTTTCTGGGCTGTCAGATATGCAACAGTACAGTTTGACTAGTTAGAAGTGAAAAATAAAATAAACCTCTGGCACATTTCTGTTTATTTATGTCAGAGGTTTATTTGATTACCAGACAATATGATTTTTAAAAGCTACTTTTTTATCTCCCATTTTGATTTCTCCAATTTCATAGCAGTTATAATATTTCTTGATAATTTCCGCTGCCTGTTTTGCATGTTTTTTCTCTGTAATTACAATCATACCAGCGCCACAGTTAAAAGTTGAAAGCATTTCTGCTTCATCAATAGTTCCAATTGTTTTGATATAGGAAAATATAGGAAGTATCTTTAATTGATTCAAATTTATTTCAGCACATAATCCGTCGGGTATAATCCTGCTTAAATTTCCTTCTATGCCTCCGCCTGTAATATGCGCCATTCCATGAACAGTGGAATCAGAGAAAAGGGGCTTCAGCGCTTTGTAGTATGGTGTATGGGGCTTCATAATTTGTTCTATAAAAGTTTCCCCGTTTATTTTGTCCAGCTTTATCTGCGGCATTTTTTCCATTAACAGTCGAATTAATGTGTAACCGTTTGTATGAAGACCATTTGAAGCGATTGCCAGTACAATATCGCCTTCTCTGATTTTGCTTCCGTCAATAATATTATTTTTGGAAACAATACCTGCAATACTGGATGTAAGTATATATAATCCGCTGCCAACAACATCGGGTTGAATTGATGTTTCTCCTCCGACAAGATTACATTCATTTTCGCGGCATGCTTCGGATATGCCCTTTATAAAAGAGTTTATGGTCTCTTTTTCCGCCTTTCCGCATACGATAGTATCTAGTACGGCAAGCGGTTTTGCTCCCATTACTGCAATATCATTTACCAGATGATTTATCATATCATGACATATTGACCTGCTGTATCCATATTCCATAGCCAGTTTCTGTTTGGAACCTGGCTCTTCTGATTTCAAAACCAGTACAGGTTCTTTTATATTGGAAAATCCAATATCATATAAAGATGCAAAAGGTCCCAAACCATTTAAGACGCGTTTATTATCTGTTTTTAAATATTGTGCCATTTCTTTTTTGATAGAATCTGTATAGGAAATATCCACTCCGGATTTGCTATAGGAATAGGTTTCATTCTCTTTATCCCGCCCTAAAAGGATTTCATCCACTGACGTATTTAAAATTTTAGATAATTCCACTAAAACTTCCACATTTGGCAAAGTACCATTTTCCCATTTTGAAACCGCCTGAAAAGAAACCTTTAATTTTTCGGCCACATCTGTCTGTGTCATGCCAAGCTGTTTTCTTTTGTTTGCAATAAATTCTGATATTTTTTTATTATCTAACATTATTTTTCCTCCACGTTATATGTTATTTTGATTATAATTCTCCCTGATGTTATTTACAATAAACATATATTTGAATTTAAATTTATGATTCTACTTTTGGTTGAATAGGAAAAAACGAATAAGGAAGTCAGTCCTACTCTCTGTGAATCAGTAAAAATGAAATATTTAAAAATATTTTATAAATTTCGTATAGTATCAGCCATAATAGAAAAAATAGAGTTAGAGATAAGTTATTACAAATAATCAAAATAAATCAAATTAAATTAATTTTGTGCATTTTGCACCAAAAATATTTGATTTTTTGTGAACTATTATGATTGAAATTGAATGAATTTGATTGTATAATAACATCATCAGATGTAATTAACGCTTATGTTGATTACCTATTAATACAAAAAAATATCTGGAAAGGAGAGAATCTATGATTTACACAGTTACTTTTAATCCGTCTCTGGATTATATTGTATCCGTTCCCGATTTTCAGCTTGGACTTACAAACCGTACTGCGTTTGAGCTTCTTTTGCCGGGAGGAAAGGGAATCAATGTTTCCACTGTACTGATGAATCTGGGGATTCAAAACACTGCACTGGGATTTGTGGCCGGATTTACCGGTGACGAAATATGCAGAAAATTGAAAGAACTTGGAATCGTGACGGATTTTATTAAAATCAGTTCAGGAATATCAAGAATCAATGTAAAGCTCAAATCCATAGACGGAACAGAAATTAACGGAATGGGACCAGTGATAGAGGAAGAAAATCTGGAAGAACTGAAAACAAAACTGGATGCACTGCAGGATGGAGATATTTTGATATTGGCAGGAAGTATACCGGCTTCCATACCAGACATGATTTACCGTGATATTATGAAGCGTTTGCAGACCCGTAAAGTACTCACTGTAGTAGATGCTACAAAAGATTTACTTCTTAATGTGCTGGAATATCATCCGTTTTTAATAAAACCAAACAATCATGAGCTTGGAGAGATTTTTCATGTAAAGCTTGCCAGCAGAAAAGATGTAATTCCTTATGCCAAAAAGCTTCAAGAACAGGGGGCTCGAAACGTACTGGTATCTATGGCTGGAGAAGGAGCAGTTTTTGTAGCAGAAGATAAAACAGTATATGATATGCCTGCGCCTGAAGGAAAGCTTGTCAATGCAGTAGGAGCCGGAGATTCCATGGTGGCCGGATTTGTAGCAGGCTGGATAGAACAGCAGGATTATGAGCATGCTTTTAAAATGGGAGTATCTGCAGGAAGCGCCAGCGCATTTTCAGAATATCTGGCGACAAGGGAAGAAATTGAGAAGTTATATGGAAAATTGTAGAACAACCTGTAAATTATAAAATGTATTTTATAAAAAATTAGTTTTACATTTATATCATTTTAAAAATGAATAAAAATACTACTAAAATAGAAACAGTTGCTTGTGACATATAAAATGTTGTATCAAAAAGGGATTGAAAACTATAATAAGAATGGAGGATTTTTATGAGAATTACAGATTTACTTGACAAGAGAAGTATTTCCCTCAATGGTTCACCGTCCGGAAAAAAGGAAGCACTGGACCAGATGGTTGACCTTATGGCAAAAAGTGGGAAAATTAATGACAAAGAAGCATACAGAAAACAGGTATATGCAAGAGAGGAAGAAAGCACTACGGGAATTGGCGAAGGAATCGCTATTCCACATGGAAAATGCAGTGCTGTGACAAAACCGGGGCTGGCAGCTATGGTAGTGAAGCAGGGGGTGGATTTTGACGCGCTCGACGGAGAACCGGTTACTTTAATTTTTCTGATTGCAGCGCCAAATACCGAGGACAATATTCATCTTGATGTGTTAAGCAAGCTTTCCGTGCTGTTGATGGATGAAGAATTTACAGAAAATCTCCGTAACGCCAAGTCCGTGGAGGAATTTCTGGATATTATTGATAAGGCAGACGAAGAGGAGGCAGATATTGACAAGCGGCTGGCAGATGGACCGTCAGAAAAGGAAGGCGTAAAGATTCTTGCAGTTACTTCCTGTCCAACTGGTATTGCGCATACTTATATGGCAGCGGAAGGGCTTGAAAAGGCTGCGAAGGTCAAAGGTTGTTTTCTTAAAGTAGAGACAAGAGGTTCCGGCGGAGCAAAAAATGTTTTGACACAAAAGGAAATTGAAGAGGCCCATTGTATTATTGTAGCGGCAGATGCGCAGGTGCCAATGGACCGCTTTGATGGAAAAAAGGTAATTGAATGTCAGGTTTCAGACGGCATTAGCAAAGCGGAAGAGCTTTTGGAAAAGGCAATATCTGGAAATGCACCGGTATACAAAGCAGCTCAGGCAGTGAAAAAGGAAGGGACTTCTGGAAAGCAGAGCATAGGACATCAGATTTACACACAGCTTATGAATGGTGTTTCGCATATGCTTCCATTTGTAGTAGGCGGGGGTATATTAATAGCGATTGCATTTCTGATTGACGGCTTTGGTGTGGATATCAATGCTCTTTCAGAGGAAGAAAGAGGAAATTTTGGAAGTATTACCTTTGCGGCGGCATTATTTAAAGGGATTGGAGACAAAGCTTTTGGATTTATGCTTCCAGTGTTGGCGGGATTTATTGCTATGGCCATTGGTGACAGACCGGCGCTGGCACTTGGATTTGTGGGTGGAATGTTGGCATCTGGCGGAAAATCTGGTTTTCTGGGTGCTTTGGTGGCAGGATTTGCAGCCGGTTATCTGATTTTGCTGCTTCGTAAAATCTGTGAGAAAATGCCGGAAGCTATTGAGAAGCTTGCACCGGTTCTGATTTATCCGGTGGTTGGTATTTTTATTATGGGTGTTGGTATGAATTATATCGTCGAACCGATTATGGGGGCAATTAATACAGCATTAAATAACGGGTTGACAGGTATGGGTGGTTCCAGTAAAATAATTTTAGGTTTTGTTTTAGGCGCCATGATGGCGATTGACATGGGAGGACCGTTTAACAAGGCGGCTTATGTATTTGGAACAGCATCGATTGCAGCTGGAAATTATGATATTATGGCAGCGGTTATGATTGGAGGTATGACGCCGCCATGCGCAATTGCACTGGCAACCATGTTTTTTAAGAATAAATTTACAAGAGAACAGAGAGAGGCTGGACCAACAAATTTTATTATGGGATTGGCATTTATTACAGAAGGAGCGATTCCGTTTGCGGCGTCTGACCCGCTGCATGTACTTCCATCCTGTATTGTCGGCTCTGGAATAGCAGGAGCCTTGTCGATGGCGTTTGCCTGTACCTTAATGGCACCACATGGAGGAATCTTTGTATTTCCGGTAGTGGGAAATGCGTTGATGTATCTTGTAGCGCTGGTAGTGGGAACAATCGTATCAGCAGTACTGCTTGGTTTATTGAAAAAACCGGTAAATGAACAGCAAAGCGCCTGAAAATTATAAGTATGTGAAACTATTTCAATGCTTTGTTTAACAACAGAGGTTTGGCAAGAGTTGTTTTATGGAAAATGCAACGCAGTTTCCTGTGAAAAAAGAAAAATAAATAGAAAATAAATTTTAGGAGGAAATAATCATGAAAGAATTTACCTACACAATTACAGACCCAGAAGGAATCCATGCACGTCCGGCAGGAGAGCTTGTAAAGGCGGCAAAGGGCTTTTCCTGTAATATTAAAATTAGCAAAGACGGAAAGGAAGGCGACTGCAAGCGTATTTTCGGAATTATGGGACTTGCAGTAAAGAAAGGCATGGAGGTAAAAATGACCTTTGACGGAGAGGATGAGGCAGAGGCATGTCAGGCGATTGAAACATTTATGAAAGAAAATTTATAGGTATTTACCATCGGTAATTAAGTAAATACCTGCCGCATAATCAGTAAAAAGTGATTATATTGATTGTAAAATAAAAGGGCTGCCAGAACAGAAAATCAGATTATGGCAGCCCTTTTGACAAGATTCAACAATTAACAGCAAGGATTCCCCTTCCTCTTAGGCGGGGGAGGGAATTGTCCAAAACAATCATAACGGCAACAGTGGGCGGAGGGAAAGTGGTTATTCCCTGCTGCCGTAAGGCAATCCATATAATTGTCTTGCTTTTAACTGCCACAAGTGGATTGAAATAATAGAATGGAGGGATACTATGCAGATATTTCATGGAAAAAGTGTATTTGGCGGAATCGCGATTGGAAAAATAAAGGTTTATCAAAAAGGAAGACAACAGGTGAAGCGTATTCGGGTGGAGGATACAGACAGAGAACAGGAGCGTTATGAGGAGGCGAAGCAGGAAGCAGTCAGACAATTAAAAGGATTGTATGACAAGGCGGTCAAAGAAGTGGGCGAAGCAAATGCAGCTATTTTTGAGATTCATCAGATGATGTTAGAAGACGATGACTATAATGAATCTGTTGAAAATATCATTCATACACAAAAGGTAAATGCAGAATATGCAGTAGGAATGACCAGTGATAATTTTTCACAGATGTTTTCTGCAATGGATGATGAATATATGAGAGAGCGTGCGGCAGATGTAAAGGATATTTCTGAACGGATTTTGTCAATTTTAAATGGAAGTGCAAATACGGGTGTGGATTCGGATGAGCCGGTGATTATTCTTGCGGATGATTTGGCGCCTTCGGAAACTGTACAGCTTGATAAGGATAAAATACTTTCTTTTGTAACTGTACACGGTTCTGTAAATTCCCATACCGCGATTCTGGCAAGAACTATGGGGATTCCAGCGCTGATAGGGACAGAGATGCCGTTAGATGAGACAGTAGATGGAAAACTGACCGTAGTAGACGGTATCAAAGGTTGTATATATGTGGAACCGGATGAGGAGACTCTTTCCCAGATGCAGGAAAAACAAAAGAAAGAGGCAGAAAAAAAGGAGCTGTTAAAACAGCTCAAGGGAAAGGAAAACATTACTCTTGATGGAAAAAGGATTATGCTGTATGCCAATATTGGAAATATAAAAGATTTGGCAATGGTTATCAAAAATGATGCAGGTGGTATCGGACTGTTTCGGAGTGAGTTTATTTATCTGGAAAAAGAGGATTTTCCAACAGAAGAGGAGCAGTTTCAGATTTACAGAACAGTGGCCGAAACAATGGCGGGAAAACGTGTGATTATCCGTACTCTGGATATTGGAGCAGATAAGCAGTGCGATTATTTTAAGCTGGCTCATGAGGAAAATCCAGCTATGGGAGTTCGTGCAATCCGAATCTGCCTGACAAGAGAAGATGTATTTAAAACGCAGCTTCGGGCACTGTTTCGGGCAAGTGCCTATGGGAAAATTGCGATTATGTATCCAATGATAACCAGTGTATGGGAAGTAAAGAGGATTCAGGAAATTGTATCTGAGGTTTGCGCAGAGCTTGATATGCAGAATATTGAATATGGAAATCCGGAGCAGGGGATTATGATAGAGACTCCGGCTGCCGTTATGGTCAGTGATGAGCTGGCAAAGCATGTGGATTTCTTCAGTATAGGAACCAATGATTTGACGCAATATACCCTTGCGGTTGACCGTCAGAATCCGAAACTTGATATGTTTTATGATGCACATCATCCGGCAGTGCTGCGCATGATTAAGATGGTGGTGGAAAATGCACATCAGGCGGGGATATGGGCCGGCATCTGCGGAGAGCTTGGCGCGGATACAGAGCTTACAAAGGATTTTCTAAAAATGGGTGTAGATGAGCTTTCTGTGTCACCGGGAAGTATTTTGCCGCTTAGAAAAATTATATTGGAAACAGATACGCAAAAAGAGGAAGCAGAGTAATTTTCTGTGAGATGAAAAGGAGCGATTAGAAAAGTGCTGACAGAAAAAAGATATGAGATTATATTGAGATTGCTTGAGGAAAGAAAAAGTATTACAGTTTTGGAATTAAAGGAGCTGTTAAAAACCTCAGAATCTACCATTCGGAGGGATTTGACGGCTTTGGACCAGGCGGGAAGGCTGGTAAAAGTGTTTGGCGGAGCTGTATTAGCAGAATCAGGCGTTACAGCCGCAGAATTGTCTGTGGCTCAGAAGGAAGATGTCAATCGGGAGGAAAAGGAAATAATTGCCAGATATGCGGCCTCTCTTATCAAGGCAAATGATTTTGTGTATCTGGATGCCGGAACTACCACAGGCTATATGATTGAACATATTACACAAAAAAAGGCAACCTTTGTAACAAATGCAGTAGCTCATGCAAGGCGTCTGGCAGCAGCAGGTATGAAAGTACTGTTAATTGGCGGGGAATTAAAGGGAACTACAGAAGCCGTTGTCGGCAATCAGGCAATTCTTTCGATTCAGAGCTATCATTTTACGAAGGGATTTTTCGGAACAAATGGAATTACAAAAAAGGAAGGGTTTACAACGCCTGATGCAAATGAAGCACTGGTAAAAAAGACTGCATTTGAAAGGTCGCGCAGGGCTTATATAGTGGCAGACAGCACAAAGTTTGGAAATATCAGTTCTGTGACGTTTGCAGATTTTGAAGATGCAGTGATATTGACAGAACAGAAGCCATCAGCGGGGTATCATAGCTGCGGGAATATTACAGTTGTAAATGAAACTGTTTATTTGGACAGGTAAATTCAAAGTCTGATAAAGATACAAAATTATTATAGAACATGAAATTGCCAGTCCTATAAATAGAATATGGGACTGGCAAAATTTTTCATAAATATTTTTTGGAGGCTTCAAGGCTTAGATTGTATTGCTCTTGAATCTTAACTAGGATTGTTTGTGTCGGGACACCTAAATTTTTTAATATAGAAACAGTTCCCTCAATTCCCTGTTCAATCCCCTGTTCAATCCCTTGTTCAATCCCTTGTTCAATCCCTTGTTCAATCCCCTGTTCAATTCCTTCTTTTTTTATTGCTTTTGCTTCATATTCTAAAATTTTTCCACCCATAATTTCTTTTACTCCTTCCCTGACAGAATTGTACTTCATAGCGATATGTTCCAATACTTTATTTGACATGTCAATAATGGTACACTTTGTATATTCGCTAATGGTTCCTTGGTTTAAGAGTTCTTCCAGTTTATTTTTGATTTGCCCATATTCTTCCTGCAATATTTTTAGTTTTATTTTGTCTTTTTCGTATTCCCCGAATCGTGTTTCATGGGAAAAGATATAAAAAGGGATGAACAAAAGAAGATTTTTCTCAAAAATTTCTTCCAAAGTATATTGTTGGGATTTTACTACATAGATATCATATTCCAGTGTACCGCCTGGTGTTATCATTCTGATTTTCAGTGTATCTGGCGTCGATGTGCGATGCCTCAAAAACAATACAGCAGAATTTGGCAGAGTCACTGTGAGGAGATTTCCTTTGATTTCGCCTTCATCAAGTGCAATCTGTGTATCATATTCGAAGAATCTGACCAGCATACTGTTATCTGTGCTGCTCTGGCATTCCAGATGGTATTTTTTGCTTTCTTTCCCCGCTATCTTAAAACTGGTATCAGTGATTCGTTCCTCTTCATTTCCATCCTGCTGGTTCAGAAAGTGTTCATTTGGCGAGAAAATAATTTTTTCCTGTCCTGAATAATGCTCATGAAACACCTCATTTATTATGGGGATAATCAGGGAGCTGCAATCATTCAGCAATGTACGAAATACATCATCATAAGGTGTATTTGTTATCCTTGCATTTTCCATTAGTATCCTCCTCCTTTTATCCCATTCTATCATATCATACAAATTTACTCAATGAGAAAATATGTAAAACATAGTATAAATTTATCCCTAGGAATGACAGAAGAGTGAAAGTTAACCAGAAAATGAGAAAGTTAGAACAGTTTATGATATAAGCTGGTTTTGAAGATGTCGCTTTTTTCATTTTTATAGTCGAGCCGGATTTACAATCTCCGTTCCGCCAGATAATCAGTGAAATCAATGATATTCCCTTCACGAATATCTGTGGAAAGTGTTTTCGCTGGTTCTTCTGTACACGCATCCTGACAAAAAAGCTGTATCCATTTTTCGCTGCCCTCTTCTGTATAATATACATTGACACAAAATCGTCTGGTCATAGGATTTCTGGAGTGGAACACCATGGAAGGATTGATTTTTTCTGTTGTTCCGTCAATTTTTACAATAATTTCCTGCATAATACACTCCTTTACAATATACATCTGCTTAGAAATGTTTCATATATATCAGGGGGATTTAATAACTCTGCGGAATTATTTTCTATTTCTTCTGCTCTGTCATCATCGGACATTGAAATAAAATAAGTAATTTCTTCAGAATATTCCCCAAAAACTTTTTCTTCTATCAAATGTTTCAAAGCAGAAGTAACTGTTTCAAAGAATAATTTCTGATTCTCTTCATATTCTTCGTCGTCAAAATCTTCTGATTTACTGTTTTCATACAATTGTTTGCTGATTTTTGCAAGTTCGCTGTTATCATTATCCGAATATCCCCATTCATCTGGAATCCATTGTGTCAAACTGGCAAAGCCCTGTTTTAAATTTTTTATATCTTCTTCTGATAAATCCATATCTGCCAAATATTCTTTATCATGTTTTTCCAGAAATTCATAAGTATTTACCGCCAGATATAATGTAATGCAATCACTGTCTGTCACCAGCGCCACAGCATAGATTTTTTCATTACCAATCTCTTTCAGAATTTTTTGCATATCCTTTTTGACAGCTTGTTCAATCTTATGTTCCAGATTCTTGAGAAATAAATTCATCGTTTTTCTCCTTTACTGATTCTCTATCCACTTTTTTAATGCCGATTTTATAGGAGGAAATATTTCTTCTGGTAAATGTGTTCTATTAAAGAATTTTAATTCCTCAACTTCCGATTCCTGTTTTTTTAATTCCCCTGAAAAATCTTTGCAAATATATACGATATCTACATTTGATACTTCATCTCCATTTGGATATATATAATGTGTTTCATCTCCAGAAAAAATTCCAAACAATTCCATTGAATTTGCCGTCAGGCCTGTTTCTTCAAAAAGCTCTCTTTTTGCGGCATCTTCCACCTTTTCATCCAGCTCGACAGAACCTCCGGCATATCCCCAGCAGTGATTGTCCTTTCTTTTCTGTAAAAGAAGGTTTCCTTCGTCATTTTCCACAATTACGCTTGCTCCTACCTGCAGTAATGGTCTGTGTCCCACAAGTTTTCTTAAATCTAAAATATAATCTGACATTATTTGCTCCATTTTATATAAGGTTTTTACATGTGAATTTAGATTAACTGTTGGGGTTATTATAGCATAGTTTATCTGTATTGTCCACAAAATCACCTTCTTTGTTCTTGCCTTGTGTTTATGCTTGATGTATAATAATGACAGGTAAGAAAAAATTTGTCAGTATCCAGATACAATTCATTCCCCACTAAAAAAATAGAAGTATTCTTGCTGGAATTTGATAAAAAATCATAGAAAGGAATCAACTGTTATGAAAAATAAAACACTGATTATAAAAGCATTGGAACAAACAGCCATACCTGTATTACATATTACGGCTGTTTCAGATGAAACTGTAACATGTATGAACAGCAAATTTGGAGGAGAATTTTATCTGCCGCAGGGAGAGAAAATTCCAGTCAGTCCTGAAGGCGAAGAACTGAAATTTCTTGCACAGATTAATTTTTCAGAAGCAGAACCATTCGAAGGATTTCCAAAACAGGGAATTTTACAATTTTTTGTAGACACAAACGAAGAGCATTTTTTTGATAAACTGGAAGATGAAGAATTAAAAAAAGAATTATATAAGATTCGCTATTATCCAGACCCTGATAAAGCATTGCAGCAGACAATTATTTATCAGAAAAAAAACGAGAACAGGAATGATTTAAGGACATCATGGCTAGAAGGAAAAATATCTTTTCAAAAAGAACAGGAGATTACAAATCTGTCCACATATATGGACAGCGAAACTCCGTGGGAGAAATCGGGAAATTCTCTGAGAAAACAGCTTCCTTCACTTATCTCCAAAGCAGGTTATGACCTTGAAAATAATGAAGAGGATACAGATGATTTTTTTTGGGATTTTGGAAACTGGGGCTGTAAAGCAGGCGGTTATCCTGCTGTACGACAGGGAGATATCCGCGATGATTATGAAGAATATAAATCGTATACAACACTTTTATTTCAGTATGATTTTACTACCAGAGAAGAGCTCGAAGAGGATACATTTGTTTTTTTTATTAAACCAGAGGATTTAGAAGCATGCAGATTTGACAATGTGCTTCTATATTGGCATAATTGTTATTAGAAATTGTATCTGGAGAGGGAAAAATGAAAAAAGAAAAATTCATTCCATTTGTCAGTACTGTTTTTGCAATGGCAGCAGCGTTTCTGGTTTATCTCAACTGGAATCCTGAATCCTTTCTGCATGGCAAGGAGAGTACTGTCAGTATGAAAGAAATTGAATCAGGATATCAGGAGGATTTTATTGGTGCCAAGGCGGGGGACGATATTCCACGTCTCTTAGGAAAAGATGATTTTGAAAAAAATACTTCTCTTATTTTTACAGCAGAGCCAGTAGAAATTATTTCTACAGGAACCTATGAGCTGAAAGCATGGGCAGACCCTTATTATTCAAATGGCGGTAAACGGCGTACCAGTGTTAAAAAGAAAAAACCGCTGTTTCGGCAGTATAAAAATGCAGATAGCATTTTAAACGACCGTGCAGATTATTTGCAGATTTATTTACTGAAGCTTCCTGATGGCAGTTACATTTTGGCGCAAATTCCTGAAAGTGTTGTAAAGGAAATCCGTTCGGGTAAAAGTATCACTCTTCCAATTGGAAAAAAAGTATCTCAGGGTATTCCTGATACATTAAAAGTCCTGTGTGAAGAATACAATGCTTATACTGGTGGTATTTACTATGCATTTAATGATGAATGGCAGGAAGAGCATAAATTTTTGATATTGCTTCTTCGCATAGTTGTTACAATGGCTGTCTTATTTATATTGGCAATTATATTTATTTATATTGGAAATAAAGTATTTCGGGTAAAACAGGAATCATAATTAAATAGAAATTATAGTCAAATAGGAATTATAGTCAAACAGGAGGGAAATATATTGTTTTTGATTCAGGAAATTAATCTTGAGTGGGGGAAAAATGAACGGGGTGCCAGAGGAGAAGAGGCTAGGCGCAGGTTTCCACTGGCATATCCAATGCAGGAAAAGCAGTTTTTGAATAATATAATTATACAAAGACTGAGTTTTTTTCAAAAAGAAGCAATTTTTATGGACCCCGTACAATGGGAACAGAAATTACTGCAAAGTTATTTCTTACAGTTAGGATTTACGCAGGAACAGACTCAAAACGAAATTCAAAGAAGAGTTCAAATAATAAAAAATACTGATATCCAGCCGTATTCCTCCGTGTCTGCGCTGAACCTGACCAATTTATCTATTTGCTTCAAAAAAGACAGTTATGATATTACATTTTTTTATGATGAACAGCGCAGCGGGCTGCCCACTCGAAGAGGGCATAATAAGGACTTTCACAATCAGGATTCTCCATTTTATAGAAAAGATGTGTTGAATCACATGGTGTTTTCCTTATCGCAAAATCAATATGGAAGAATTATCTGGAATGAACGCCGCACAGACTACGATACCGGACAATGGTATTATCAGCTTCATGTCTATAATCTGTTTTATCTGAGCAGCCAGCCGCAGCTCTCTGCTAAACAGTCTCATAAAAAGCACCGGCCGCAGGATTTAAAGGACAAAAATTTTGCAGAAGAGATAAAAGATATTTTTGTCAGAAATGAGCCGGATTATGAATACAGTCAGCTGGCTTTTTTATATTAAAAATTATGTGACAGATAAATCAATATTTAATGTTTTATCTGTTTTCTATATTCAGAAGGGGACAGTCCCTTCTGTTTTTTAAATATCCGGCTGAAATACAGCGGATTTTCATATCCGACGATATGTCCAATCTCTGTCACAGTATCGTGGGTAGTTTCCAGAAGCATCTGAGCATTGGCAATTCGTACAGCCACAATATACTGCATGGGCGTAGTGCCGGTATATTGTTTAAAATTGCGGATAAACCAGCTTACGCTCATGCCCTTTGAACGGGCATATTCTTCAATACAAAGCTCGGTATTGTAATGTTCATTAAAATATTCAAGTGCTGCTTCCATTTCAGCATCCAGATAATCATTCTTTAATTTATGCTCTGTCGTAAGATAGCGATGAACAGAAATAAAAATCTGCTGTAACAAAATAACCAGCATTTCTTTATAATCAGCCTGACATCTTTGCAGCTCCTGTATCATCTGCTTGAAAATTCTTTCATATTCCGGCGAACTTCCCGTGTGAATCACACGCATATCATCTGCAATTCCATAATTTCTCAGAAGATTTTTCACATTGCTCCCTGTAAAATGAACCCAGTATACCTCTGTCTGTTCTGTGCCATAATATATATATCTCTGTGGTTCCTTGGGACGGTAAATCACCATATGTCCGGCTGATACCACGGTATCTTTTTCACTGCCGTCAAAATAAAAATGTGCCTTTCCTCCGGCGACATACAACAGCTGAAAATCCAGCCGTCCCCTTGGCCGGTGTGTCGGCAGTCTCGGTCTTGTATATAAATGATAGGTTCCACAGCTTCCCACAATCAAAGGCTTGCTTTTATCCTTAAAATCTATCAGTGAATTATTTAAATATGCAGAATTGATATACATGTTTGCTTCAATACTCCTTTTTTTCATATTTTTCATATATTTTTTTGAAAAACTATTTTTCAGGTTTTTGTTATTGTATCATTTTGTGCATGTTTTGTCTAATGCAGTTTATGGAAACAGGACAGAAAAAAATTTATAATAATCACATAAAGAAACTGTAGTGTATACAAAAAGAATAAAGCGCAGGCTGTCTTATCAATTTATGAAATCAAAAGTCAAATACTTTCCATTTATCAGCCGCTTTATAAAAATCATGTGACAGAAAACAAAATTAATTTTTTACAAAATAAAATACAGGAGGACATGCGATGGTTATACCAAAATTTTATGAAAATCTGGAAGTTCTACATCAGGGTACTACATTAGACAGAGCATATTATATTCCTGCATCAAAGCAGATGGATATGTTCGCAGAAAAAAGAGAAACTTCCGACCGTATTCAGATGTTGAACGGTGAATGGAAATTTTATTATTACAACAGTATTTATGAACTGGGAGAGGAATTTTATAAAATTGATTCTGATACATCCTGCTATGACAAAATTCATGTACCCTCAGTGTGGCAGATAATGGGATATGACAGACATCAGTATATCAATATTCGTTATCCAATCCCTTTTGACCCGCCCTATGTTCCGCAGGATACACCATGTGGAATATATGTACGCGAATTTGACTATGAAAAAGAGAATACTGCTCCGAGGGCTTATCTGAATTTTGAGGGGGTGGATTCATGTCTTTATGTATGGCTGAATGGAAGTTATATAGGATACAGTCAGGTATCACATTCCACCAGTGAGTTTGATATAAGCCATGCAGTTATGGAAGGGAAAAATCGTCTGACAGTTCTTGTATTAAAGTGGTGTGATGGAACCTATTTAGAAGACCAGGATAAATTTCGCATGACTGGTATTTTTCGGGATGTCTATTTGCTGAAAAGACCTGAGCAGGGAGTCAGAGATTATTTTATCACGACAGCTCTTAAAGGAGAAGAAGCGGAAGTATCTGTGAAATTCTGGTATTTCCAGAAGGCAATTCCCGTGTGTGTAACTGTACTTGATGCCAAAGGAAAGACTGTCGCCGCAGCACAGCTTGAAAAAAATAATAGAACAGCCGAAACAGCGAATCTTTCTGTAAAAATTTCTTCTCCAATTTTATGGAATACAGAGAACCCATATCTTTATACAATTGTGATAAAGACAGAAAATGAAACGATTACTGATTATGTGGGATTAAGAGAAATTTATATCAAGGATAAAATTGTCTATTTGAATGGACAGAAAATAAAATTTCGCGGTGTCAATCGTCATGATTCGGACCCTTTTACCGGCTGTGCAGTTAGTTTGGAGCAGATGAAAAAGGATTTGCTTCTTATGAAACAGCACAATATAAATGCAATCCGGACAAGTCATTATCCAAATGCTCCGATATTTTATCAGCTCTGCGACAAATATGGGTTTATGGTAATTGATGAAGCGGATATTGAAAGCCATGGACCAGTTGAGTTTTTCTATCAGGATAACAGCGATGAGAATAAATTCAAGCACTGGAATGAATCAATTGCAGACAATCCAAAATGGGAACAGGCTATTATGGACCGTATTCAAAAATGCGTACAGAGAGATAAAAACCGTCCCTGTGTGGTTATCTGGTCTATGGGAAATGAAAGTGCATATGGCTGCTGCTTTGAAAAGGCTTTGAAATGGGTAAAGGAATTTGACACAAGCAGGCTGACACATTATGAAGGCGCCAGATATGTAAACAAAGATAAAACCTATGATTATTCCAATCTTGATTTGTACAGCAGAATGTACCCTGCTCTGGAAGAAATTTACGAATATTTGGAGCATACGCCGGACAAACCGTTTCTTTTGTGTGAATACTGTCATGCCATGGGAAATGGTCCGGGAGATTTGGAGGATTATTTTCAGGTATTTGAAAAGAATGATTTGATGTGTGGAGGCTTCGTATGGGAGTGGTGTGACCATGCAATTGCTCATGACAGAACAGAAGAGGGAAAAACGATTTATTTTTACGGAGGAGACCACAGTGAGACAGAGCATGATGGAAACTTCTGTATGGATGGTCTGGTTTATCCAGACCGCAGAGTTCACAGCGGACTTTTGGAATATAAAAACGTATATCGTCCGGTCAGAGCAGTTTCTTTCAAGCAGGATACACAGGAACTTAGGATAAAAAATTATATGGATTTTACAGATTTGGAGCAATATATGGAGATTCATTATGAAATAAACTGTGATGGCATTTGTCTGAATACAGGGATTCTTCCCTCTGTTTCTGTCAAACCAAAGCAGACAAAAAGTATAGTTCTCAATATAGAGGTTCCAAAGCAGGGACATTCTTATCTGAAATTGTATTATCATATGAAAAAAGAAACAGAGCTTATTCCGGCAGGATATATACTGGGATTTGATGAAATTTTACTTGAAACAGAGGATAACAGAAATCAAACGGCTCTAAAATGGCTGATATCATCGGAGGTTTCAAACTCAAAGCTGGAGGTATGGGAGACAAATGCGAAGATTTTCTGCAAAGGTACAGAGTTTTTCTATACTTATGACAAGCGCACAGGCATGTTCCGGCAGATAACCTGTTCAGGGGAAAGCTATCTGGATCGCCCGATGGAATTGAATCTGTGGAGAGCTCCGACAGATAATGATATGTATCTCAAACAGGAATGGAAGCGGGCACGTTATGACAGGACATATGCAAGAGCATATCGTACAAAAGTCAGACAGACCATGTCATATATAGAAATCAGCAGCGTTATGTCAATATCAGCCCCTACGGTGCAAAGAATTATGGATATGGAAACAGTATGGCGGATTGATGAAAATGGAGGGCTGAGTTTTACGGCTGCTGTGAAACGCAATGCAGAGTTTCCGATGTTGCCGAGATTTGGTATTCGGCTGTTTCTCAACAGCGGGCTCGAATCTGTATCCTATTATGGCATGGGACCTTTCGAGAGCTATACAGATAAGCACAGAGCATCCAGTCATGGATTGTATCATGCAAAAGTTGCAGATTTGCATGAGGATTATATTCGTCCACAGGAAAATGGGAGCCATACAGATTGTGATTATGTTGTTCTTTCAGGGGATAAAGCAGGTCTGGCAGCCGTTTCCGAACAGGCATTTTCATTTAATGCATCTTTGTATACACAGGAGGAGCTGGAAAAGAAGACACATAATTATGAGCTGGAGCCATGCGGCAGTACGGTTTTATGTCTTGATTATGTACAGAATGGAATTGGTTCTAACAGTTGTGGACCTGTTCTGGAAAATAAATATCGTTTTGATATGCAAAGGTTTACTTTTCATATAAAGCTGGTGCCATTTTTGCAATCAGTAAAATAGCCAGTGAAATTATGCAATCAGCGCTTGCGGTGATTGCCCAATAAAATATTGTTTTCAGATGTTCAAGCATGCAGAATCCGGAAACGAATATCTGAAAACAGCTGTTTAAAAATAATATTAAAAATAAAGGAGTGTATGTTATGCAGGAGAAGAAATATTTAAAATGGTATAACAAAGTGGGATACGGTTCCGGAGATATTGCAGGAAATGTTGTATATGCATTCTTATCTTCATTTGTTATGATTTATCTCACAAAAACGATTGGTTTGAATCCGGGTGTTGTAGGCACATTAATTGCAGTTTCAAAATTTTTTGACGGGGTTACAGATGTGTTTTTCGGAGCTATGATTGACAAGACAAAAACAAGACTTGGAAAGGCAAGACCATGGATGCTTTATGCATATATCGGGTGTGCAGTTACTCTGGCAGCGATTTTCGCAGTACCGGTCGATATGGGCAGAACTGCTCAATATGCGTGGTTTTTTATCGCCTATACATTATTAAATGCAGTATTTTATACAGCAAATAATATTGCATATTCAGCACTCACCGCACTTGTTACCAAAAACAGCAAGGAGCGTGTACAGATGGGTTCTTACCGTTTTATCTTTGCATTTGGAACAAGTCTTTTGATTCAGTCAGTTACCGTCGGGGCGGTATCGGCGCTTGGCAACGATGCAGCTGCATGGAGAACAATCGCAGTGATTTATGCTATCATTGGATTAGCAGTAAATACAATTTCCGTATTTTCAGTTAAGGAGCTCTCAGAGGAAGAGTTAAATAAAGCGGAATCAGAAGGAGATGCATCAGGCGACAGTGTATCAGAAGAAAAATATGGTTTGATTACGGCGGCAAAGATATTGATTTCCAATAAATATTATCTGATGATTTGTGGTGTATATATTCTTCAGCAGATTTACGGCGCGATGATAGGGACGGGAATTTATTATGCAACATATGTTTTAAGAAATGAAAATTTATTTGGAGTATTTTCATGGGCAGTAAATATTCCGCTGATTATTGCACTGGTATTTACTCCGACACTGGTAGCAAGATGGAATGGAATGTATAAGCTGAATTTAAGAGGTTATATAATCGGCACAGTCGGCCGTGCACTGGTTGTTGTTGCAGGGTATCTTGGAAGTGTTCCGCTAATGCTTTTCTTTACAGGAATTGCAGCGCTTGGTCAGGGACCGTGGCAGGGGGATATGAACGCGGTGATTGCTTCCTGTTCAGAATATACCTTTTTGACAAAGCATAAAAGGGTGGATGGAACAATGTATTCCTGTACATCATTGGGCGTAAAGCTTGGAGGAGGTCTTGGTACCGCGATTTCAGGATGGCTTTTGGCTTTCAGCGGATATGACGGAGATGCCGCCGTGCAGCCGGAATCTTGTATCCGTATGATGCAGGTAATGTATCTCTGGATTCCATTGGTGATTAGTCTGGTAATTACAATTATACTTTCAAGAATGAATGTGGAAGAGGCAAATGAGAGGTTAAAGAAAGAAAAGAATACCGTGATTTAATATTAAGCAGTATGACCGAAGATTTGAAAAGACAAAAACTCAAATCTTCGGTTTTTTCTGTTCTTGAAAATTGTCAGAGATATCCGGTTAAAGTGAAAAGAAAAATTTGGGAACAAACATTAACAAATTTTTGATTCTGTCCGATATACTTATTAACAGGAGAAAAAGGAGGATTATGGAATGGAAAAAGAAACTACTCCCAGTCAAAGTGAATGGCTGATTATGGAAGTATTTTGGGAAGGTGATACATCCCTGACAGCAAAGGAAGTGATTAAAAAAGTACAGAAGAAAACAGATATGTCACCAAGAATGGTACGGGTTCTGTTAAATCGTTTATGGCAGAAAGGTGTATTGAGCTATACGGTAGATGAGCATGATTCGAGAGTTTATCATTATTCTGTGGTAAAATCAAAGGAAGAATGTCAAAAGGAAAAAAGCAGGAAGTTTGTAAACAGTTATTTTGAAGGAAGCCAGAAAAATGCAATGGCAGCATTATTACAGAGCACGGAACTGACAAAAGAACAGCTTCAGGAATTGGAAGAAATTTTAGAGCAGTGTAAAGAAAAGGATAATGATAAGAAATAGTAATAAGGAATGTGATGATAAAAAATGATACAGGAAGTTTGGGATAATTGTATAAGTTTATTTAATTTCTGTGCTGTCTACTATGTCATACAGCTTGTAAGGTGTGTTTTGATTTCTTTTCTGGTATTTGCAGTTGTTTTTTTTCTGCGGAAAACGTTGCTGAAACATACTGTGTTTTTAAAAGGTGCAATATGGGGGTTGTTTCTTCCAGTTCTATTTGTGGGAAAAATGAGATTTTTTTATGAAAATTCAGTAGGCATTGTAGTATTTTCATGGTGGACTGGAATTTTTATAAATCACATATGGATATGCCGGTTATATTTCTGTATTATGTTTATATATATTATCCGGTTATTTTATAAAAGAAGAAAGCTCAAAAAACTGGTTGCATGTATGGAAAAGAGAAAAGTGGAGGATACATTTGTCTATGTTACAAAAATGCCTGTTACGCCCTCAACTGTAGGAGTATTTCAACCAAAGATTATAATGCCGGAGATTATACTGAAAGAATATAATCAAAAAGAACTACAGACAATTCTTCTTCATGAAAAAACACATATTCAGTCAGGGCATTTGTTGTTTTACTTTTTGTGGGATATATTACGGGTACTGTTATGGCTGAATCCACTGTTTATCATAGGTACAAAGTTCTTCCGGCAGGATATGGAGGAAATCTGTGACCTTGTGACAATCAAAAAAAGTAAGGGAAAAGCATATGATTATGGGCAGCTGTTATTAAAAAGTATAAGGATATTACAGATAGAAAGTGAAAATTTTAATATATTTGCTGCTTTTGCAGAGCATAAGAAATACAACGATATTCAGCAGAGAATGATAAGGATTGTTCAATATAAGCCATATAAACGAGTGATGACGGTAAGTATATGGATGGGTATCCTGTTATATGTGGCGGCAGCAGTTTTATGGATACAACATAGCTCCTATGACAGATATAATGAAAATGATGTGATGTTTACATATGGATATAATGGCAGTGATGTAACTTTTTTTGATGACAGTGATATGTTGCATCAAATCATTTCTTACGATGACAGCTATGTATATATAGACAGAGAAGCCTTTGAAAAGTATTTGTATGAAAAAAATGCAGCTGGAGATATTTTTATAGTTTTTGGAGGTTTTTATAAACTTCCCGGTGTTGGGGGAATAGGGTGCTCTTGTTGTTATGAATCTGATTCAAAGGAGAAAATAGTTAAAATTCCCTATGAAAGTCCGATGAATGACTGGAGAGTGAAATTGCTTAAAATATTGTAACTGTTAAATCGAAATGGATTTCAAATAAAATTTTTATCAAGGAGGATTTTATTATGGCAATGGAAATTATGAATCATTACAGCAGCTATGCGGCGCAGAGCATGGCACAGAGCAGTACTGCAAACAGTGTGGCAAAAAAGGCGGCAGAAAAATCAGAGAAAACAGAAACCGAAGCAAAAACAACACAGACAACCGAAAACAGTAAAGAAAAAAATCAAGCAGATTATATCAGGGAATTGGAAAAACTTGCTCCAAGTGTGGAATTTAAGGTTGGAACTGTGTTTTCATCAGCCAAAAACGGTCTGACACTGACTATCAATCCAAAGCTTTTGGAAAAAATGCAGAAGGACCCCGCAAAAGAGCAGGAGATGAAAGAACTGATTCGAGGTGTTGAATCGATGACAAGGCTCTCCGAGGGTATGAACAAAGCCAGCGGTTGGAAAACTGTATTTCGGCATAGTTATATAGATGAAAATGGCAAATATTGCCATATTGCTCTGATTCGAAATGAGCATGGTTATAAAATGAGTGAAGAACTCCGTGAAGAAAGACGAAAAAATTCTGAAAAATTTATTGAAAAGTCAAAGGAAAAGGCAGTAAAAAAGAAAGAAGAAATAGAGCAGGCATTGGATGAGAAAAAAGAAGGAAAGATAGACCGAAAAAAGGCACAGGAGATTTTTGAGAAGAAAATGGCTGTTTCGAAAGATGGTATGATTTATATGACAGATACAGATTTTAAGAATATTATGGAAGCGCTAAAAGAAGAGAACAAAGAGAAAGCAGAGGAAAAACAGCAGACACAGATTGGTGCCAATCTGGATTTAAAGGTATAAATCAGATAAGTACAGGAAATGAGTGGATTCATGACAAAAACTTGTGAATAATCAAGTAATTTATAGATAAATGGCATTTTTGTATCATTTTTTACAAAAGTGCCATTTGAATAGAAAAAAACATAAAAAAGTGATATAATCAGTGAGATAAATGTAATAAAAAATCTAAAGGCGGATAATTCCATGAAGGAAACTAATACAGAGGAAGTTTCTACAAGAAAAACTTCCACAAGAGAAAATGATTTGACACAAGGAAATATTTTCAAAACATTGATTTTATTTGCAGCCCCTTTTTTAATAGCAAATATTCTCCAATCTCTTTATGGGGCGGTTGATTTATTTGTAATAGGGCGTTACTGTTCGGCAGAAAGTGTAGCCGCCATATCTGTAGGAACGCAGATTACACAGATAATAACCAGTCTTATGACAGGGTTGACGTTAGGCGGTACAATTTTAATCGGAGAATATACAGGAAAAAAAGAATTTGAGACAGTCAAAAAAACAATAGGAACTTTATTGACCGTTTTTTTCGCTGCTGCTGTAATTATCACCATTTTGCTGCTGTTATTTCAAAGACCTCTTCTGACTGTTTTAAAAACACCCGCAGAATCTTTTGACCTTACTGTGCAGTATGTGTCAATCTGTGCTCTTGGCACTGTTTTTGTCTGTGGATATAATGCAATCAGTGCAATTTTAAGAGGTTATGGTGATTCGAAAAGGCCAATGATATTTGTAGGAATCGCCTGTGTGATAAATATTATTCTGGACTTTGTATTTGTGAAATACTGTCATTTAGGGGTTGCCGGAACAGCTTTGGCTACGATTCTTTCTCAGGCATGCAGCATGGGAATTTCTATTTTTTATTTGAAGCGCAGTAATTTTATTTTCGATTTCAAACTCAAACGTTTTCTGCCCGACCGAAGGCTTGCAGGAAAACTTGCATATATAGGAATACCGATATCTTTTCAGGAACTGATGGTTCGCATTTCTTTTTTATATCTGATGGCGGTAATGAATGATTGCGGTGTGGAAGCGGCAGCAATTGTTGGAATCAGCAGTAAATATGATGTATTTGCAATGCTTTGTGCTACTTCTATGGCAAATGCCCTTGCTGCTATTACTGCGCAGAATATTGGCGCTGGAAAACCAAAACGTGCAAGACAGGCTCTCTGGTATGGTCTTGGTTTTGCGCTGGCAGTTTCCTTTTTGTTCTGGGTATGGGCGCAGATAAATCCGGCTTCCATGATTCAGGTTTTTGCAGACGATAAGGCGATTATAAAATCTGGTGAACCGTTTTTCAGGTCATGCAGCTATGATTATATTATGGTTACAATAGTATTTTGTCTGAACGGATATCTAAATGGACGTCAAAAAACAGTCTGGACAATGATAAGCTGCAGTGCCGGAGCACTTTTTCTGAGGATTCCACTGGTGTGGTATTTTGGAAATCATTTTGCAGATAATCTTGGCAGATTGGGAATGATAGCACCGTTTGTTTCGGGAATTATGGCGTGTTATACCTTGATTTATGTGGTTTATGATGGAAGGAGAATTGCCAAGTAATCAAAAACATAGAGATATGTAGATAAATATTATAAATATGGTTTAGACATTATTTTTGCGGTTAGGCTGTTTAACAGTCCCAACCGCATTTTTTCATATCGACATGATTGTTTTCAAGAAATATTACTCCCTCTTCTGTTAGTAATTGTTTTTGTTCATAAAAATGGGGCGCCAGCCTGCCCGCATGATTTACAACACGATGACAGGGATAGTCTCCATAATATTCCGCCATACTAAGAACCTTTCCCACCAGTCTTGCATTTTTTTCTCTGCCGATTAATTTTGCAATCTGTCCATAAGTAGCGACTTTTCCCTTTGGTATTTCTTCTATTGCCGATAAGATTTCATAAATGAAACTTTCATTTAAAACAGCAGACATTTTTTCCTCCATTTATGTATTTACAGTATAATTTTTTGAAATATCACTTAAAAATCAGCTTTTTCCATTGTAAGCAGTTGTAGTTTTTTCTCAATTCCACCTGCATATCCTGTCAGACTTCCATTTGTACCTATTACTCTGTGACATGGAATAATCAGAGAAATAGCATTATGTCCCACAGCGCCGCCAACTGCCTGAGCTGACATTTTCGGGAGTTCTTTTTGTTTGGCGATTTTATCTGCAATTTGTCCATAAGTCATTGTCTTTCCGAAAGGAATCGTGAGTAAAATTTCCCATACCATTTTACGAAAATCTGTAGTTTTCATAAGGAATGGTGGAGTAAAATCCGGTTCTTTTCCCTTGAAATAAATATCCAGCCATTGGGCAGTCTGTTCAAAAACAGGCAGTTTCTTTTGGGTAAAATCTTTGGTAAGTGTGCTGCCAAAGTATTTCTGACCATCGAACCACAGACCTGTCAGGGCATTTTTATCCTTGTCACCTGCAAGTGTGATTCTTCCAAGAGGTGAATGATAGTAATATATATAATCCATTTTTTCTTCCTTTTTTATGTTTAGACATATCCTGAATTTTAAACATAGTTTATCAGAAAAAGGGAAAAAAAGCAATTTGATTTGCAAACGGAAGGTATAAAAGTAAGTTGATTTCTGTTTATGGATATAGTAAAATTGATATATTATATAAAATAATATATGGGTATAAATACAGTATATAAAGTTGCTAAAAAAATTGTATTTTATAGTGATATCTTATAAAAAATTATATTTTTTAGACAGGAGGAAATTTCATATGAAATATGCAAATCAAATATCTGAGATTATCAATGCATTTTCACCGGAACCTTTAAAAATAGAGCAGATGAATGAGTTTTACTGCAAAGATACAATGGAATATCGGATGAGTGATAAATACAGTTCGCCAATAGAAGATATTTTTGATATCTGTCAAGAGGAAGGGGAATATAATGCATTTTTATTATTAGGCCACAGGGGCTGCGGCAAAAGTACAGAGTTAAATTATATGTCTGAAAAATTTGTATTGAAGGGTTATAGTATAAGGACAATTGCCTGCAGTATGGATTTGGATTTGTTTAATATTGTATATTCGGACCTTTTTATTTTGATGGGAGAAGCTTTGTTGGAGATTGCAAAGGAGCTGAATTGTAAAGTGGATAAAAACATTCTTGAAAAGATAAAAAATTTTTGGGTTGAGGGAGAAGAAATATTATCCTCTCAAAATCTGGCAGCGACTTCCATAGAAGGAGGAATATCTGCGGAACCTTCAGGAATTTTATCTGTTTTAAATATATTTGCAAGAATAAAAGCTGATTTAAAGTATAATGAAGAGACAAGGAAAGAATATCGAAGAAAAATAAGCATACATTCCAGCGACTGGATTCGATTGATGAGTTGTGTGTCAAAGACAATTTCAGAAAAAACAGGCGGGAAAAAACCTGTGATTATTTTTGAGGATTTGGATAAGCTGAATCCTGAAGATGCATGGAAAGTATTTTATAATTATGCAGCATTGCTTTCGGGTATGGATTTTCCGGTTATTTATACTTTTCCAATTGCACTTTCCTATGATGCCAGATTTTCGGCTATGGAAGGTTATTTTATTACAAAAACGCTGCCAATGATTAAGATTGAGACAATAGAAGGCAGTCCATATCAGGAAGGAATTCAAATAATACAAAATATTGTAGAAAAACGGGTAAAGCTTGATTTGTTTGAATATGGTGTACTTCAGGAGTTGATTTTATATACAGGAGGCTCGTTAAGAGATTTATTTCAGGCAATTAATTCAGCGGCAAAAAGAGCAGAGAGAAGAGGAAGTGAAAGTATTTCCATAGAAGATGCAAAACGGGCATTGGAGGAACTGAAAACGTCCCTGACAAGACGGATAGAAAAGAAAAATTATGAGTTTTTATTGAATATTTGCAAAGGAAATAAAGAATTGATTGAAGATAAGGAAATGCTGTTAAAAATGCTGCAGGCATCCGTGGTGCTTGAATATAATGGAAAGCGGTGGCATAATGTGCATCCTCTGATTGTTCAATTTTTTAAAGAACAGGGGTTGATAGAAAATGTCGGAGAGTAATCAGGAAGGATATCAAACATTAGGATGGATTATCAATAAATCAGAGTATGGATTATTTCTGGTAATAGCTGAAGAGGAAATGCAAAATGAAATTGCCAGGGTTTATCACAGAGGAATGGTAAAAATCTATGACTATAAAGAACATCCAAAAGCCTATTCTTTTCTTGATTTGAAAAAGTGGATAGATACTTTTCCTGAAATTCAGACTTTTTTAATTATAAATTTTCAATTTGCTGTACAAAGTGAAGATGATTTAAAGCGTTTGAATTTCAGCAGAGATATGATGGCAGATTTGGGAAAAAACTTGATTTTTTGTACAACACCACACGGGGATGATATGCTTGCGGGTGAGGCATATGATTTTTATTCTTTTATTAGAATAAGAATTCTTTTTTCTAATTATAATGATACTGTAAGTGAAGAAGACGAGGATTTAAAAGCAGATTTTTTACAGGAGTCTTTTTCACAGGAAGAAGAGTGGGATTCAGAAGAGGCAAAGAAAAAATTAAAAGAAGTGGATACTTTATTAAGAGAAGGAAGAGAAGCAGAGGAAAAACAGGAGTATCACAAGAGAGAGTTGATTTTGCTAGAGGCTATGGAAATTGGTAAAAAAATACTGGGGTCCGAGCATTTGAAGATGGCAGTTATTTACAATGATTTAGCTGGATTATATAAAAGTCAGGGAAAGTATAAAGAAGCAGAGGAGTTATATAAGAAAGCTATATCAATTGATAAAAAAATACTGGGAGAGAATCATATAGATACAGCGATTGATTATAATAATCTGGCACAATTATATGAAAGACAGGGAAAGTATAAAGAAGCAGAGGAATTGTATAAAAAAGCCATATCAATTGATAAAAAAATATTGGGAGAGAATCATATAGATACAGCAGTTTGTTATAATAATCTGGCGGGGTTATATGAAAGTCAAGGAAAGTATAAAGAAGCGCAAGAGTTATATAAGAAAGTCATATCTATTAAAGAAAAAATATTAGGAGAGAATCATATAAATATAGCAGTCAATTATAATAATTTGGCTGGATTATATAAAAGTCAGGGAAAGTATAAAGAAGCAGAGGAGTTATATAAGA
>CAJUDQ010000001.1:0-27862 GCA_910585215.1 uncultured Lachnospiraceae bacterium | reverse complement strand
AAAAAATATTAGGAGAGAATCATATAAATATAGCAGTCAATTATAATAATTTGGCAGGGTTATATGAAAGTCGGGGAAAGTATAAAAAAGCGGAAGAATTATATAAGAAAGCCATATCAATTGATGAAAAGATATTGGGAGAGAATCATATAAGTACAGCAGTTGATTACAATAATCTGGCAGTCTTATATGAAAATCAAGAAAAATATGAGGAAGCAGAAAAATTATATAAAAGAGCATTATCAATACATGAAAAAATATTAGGAGAAAACCATCCAGACACAATTACTATTAAAGAAAATTTGGCGAACTTAAACAAAAACAGAAAATAGTCTGAAAATAGAGAAAGTGCAAAAATAAATGAGCAGAATTATTATTATAGAAGACGATAACTTATTAAACAACACACTTCAATTTAATCTGAAAATGGAAGGCTATGAAGTCTTTTCCTGCTATTCCGTTTCAGATGCAGAAAAACATATTACCAGCTCCTGCGCAGATTTGCTTATTATGGATGTGAATCTTGGAGACGGAAACGGATTTGAACTTCTAAAAAAATACAAAGACTGCTGGAATATTCCATGTATCTTCCTGACTGCAAATGATATGGAAAGTGATATGTTAAAAGGTTATGAGCTTGGAGCAGAGGATTATATCACAAAACCGTTTTCGATTCCAGTTTTACTAAAAAAATGCAAGGTTATTTTAAAACGCTTTGAACAGAAGGGAGCAGCAGACTGCTATAATGACGGATATTTAAGCGCAGATTTTCAGACAATGGCGGTATCTGTCGGAAATGAAAAGATTTCACTTACTCCACTGGAACTAAGAATGTTAAAAATTTTTGTCAGCAGTAAAAATCAGGTATTAACCAGAACTATACTGATGGATAAGCTGTGGGATTCCAGCGGGAATTATGTAGATGAGCATGCGTTAACTACAAATATCGGCCGTTTGAGAAGTAAAATAGAAAATGAAACCCATAAATATATCAAGACGGTGTATGGTATGGGATATATGTGGACAGGCGAGCAGTAAAGGTATGGCTTATGGAAAAACAATACAATAGAAAGAAACAGTATCTGATTATTTTTATCATAATTTTGACCATTCTGGAAATAATCTGGCTGTTTTTTGGTCAAAAATTTTCTGAACAGGCTATTGTATGGTCTGTTTTTGTCCGGCTGAATATTTACACAGATTTTGCGTTTGGGGCTGACCTTATTTATAAACTCACAGTGCTTGTTCTTCTTTTGGGGATTCTGTTTTGCGGCTGGCTGCTTTTATATTTGACAGAAAAAGCAGTAGATAAATTTTTAGAGGATATTATACAGCTTCTTGACAATATAATTGACGGAAAAGAGCTTGAAGGTCTGAATTTAAATCAGGAAACCTATCTTTCCAAATGTGCGGCGAAGCTCGAAAAGCTTCATGAATTAATGCTGTATCAGAGAAATACAGGAGCAGAGGATAAAACCAAGATGAAAACTCTTATTTCTGATATCTCTCACCAGTTAAGAACCCCTCTTTCCAATATGAAAATATTGATAAATACACTGGGAAGAGAAACTATTACAAAAAAAGAGCAGGATTTGTTTTGGCAGCAGCTTATTTCTCAAATGGATAAGATAGAATTTCTTATGCAGTCTTTAATAAAAGCTTCAAGACTGGAAAGCGGCGTAATAGATATTCAGAGGCAGGAGCAAAGTATTTTTGATACGCTTGCTCAGGCATTGGGAAATATTTTTATTGAAGCAGAAAAGAAGAAAATTCAGATAACAGTTGACTGTAAAGAAACTCTGCTCGTATATCATGACAGAAAATGGACAGAGGAGGCATTGTTTAATATTCTGGATAATGCAGTAAAATATACGCCTGAAAAGGGAATTATAGATATTACTGTTTCTGCTCAGGAAATTTATACCGAAATAAAAATATCAGATAATGGAATAGGGGTTTCGCCGGAACATTATGAGGATATTTTTAAAAGGTTTTACAGAGAGGATAAAGTGCATGATTATAATGGAATCGGTATTGGGCTATACCTGACAAGACAGATTATATTTATGCAAAACGGATATATTACAGTACATAAGAGAGACAACGATGGCACTGTATTTCAAGTGTATCTGCCAAATAAAGAAATGTGAAAAAATGAAATGTCGCAGAATTGTGACATTTTATTTTGTTTATACAGGAAAATTGTGATATTTAGGTGACATTGTTTTGCTAATATTCTTTATGTTGCAAGCAAAAGCAGCAGATAATCATATTGAAAGATTGTGTTGCTCAACTGTTTGACATAAATTTATAATAAAGGAGATATCATTATGGATGTTATAAAAACAACTGAATTAAAAAAATATTATAGCAAAGGAAGCAACACTGTAAAAGCTCTGGACGGAGTAAGTCTTTCTGTGGAACAGGGACAGTTTATTGCAATTGTAGGGACCTCAGGAAGCGGGAAGTCTACGTTATTAAACATGATAGGCGGTCTGGATTCTCCAACCTCAGGAAGCATAAAAATCAATGAAAAGGAAATTCAGCAGATGAACTCTGAAGAACTTACTATTTTCAGAAGAAGAAATGTAGGATTTATTTTTCAGAATTATAATCTTGTTCCGGTTTTAAATGTATATGATAATATATCATTACCTGCAAGGCTTGACGGAAATAAACCGGATATAAAATTTATCCATGAGCTTTTGGAGTTTATGAATATGGAACCTTATATAGAGGCCATGCCAACAGAGCTGTCCGGCGGACAGCAGCAGAGGGTGGCAATCGCAAGAGCGCTGGCATCAAAACCCGCAATTATACTGGCCGATGAACCAACAGGAAATCTTGATTCGAAATCCAGCAGTGACGTTTTAGGGCTTTTGAAAATGACTTCGGAAAAATATCATCAAACCCTTGTAATGATTACCCATAACGAACAGATTGCACAGATGGCAGACCGTATTATCCGAATTGAAGACGGTCGTATCGTATCGGCATAGGAGGGATATTATGTTTTACAATACAGACCTTGTAACAAAAAATTATGTAAAAAATTCCCTGAAATTCCGTCGGGGAAGAAATTTTATTTCTATTATTTCCATAGCACTGGCAGCATTTATTTTAACAGCAGTATTTTCTATAGGTATTAATGGGCTGTCCAGCTATGACGGCATGGCAAAACGTTCTTATGGAACTTCAGCGGAGGGGTGTCTGACTGGCGCTGATGAAAAACAGATATCGGTATTAAAAAAATCTTCTCTGGTATCTGACGTTGGAATCAGTACCGTTCTGCCAAAAGGAGTACTGTCAAAAGAAATAATAAAAGCAGAAAACGAAATGAAAATTATGCTGTCTTATGAGGATAAAACTTCTTATTCAATGATAAAACAGGGAATATGGGATATTCAGGGAAATTATCCTGAAAAGGAAAATGAAATTATGTTGTCCTCAAATTTTATCCAAGCGCTAAAAGGAGAAAATTTGAAAAAAGGAGACCGAATTTTTCTCACTATCAATGGAAACGAAGAAGAATTTATTATTTCCGGATTTTTTTCATCAGAATTTATGAATGAAGAATTGGGAAAAGGATTTGTATCTGAAACATACAGCAGAAAAATAGAACCAGAGCAAAAGACAGTTTATTTTAATTTTAAAGAAGCAAAGCAGGAAAGTGATATAGAGAAAATACTTGAGGATTTGACAAAAGAGCTGAATATTACAAAGGAGCAGAAACTTTCTGCTTTCAGTGCTGTCAGATTTTCACAAGAAAAGCTTCAGACTTTGGCAATTATTATTATAGTTCTTATTATGATTTTAGTATGCGCCTATCTTTTAATTTATAATGTATTCTATATTTCCGTTTCACAGGATGTAAAAACCTATGGGCTTTTAAAAACTCTTGGCGCCACTGGAAAACAAATTAAAAAGATAATTTACCGACAATCTGTATATCTGGGAAGTCTTGGGATTTTAATCGGCGTAGCAATCGGACTGGCAGTGTCCATGTATGGACTGCCGGCGCTGGTGAATCATTATTCAAATCAGGACGTCACAGCATTTTGGAATTTTCATATCAGTATTATTTTGTTTTCGGTATTATTTACATTTGCCACAGTCTTTGTCAGCGCAGGCAGACCGGCAAAACGCATGCAGTCATTGTCAGCGATAGAATCATTGAGATATATGGAAAATGAGAGAGAAATAAAAAATAAAAGATTAAAAACCAGTAAAAATCAATCAATTTCTACTGTTATGGCATATCGGAATATGTTTTCCAATAAAAAAAGAAGTATTTTTGTACTTGTTTCCTTATCATTAGGATTGATTATTTTTCTGTGTGTTTCAACTGTAGTGGCTTCTATCAGCCCCAAACATTATGTAGATTCCGTGATTGATTCAACAATAGAACTAAGCAATGAGTATGTGATGAATGAAGAGGGAAAATATATTTTAGCGGATGCTCTCACAGAAGAATTGGCTCAGGAGATAAAAAACACAGAAGGAGTAGCAGATGTTTATTTAGAGCAGGCAGTGAAATATCATGCAGAGGATTTGAAAGAATTTGATTCTTTTATCCAGTGGATGGAGAAAGATTTTTCGATAAAAGAAAACGAGATTCGAAGCAATTTTTCTGCAGAGATAATAGGATTGGATGCAGAGTTATTTGAAAAATATAAAGGAATTTCAAAAAAAGAATTGGAAAAATTTCAGTCAGGAAAATATTATTATATTGGTTCCGGATATAAAAAAGAGTTTATTCCGCCTGAAAAGGTGGAGGCTGTCTTAGAAGACGGTTCACGACAGATATTTTCTTTCGGCGGATATATCGATATGGGAATTTTTATTGGCGGCTCTGACGGACATGGATTAAATCTGATTGTACCTGAAACAGAACTTGAGAAAATAGCAGGTAAAAATAAAATAAAGACAAAGTCCATTTATATATATGCAGGAAATGAAAGAGAACATGAAGTAATTCAAAATATAGAATCACTTTTGTCGGGAAATAAGGAAATTGATATCTTAAGTGTAGAGGATGTCAGAGAAGATACAAAATTTATCATCACAATGCTTACAATCATAGGAAATGGATTTTCGCTGATATTTGTATTTCTTGGAATTATGAATTTTATCAGTCTGATAAGTGCAGGTATTCAGGCAAGAAAAAAGGAGATATCCATTCTTGAAAGCATTGGTATGACAAAAAAACAGATACTTTCGATGCTTATCAAAGAAGGAATAGGATATGCCATTGTATCAGTAGGGGTAATGTTTACCGTAGGACTTGGATTTACTGTGCTGGCTGTAAAAATACTGGCAAATATGGTTCAATGGGTAAGATTTACCTTACCGCCGGTAACTGTGGGTGTTGTGTGTATTATGGTGATTATGGTTTGCGTGCTGATACCAGTGATTATGTATCGAGGAATAGCGAAAGAGGAACTTATGGAGAGAATCAGATATGAGTAGAAAAAATTAAATTTATCAAAGTAAAAAATGGGCATTGTCATACTGAAAATATCAGCACAAAATACAGAGAATTCTGTTTTGTGCCGATATTTTTTTAATTATATTGACTATAATGAAATAAAACAGATAAACAAAAAATTTTTAAAATTTTCTTTTTTCGTAACTGCGAACCGCTATCCACCATGATATTCCAATCAGTAAAATGTCTATGACAAATATGGTTAACATCATATGCTCTCTGATAAGCTCCGGCAGTACTTCGTTTGTATCAGGAGTAACAATAGAATTTGCCACGATAGCTGTCAAAATAAATACAATATAGTAAATAATTCTTCCCGTTTCTATACCAAATTTAAATAAAACGGAAAGAAGAATGGAGGACATAATGATACAAATAGAAAAAATCATCACAACAGTTTGTAAGCGGAGAGTATAATAATACCAGATATCTGAAGATAATTCTGTTTTTGTAATAAAATATTGACCAATACAAATCAGTACCGATACAATGCCTAAAAGAGCAAACATTACCAGATATTTTTCTGATACAATCTGTTTTCTGGTATAAGGCATTGTCTGACTGTATATATTCCATTTTGATTTTTCATCATAAGAAAGCAGTGTGACAGGAACAATGCTTATCATCAGCATGGAATAAGCATGAAAAAATCCGTCTTTTTTTATAAATCCTGCCACGAGGAAACAAATAACAAATAGAAATAAAAATCTGCAATATTTCTTCATTAAATACCAGTCTTTCAAAAACAACCCTTTCATTTTACATTTCCTCCTTTATCATAAATATAAACAAATCTTCAATACTGACAACGCCTGTTTTCATACCCATTGGCAATTTGTCTCTGTCCACAACAACCTCTATCCCATATGGTGTAGATTTTTTTCCTTTTATTGCTTTTTTATCCAGTTTTTTCAGTTCTTCTTCTCCGCATCGAAGTATTCCATATTTTTCCAGAAGACGGTCTTTTTCTTCACACAACAATATTTTTCCATTATGAATAAAAGTAATATAATCACACAACTTTTCCAAATCACTGACAATGTGTGATGAAATTAAAATGGAATGTGTCTCATCTCTTGTAAATTCATATAGCATATCAAGCACATCTTCGCGGGCTACGGGGTCCAATCCATTTGTAGCCTCATCTAAAATCAACAACTTTGGATGATGTGACATGGCAGCGGCAATCCCCAGTTTCATTTTATTTCCACTGGACAAATCTTTAAAATCTGTATCTACAGGAATTTTCAATTTCTTTATCAGTTCTGAAAACACCCTGTCATCCCACTGTTTATAAGTATATTTCATAATTTTTCCAAGCTGTTCTGCCCGAATACATTCGGGATAGCCAGGTTCATTCAATACAACTCCAATATCTTCTTTTGTGACACGCAGTCCTTTTTGATTATCCTTGCCCAAAATTGTAATATTTCCGGTTTCTTTTTCTACCATATCAAGAATCAACTTAATTGTAGTACTTTTTCCAGCGCCATTTTCTCCAATCAGTCCCATAATACATCCACAGGGCAATGTCAGATTTACAGGTCCAAGCTGAAAGTTTTTATAGGATTTTGTCAAATCTTTTATTTCTAATGCATTCATTTTTTTATCCCTCCTCATAAAACAGATGCAGCATACTGATAATATCTTCTTCCTTTAAATTGCAGGAAACGGCAAGTGTTATGATTCCCTGAAGATATCCTTCTATTTTTTTCAAATTTTCTTCCCTTAACAGTTCTATATTTTTTGGAGCTACAAAACAGCCCTTTGCCGCCACTGTGTAGATAAATCCCTCTTTTTCCAACTCATCATAAGCGCGCTTTGTGGTAATTACACTGATATGTAAATCTTTTGCCAGATTGCGGATAGACGGCAGCGGCATATCTTCGGCAAGTTCCCCGTTTATAATCAGATTTTTAATTTGAGAATAGATTTGCTCATAAATAGGGATTCCGCTTTTATTATCTATAAAAAGGTTCATTTACGCCTCCTTTGTTATACTGTATATTATCAGTATATACAGTATAAACATATTTGTCAAGTAATAATTAAATATTTTTCATATAAAATGCAAGAAGATAACAAGAAATCGGGAACATACAAATATAATTGTACACTATACGGATAATTTATTTCTTTCATATTTTGGAGCACAGCCAATAAGAGCATAGGGCTTTCTGTGGTTTCGTGCGAAGCAAAAACCACAGAAAGCCCTATGCTCTCGTTAGCGTCCCTTTTATATTATCCTACACCCCTTCTGGTACATGCTCCCGTATAATATTTCTGATATTCCGAAACAAATATGGCTTCAATTCCTCCAGTCCCACCGGCTCCGCATAAAGAATCGAACTGTAGCATGTCGCACTTACCAACTCAATAATCATAAACAGCATTATCTCTGGTTCCTCTATTTTATACTCTGCTTCCCGTATCATTCTCTGATACTGTTCATAAAAATCCACATCTTCCGCCCCCGAATGTTCAATCAGGGCACTTTTAAAATATCCCCAGCTCAAATTCTTCGATATAAATCTCAAAAGCGTTTTATCTTCATTCAACTGGTCCAGAATATGATTCACAATAAATATAATCTTATCTTCAAAAACCTCTATCTTTTCTTTTTCTACTGCCGATATCGCTGCCAGAAACAACTGGCTGGACTTATGCGATATCAGCAGATTATTAATATCATACTTGTCCTTAAAATAGAGATAAAATGTTCCCTTTCCAATTCCTGCGGACTTTACAATGTCTGAAATAGACGTATCCTGAATCCCCTTTGATGTAAAAAGCTCAAACGCTGTGCTGAGCAGTGCCTCTCTTTTAATTTTTTTATTTTTTTCAGCCTTTCCCATAAACAATCCCACTCCTTTCTGAGTGTCAAAAAACATAATCAATTATGCATCCTTTCCTGTTATGCATCCTTGTCTTTATATAGGTTAGCACAAATATAGAAAAAAAGTCAATAATTTTCAAAAAAAATATTGACCAATAGTCATTTTTGTGGTATAACAAAAAATGACCGGTGGTCAGTTAAAAAAAGGAAAGGAAAGTGAAAGTCAATGGTGAAATTTGGTAACAAAATTGTAAAGTATCATGTGCCTATCTTTATTATGGCATTGCTTCTGCTGATACCATGTGCAATCGGGTATTTCGGCACCAGAATCAACTATGATATTCTTGCCTATCTCCCAAAAGATATCGAAACAATGAAAGGGCAGGATATTCTGGTAGATGAATTTGGAACAGGAGCCTTTTCAATGTTCGTAGCAGAAGGAATGGAGGAAAAGGATATTGTCAAACTCAAAGAAAAAATGGAACAGGTAGACTATGTAGCGAAAGTTATCTGGTATGACAGTCTTGCAGATATTACCGTACCTATGAGTGTTCTTCCTGATTCCATCAGAGAAGCATTTAATACAGAAGATACAACATTAATGGCAATTATTTTTGAAGAAACCACCTCAGCGGATTCCACCATGGATGCCATTAAAGAAATACGAAGGATTGCAGGAAAACAGTGCTTTTTAAGCGGAATGTCCGCGGTAGTTACAGATACAAAAGATTTATCCGAACGGGAAACTCCGATTTATGTCTGTATTGCGGTTTTATTATCTGTTCTGGTTTTAAGCATAACAATGGATTCTTTTCTGATACCTCTGCTTTTTCTGCTAAGCATAGGAATTGCGATTGTATACAATCTGGGTACAAACATTGTATTTGGTGAAATCTCTTATATCACAAAGGCGTTGGCAGCAGTACTGCAGCTTGGTGTGACAATGGATTATTCCATATTTTTATGGCACAGCTATAAAGAAGAACAGGAAAATTATTCAGGACAGAAAGATAAAGCAATGGCTCATGCGATTGCAAATACCGTTACTTCTGTGGTAGGAAGTTCCGTGACCACAGTAGCAGGCTTTATTGCTCTCTGCTTTATGAGCTTTACGCTTGGTCTTGACCTTGGTATTGTTATGGCAAAGGGTGTTATTTTCGGAGTTATCTGTTGTGTCACAGTACTTCCATCCATGATATTAATATTGGATAAGGCGATTGAAAAAACTTCTCATAGAAATATACTTCCAAGTTTTCACCGCTTTTCCGATTTTGTATGTAAATATCATTTTGTATTCGTTCTTATATTTGCTCTGACAATTCTTCCAGCATATCTGTGCAACAGCAAAACACCGGTATATTATAATCTGGACGAAACATTGCCAAAGGATTTGGATTCCATTATTGCCAATACGAAGCTTCAGGAAGAGTACAATATGAACAGCACACATATGCTTCTGGTAGATGCAGATTTGTCCTCCATAGAGGTTTCAAAAATGTGCGGAGAAATAAAACAGCTTGACGGTGTCAAGACAATTCTTGGTATTGATGCAATTCTTGGTGGAACAATTCCATCCGAGATGATACCGGAATCCTTAACCGAAACTCTGAAAAATGAAAACTGGCAGCTTATGCTCGTGATGTCGGAATACAAGGTAGCAAGTGAAGAAGTAAATACACAATGTACAAAAATATCAAATATTATAAAGAGCTATGACAACAGCGCCATGCTTGTAGGCGAGGCTCCATGTACAAAAGATTTGATTGAAATTACAGATAAGGATTTTAAGACGGTATCTGCTGTTTCCATAGGAGTAATTTTTGTAATTATTGCCTTTGTATTTAAATCCATATCTCTCCCGATTATTCTGGTATCGGTAATAGAATTTGCTATTTTTATCAATATGGGTATTCCATATCTGACAAATACAACCGTGCCGTTTATTGCTTCTATTGTAATTGGAACGATTCAGCTCGGCTCCACAGTAGACTATGCAATTCTTATGACTACCCGTTATAAGAAGGAAAGATATGAAGGACATAATAAAAAAGAAGCAGTATCTACAGCGCACAAGGCTTCCATACATTCAGTCATTGTCAGCGCACTAAGCTTTTTTGCAGCGACTTTTGGAGTAGGTATGTATTCGGAAATAGATATGATAAGCTCTCTGTGTACGCTGATGGCAAGAGGTGCGATTATCAGTATGATAGTAGTTATTTTTGTTTTACCGTCAATGCTTATGGTATTTGACAAATTGATTTGCTATACCAGCATTGGATTTATTGAAAAAACAGAAAAAAACAATTCAGAAGGGCATCGTCCGGTTGCAACTTCCAAGGGATAGAAGCATTTTTAAAGTATCGGAATAATTGGAAATAAAAAGAAAGGAATGGATTGCTATGAAGGATATAAAATATAACGAAACAAAGAATGGTATACAAGAAAAAGGTATGCAATGGAAAAAGATATACTGGAATGATTTGCACTGGAAAAAAATGACTGCATGCCTGATGACAGCAGTATTAGCCGGTTCAACACTTACAGCATGCGGCTCTGGCGATACGAAAGCAAACAATACATCTGCCAGAAAAGAGGATGATAAAGAAAAATCTCCAAAAAGTGAAGCTGTTTCGGCAGGGGTAGGTTCAGGAATGGCAAGCAAGGAAGAAACCGTTTATGTAGTAACAGATAAGTCCGGAAAGGCTACAAATATTACTGTCAGCGAATGGCTGAAAAATCAGGGTGCCTATGAAAGCCTTGATGATTTGACAAATCTGTCAGATATTGTAAATGTCAAGGGAGATGAAGACTTTGTTTTGTCAGGAAATGAGCTTACCTTTGCAGCAGGAGGTTCGGATATTTATTATCAGGGAAATATGCCGGTTTCCGAAAAGCTGCCGGTAGAATTGAAAATTACCTATACGCTTGACGGAAAAGAAGTAAGTGCCGATGATATTGTCGGCAAATCGGGAAAGCTTGTGATGAAGATTCAATATATACCAAATGAGAAAACAGAAAAGATAATAAATGGTGAAAAGAAGGAAGTTTATCTTCCGTTTCTGGCTGCAACCGGTATGCTGTTGTCCACTGATAAATGTACAAATGTAGAAATCACAAACGGAAAGGTTATTTCAAATGGAAATTACAATGTAGTAGTGGGAATCGGGATTCCGGGGCTTGGAAAAAATCTTGGGCTCGAAGGAGAGGATGCCAAAAAAATTCCGGATATTGTGGAGCTTACGGCAGATGTAAAGGATTTTGACCTTGATATGATGATGACGTTTGTTTCAAATGAAATGTTTTCTGAACTGGATTTTGAGGAAGCCGACAGTATTTCGGACCTTGATGAGCAGATAAAGACGCTTACCGATGCTTCTTCCCAGTTAAGAGAAGGAATCAAAACATTAAGAGAGGGAATTGAAACTCTCAATTCCGGCAGTTCGACGCTTGCAGACGGAGCTGGACAGTTAGATGAGGGCGCCAAAGCTCTCGCAGCAGGGCTGGATACAGCGTTATCCGGTTCAAAGCAGCTTGTATCAGGAAGCAGTGAGCTGGAAAATGGTCTGCAAAAGCTGATGTCTGCATTTACGGCAGCAGACGGAGCCGTCAGTGCGGCGGAACAGTTAGACAGTGGTGCAGCAGCTTTAAGTGCAGGCGTTTCACAGCTTGCACAGGGATTAAACAATACATTCAGTCAGATAGGCGCATCACAGCAGGAAGCGGCAAAGACGTATTCTGATTATCTGGCTGCAACCGGACTTTCGAATGCAAATGTGGAAAGCGATACGGAGATACAACAGCAGCTTACACAATATATCGGAAGCTATGCGATGAGATGTATTGGAATTAATAATGAAATATTGACAACAAGGCAGGAAGAACTGAAGCAGCAGAAAACAGCGGAGGCTATGGTTGCAAATCAGCAGTTGATTGCCCAAATTCAGCAGCGAATAATTGCAGAAAATCAGGCCGATGTCACTGAGAAGGTGAAAGCAGAGGTTATGGCTGCAAATAAAGATTATATTGAAAGTATAAAACAGCGGGTGCAGCCGCAGATAGAATCCGAGGTAAAATTGCAGATACCGCAGCTTCAGAAGCAGATACAGCAGCAGGTAATACAGGAATATATGGCAAAATATCCAAATCAGGATATGTCAGGCGGCATTCCGGATGAACTTTTGCAGGAGATACAAAAACAGGTTATGCAGCGGGTGACAGAGCAGGTGACACAGATGGTGACAGAACAGGTGACACAGGCAGTCACACAGGAAGTAACCGCAGCGTATGGAAAAGTGATTGAAAAGCAGGTCACACAGGAGCTTACGGCTATGGTAGAGGCGGAAGTGACGAAGGCTTTGACGCCGGAGGTGACACAGGCAGTCACACAGGAGCTTACAGCTATGGTGACACAGGCGGTTACAGACGATGCAGTATTAAAGGAATATAATCAGAAGATAGCGGCACTTGTACAGGCGGCAGGACAAAAGGGAGCGTATACGGCTTTAAAGACCATTTCAGACGGAGCCGCTTCACAGGATTTGACAGGAAATCTTGGGAAACTGACATCCGGTGCAGGCGAGCTTGCAGACGGTATTGGCAGATTTCGGGCAGCGATTGGCAGAGGAGGCGATACCTCTACTGAGACAATTTTTGGAGCGCTGTATAATCTCTCAGAGGGAAGCGGCCAGCTTTACACAGGTATGGTTTCATTAAATGACGGTGTAAGCCAGCTTGAATCAGGAAGTAATACTCTGGCTGACGGAACAGGCAGCTTAAAAGCAAAGGTTCCGGAGCTTCTCTCAGGAATTGAACAGCTTCTTGACGGTTCAAAAACTTTAGAATCGGGAATGAATGAATTTGATAAAGACGGAATTCAGAAAATTGCTGATTTATATCATGGAGATGTGAAGGAATTTATTGAAAACGTAAAGGCTGTGGCAGAGGCTGGAAAGGAGTATAAAACATTTACAAAGCTTGCGGATAATCAGGAGGGCAGCGTGAAGTTTATCATTACAACAAAATAATTGCTGGAAGATAGAAAGCAGAATAAGAACCGTATCCAATGATAAGGATACGGTTCTTATTATTAATAACGAAATATATGTTTATGATGGTGTAAAATTTTCTTCGGGTTTTCAAAGACTAAGCATTTTCTAAAAACTTAGTGTGAGATTCAAAAATATCAATTTGGTATAGAATTCTTACTATCAAGGGATAAAATCTATAGACAGGTCATTCCCGAAGGTAAATTTACACAATCACAAGTAAAATAAGGTCTTCAAAATTGGTCATAATAGTAGTATAATTGTCTTGAGACTTTAACATACTCATGTCTTCTTTCGTAATTCATTACTACAAATAGGATAACATATTTTGTTGAAGTTTTTATTATCTTTAAGTAGTACAATAGGTTAATTAATAAGGAAATTAAAAAAACTTGATGATATAGCAAGGAAGGGAATTATGTTTGAGCAGGATTATATCATGAGGCTTATTAGAGAGATAATACGCGCTGTTTTAAAGTTATTATTTAATATTGACACACAGCTTCCGACAGTAGAATTGCTGGAAAACAAAGAGGAAAAGGAAGCTTTGGAAAGCTTATTAGATATGGTTGATAACGGAAATATTAATGAAGCTGAAAATTATTTATATGATTTGGTTAGTGATAGAGATATTGACAGCTTAAAAATTGCGTTGTTATTTTACTCTTATTTAAATGACAAATCCGATGAGTTTTTACAAATAAATGGGTTTAGTCGAGAGGAAATTAAATTAGGAATACAAAATTCAGCCGATAAATTTGGATTGAAAATTCCCTTTATTGACACTTGGACATGAATTTGAATTTGGACAGTTGTTATTTACAGCGGATTCTCTCGCAAATGTGGAAAAATATGATATAAGAACTTGGGCAAAAAGTTCATTTGGTATTGCAATGGAACTAGCATTTATGGCTGTTTTGGAATTGTAAAGGAATAGTTTACATATTTTGCAATAAATAAAAATGCAAAGTTCAATATACCCCGAAAAATTTATCATATAATTTTCAAGCTTCTGGATAATTGTTCCGTTACATTCTTTTGCATTTGCAAGGATTTCATCAAACATTCCCTCGCTCAATTCAAAAACGATATCCTCTTTTCGCTTGAAATAAGTATAAAAGGTGCCTTTTGAAACGCCACAGGTTTCTGTAATTTCTTCTATCTGTGTATTGGTAAGTCCTTTGTCACAAATAATAGTTTTGGCTGCTTCTACAAGTTTTTTTCTGGTTTTGGTTGTGGCAAGCTGTATATTGCTTCCTTTGCTTTTTGGCTATATCGCAGTCAATGACTTAAAGTCAATGAAAATTTAAAATAATTTTTTTAAAAATTTTTGTATCAACCATTCGTTTAGTTTTCTCAAAAACCCTTCTCTTGTGAAACTTCCCGATTTGCTATATTATAAAAATAAAAAAGGAGAATCTATTATGAAAATTCAGGTAGGACAAAATATCCGTTCTCTGCGCCATAAATGGAGAGTAAGTCAGGAGGATTTAGCCGAGACAATGGGGGTTACGGTACAGGCAATCAGCAAATGGGAAACAGGAAAGGCAAATCCGGATTTGGCCCTGCTGCCAAAGCTGGCAGAATATTTCGGAGTGACAATTGATTCTTTATTTTATATAAATCAGTCAGAAAATACGTTGTCAGAGGATTCTGCCCTGTTGCTGAAGCAAAATTCCGACTGGTGGGCAGGTATTTCAGAAACGGAAATGACGCCGACTGCTTTGCCTCAATATGGATTTTACACACCCAAAGAGGATACTTTATGTCTAATGGGTGATGTACGTGGAAAAATTGTACTGGAAATAGCCTGCGGCAGTGGAGAATCTCTGATATGGATGGACAGAAAAGGAGCAAAGGAATTGTGGGGGCTGGATATTTCTGCTTCTCAGATAAAACGTGCCAAACTTCTATTAAAGAAAAACGGAAAACAGGCAAATTTGTTTGTATCTCCTATGGAATTAAATCCCGGACTGCCACATGCCTATTTTGATTTGGTATTTTCCATTTATGGAATTGGATGGTCCATGGATTTGGATAAGACAATTATCCATATAGCTGACTATTTAAAACCAGGCGGAAGATTAATATTTACATGGGATAATCCTCTTATGCAGTGTATTGATTCAAGAAATGGACAGTATATTTTTTCACGGTCTTATGTAGAAGAACAGAATATTGTGATTGATGATGCTTTTGTTTTGCATAACTGGAAATTGTCTACCTATATAAATTGTCTGTCAAATCATGGATTTCTCATTGAGCAGGTAGTGGAGGAATCGGATTATGATGAAAAAGAAGCAGATATTTTTCAGGAAGGCAGATTTTATTCAGCAGGAAGAGCCAGACTGTTAAACAGTGCTTTTATCATAAAAGCACGAAAATTATAAGGAAAAGGCAAATGCAAAATATAGTTTACTTTATGATACCAGAGGAGGATTACTATGAACAAAAAACTGTCTGGAATCTGATTATCCAAAAACCCTGTGCGGCCTTGTCAGTTATTGCATTCATTCTGATATCGGCTGTTTTAAATGTGATGGAAGTACTTGTGCTGGAGTGTTTTATTGAAAATTTTTCAGTTTTTCACTGGAGGCAGTCTCTTTGTTTTGCAGTACTTTTTTCCGGAATTTGTGCATTTTATTATATTCAGACGCCTTTTTCGGATTATCTGAAGCAGAAAATCAGTCTGCAGCTACGCGGCTATTTTGAGCGCACAGTAATAGAAAAAACAGCATATATTTTTGTAGAAGCGCTCGAAAATCAGGAAAATCAGGCTCTTCTTGCACGATTGCAGGATAAACCGGAAAGCCGTTATGCAAATGGATTTTTTTCGATATTGCAAATATTTGGTGGAGCATTGGGAACAGCAGGTATTTTTGTATTAATTTTGCAGAATGTTTCCTTCTTCTTACCAGTTATACTGCTGATTGCAGGATTGACAGCAGCGGTATTTCGACTGATTGGTAAAAACAGAATCGCTTTATATCAGGCAAGACAGGAGATTTGCAGGCGGGGTAATTATCTGGCTGATTTGCTGTTTGACAGGAGTCTGGCTCAAGAGAAAAAACTGTTTGGATATACTCCATACATTCAGAAGCTAATTGAAAAAATCTCAAAATATTACCTTGCAATTAAAATGTGAAACAGTTATACTAATATTTCGCAGGACAAGAATAGAGTGCTTCGGCGCTCTATCTTCTTTTACTTTATGAAAAATTGTATCGCAGATTTTTTATAAGCGGCACAATTTTCAAAATAATATGTTGTAATTCAGAAAGAGGTATAGTATGTATATAGGCAGTATGATTTCAGTTTCAAAAGGCTATGAGGCAATGGGAAAACAGGCATTAAAGCTTGGGGCGAATACAATGGCATTTTTTACGAGAAATCCCCGCGGCGGAAGGGCAAGAGATATTGATGAGGAAGATATACACAATTTTTTAAAGCTTGCGAAAGAAAATCATTTTGGTACGCTGGTTGCTCATGCTTCCTATACAATGAATTTATGTGCTGCCAGACCAGAAATTCAAAAATTTGCGAAAGAGGCGTTCGCAGATGATTTAAAAAGAATGGAATACATTCCGGGAAATTATTACAATTTTCATCCGGGTTCACATGTAGGGCAGGGTGCAGAACAGGCGATTCCACTGATTGCAGACGCAATGAATGAGTGTATACGCGCAGAACAGACTACCATTGTTCTGCTTGAAACCATGGCAGGAAAGGGAAGCGAGATAGGCCAAAGCTTTGAGGAATTAAAACAGATTATTGACCTGATAAAGCCGGAGCTTTTGGATAAAGTGGGGGTTTGCTTTGATACCTGTCATACTTGGGATGCGGGATACGATATTGTGGGAAATCTGGATGGCGTATTAACAGATTTTGATAAATTAATTGGTCTGGATAAATTAAAGGCGGTTCATTTAAATAACAGCGCAAATGAGAGGGGGAGCCATAAGGACAGACATGAAACAATTGAAAATGGCAAAATAGAAATAGCGGCATTTAAAAGAATTATTAACCATCCAGTATTAAAACAGCTTCCCTTTATTTTGGAAACGCCAAATGACGATGATGGCTGGAAGAAGGAAATAAAAATGCTTCGGGAATTGCAAAAATAAGCAGGATTACAAAAAATTTTACAGAAAATTTATTCATTTTGTCTTGACCTAAAGGTCGGTTTAGCTATTAAAATAAAAAACAGATAAAAATCTAGTATGGTTAAAAAACAGGAAGAGAGATATTTTTTACGAAATACAGAAAAATATAAAAAATAAGAAAGAAGAGGTATTTATTATGGAAGAAAAAAAGAAAGTTCCTGGTACTGGAGGAGACCGCTATATTCCGTATGCGGAGCGTTTCGGTGATGAGTCGGTGGTATTTTTTACCCGTGACCTGTCGGCAGAAGGGCTGCTCAAAGTATATGAGTGTATTCAAAAAGTACTTGAAGGCAAAATAGCGATTAAGCTTCATACAGGTGAAAAGAACGGGCCGAATATTATTCCGCGGGATTGGGTAAAACTGCTTATAGATAAGAAGCTGGCCGACGGAACCATTATTGAAACAAATTCTTATTATGAAGGGGACAGAGATACGACAGAAAAACATCGGGAAACCCTGAAGGTCAATGGCTGGACTTTTTGTCCAGTGGATATTATGGATGACACAGGGGCGGTTTCTCTTCCGGTAAAGGGAGGAAAATGGTATACAGAAATGTCAGTAGGCAAAACATTGACAGAATATGATTCTCTGCTGGTACTTACCCACTTTAAAGGTCATGTCAAAGGGGGCTTTGGAGGTTCTAATAAAAATATCGGCATAGGCTGCGCGGACGGAAAAATTGGAAAAGCAATGATTCATACGACCCCAGGACAAAGCAATCCTTGGGATATCAGCAATGAAGAATTTATGGAGCGTATGACAGAGTCCACAAAGGCTGTTTTAGACTATTTTGATAAAAATATTGCCTATATCAATGTAATGAGAAATATGTCGGTATCCTGTGACTGTGAGGGTGTGGAGGCCGAGCCTGTGGTAACTCCAAATGTGGGGATTTGTGCTTCTCTGGATATTCTGGCTCTGGACCAGGCGTGCATAGATATTGTGTATGCGATGAAGGAAGAGGAACATCATGATTTGGTAGAGCGAATCGAGTCACGTCATGGACTGCGGCAGCTTTCTTATATGAAGGAACTGGGCATGGGAAATGACAGATATTTACTGATAGATATTGATAATGAAGATAATGTTATTTATCCAGAGGATGCAGTAAAGAATCTTGTGCCATTTGGGAGCAGTATCATCTGACAAAATATTGGAAGGAACTGTTGTATTAAGAAAAAGAAATACTATATATAGTGATTTTTGATATCACTATATATTGTACTATTCTGCTTAATGCAATGGTTCTTTTTTCTATAAATAATTGTTATGAGTTGTACGTATTCTGCAACTTATATCAAAAATTTTGCTGCAGATTTTGCTATAATAAGAGCGAAAGGAGGGAAACAGCTTGTTTGAATGGAATGAAGCGGTGCAAAAAATGATTAACTGGATAGAAGAACATTTGACAGAAAAACCATCTCTTTTTGAAATGTCGCAGGAAATAGGATATTCTCCATATTATTGTTCTTCGAGATTTCATGAAATCGCGGGACTGACCATAAAAAGTTATATTTCGGGCAGAAGACTTGCTAGAGCTGCTCTTGAGCTTCGCGATACAGACAAAAGGATTCTTGATATAGCCGTAAAATATGGATATTCCTCTCAGGAAGCTTTGACAAGAGCTTTTGTGAGTTCTTATGGATGCACACCGGCAGCATACAGAAAAAATCCAGTGCCGATTACACTATCTAATATTCAGGTAGTTTTCTTTCCAGAACATTATGTCGACAGAGGAGGACCAACTATGAATCAGACATTATTAACAAATGCAAATATGAGATTTGAACATATTCCAGAGCATAAATACATTGGAATATGGGATGTGCATGCAACCAATTATGGAGAATTTTGGAGCAGACATGACTGTGATAAAATTTGTGGAATTATTGACAGCATGAGCAATGTATCGCATCCAATTGTTACAGGTCATACAGCAGGGTGGTTTTATGAAAGCGGCAAAAAAGGATATTTTTATGGTTTTGGTGTTCCAAAAGATTATGATGGAATCATACCAGAGGAATTTGAAATCCGAGTAATACCTGCAAGTGATTATATGGTATTTTTTCATCCACCGTTTGATTATCTGAAGGATTGCGGCGAAGTAATGAGAAGAGTGGAAGAACTGGCATGGAATTATAAACCGGAGACAAATGGATATAAATGGAATGAGGAGTTGTGTCAGGATTATCAGCGTCATTATCCTGAAGTGATTGGATATGAAGTTTTAAGACCTGTAAAGAAAATAGAATCACAAAAATTTGTATGAGAAAGTATTACAGATATAAATTGTAAAGAGTTTTACAAGGTTTAAAAGCAAGCTGTGAAATAGTAAATAATTATTTGCCAGAAAGAGAACAAAGTTCCTGTATTTGAAAGTATTTACTATAAAAAGGCTTTCCGTTATTTCAATACTATGGAAAGCCTTTGGATACTTATTAATCTGTACAATATAATATGCTGTTACAATCTTTAGTTATTATAATATATACAGGTACCATTTCTCAAACCGGCACCTTGTCCTCTGCCGACACCATTTCCAAAGCCACTACCCTGTCCTCTGCCGACACCGTTTCTTCTGCCAGAACCATTTCCAGTTCCATTGCCCTGTCCAAATCCTGTACCATCACATACAGCTTGACGTTCTTTTATGGTATCCAGAATTTCATCCGCTTGTTCTTGGGAAATTAAGTTATTTTCTACCTTATCATTCAGTATTTTTTCTTTGTTATCCAGCATTTCATTTTTAAATTCTTCCAGTTTACCGGCTTCTGCTGCTATTGTTCCATAAGTTTTTCCAGTGTTAAATCTTTCCTGAATTACATCCGTGACTGTTTTTCCAATCAGAGAAGCAACTATGCTGGCAGGTGTCTGATAATCAGCCGCCATTGCTGTAGTAGCAGGATTAGAACAGAAGAAGGAAACCGCCATAAATAGAGCTATTTTACATTTTAAATGTTTCATTTTAAAAACCTCCTGAAATAGTATTTGTTTTATTTTTAATTTCAAATATATCATACAAGTAAATTGTGGCAAAATCATGTTTTTATATAGTCTATTTTGTGGTAAAATATCATCAAACAAAGTTTGATGACGTGAGCACGCATCCGCGTGCTTCTTTGTGATAAAATAAAATCATAAAAGCACAAAAAACAAAACTTTGTAATAGAATAAATTTAAGGAGATGATATTGATGAATAAAATTTTAATTGCAGATGATAATATTCAAATAACTAAAATTTTGAGTGAATTTGCTAAAAAAGAAAATTATGAGCCAGTGATTGCCTATAATGGAGAGGAAGCTGTAGAATTATTTAAACAAAATAAATTTGCAATTATTCTTTTGGATGTTATGATGCCAAAGAAGGATGGATTTGAAGTATGCAGGGAAATTCGAAGAATTTCAAATGTACCGATTATCATGATAACAGCCCGAGGCGAAGATTTTGAACGCATTATGGGATTGGATATCGGAGCAGATGATTATATTGTCAAACCTTTTTCCGGAAGTGAAGTAATGGCAAGAATACGTGCTGTTTTGCGTCGAATTGACTGTTCCGATAAAAATAACGAACAAAATCAGATTGTTTATGATAATCTCACTGTTTGTCTGGACAATGCCATTGTAACTGTTGAAAATCAAAGAATTATTTTGACAAAAAAAGAACTGGAAATTCTTTGGACTCTGCTTGATAATCGCGGAAAAATATTTTCCCGAGATAATTTGTTAAGTGATTTATGGGGATATGATTATTTTGGAGACAATCGTACAGTTGACAGTCATATAAAAAGGTTGCGTGCGAAACTGGATAAGGTTCCGCATCCAAACTGGCAAATAAAAACGGTCTGGGGAATGGGATATAAATTTGAGGGAATGGCAGAATGAAGCATAAAATTACTTATCGATTAATTGGATATTTTTCAGTGGTGCTTTTGCTGTTTTCTGTAATTGCAGGTATACTTTTCTGGGCATTATTTACTAGGCATACGACAAAAATACATGAAGAGGAATTAGAAATCAGGGCAGTTTCTATTGCAGATACGCTTTCTGAATTTTTTCAGAAAGACCATAAGGGACAGGGAATGTCTGGTGGATATGGAGCTTATTTACGGTTTATTGATGATATTGCCATGAGCGAAGTATGGTTGGTAGATGAATATGCGCAGACAATTCAAATGAGCCATAAAAACAATTCTTTTTCTTATAACGAGCTGCCGTCAGGGGCAGAAAGTTTAATTAAACAGGTATTTGATGGAAAGGTAGTATCAAACAGGGAATTCAGTTCTGTACTGGATGTTCCCTCTATTACGGTGGGAGCTCCGGTTTATGATACAGATGGAAATATTACAGCAGCTCTTCTTCTACATAGCCCAATTAATGGTATCAAAAATGCACAGCGTGATGGTGTTGTTATTCTGATATTTTGTATTTTTGTTGCTTTGTTTCTGGCATCAGTTCTCTCAGTTTTCCTAGCCCGTCATTTTATCAATCCGTTAAAAAAAATACAGGGAGCAGCAGATAAGGTTATGAGGGGAGATTATTCCGCACGCACCGAGGTAGAGCAAAATGATGAAATCGGTTTTCTTGCCTGCAATATTGATAAATTGTTTATACAGTTATCGGGGGTAGAGGAGGAGCGAAAGAGACTGGATAAAATGCGACAGGATTTTGTATCGAATATTTCTCATGAACTGCGCACTCCTGTAACAGTAATAAAGGGTTCTCTTGAGGTTCTTGAGCAGGGACTTATTACGGATTCAGATGAAATGCAGGAATATTTTTGTCAGATGTTATCTGATACAACACATCTTGAGCGTTTGGTGAATGATTTACTGGAGCTTTCAAGACTTCAAAATACAAATTTTCAAATTGAAAAAACAGAACTAAATCTTACGGATATATTAACAGAAGTAATACGTTCTATGCAAAGGGTTGCAAAACATAAGCAGATTCAAATAAAATTTGAAAATCAGGTTGGAAACATTTGTTTTTTGGGAGATTATGGAAGATTAAGACAAATGTTTATGATTATTTTAGATAACGCTATCAAATTTTCTCCATTGAGCAGTTCGATATCTGTGAAAATGTATCGTACAAAAGATAATATTATTATTTCTATTGCTGATTGTGGAAATGGTATTTTACCTGAAGATATTCCTCATATATTTGACAGGTTTTACAAACAAAGTTCAGAACAAAATAAAAGTGGAAGTGGTCTTGGACTTCCTATTGCAAAACAAATTGCAGAACGTCATAATATTATGATAAAATGTGAAAGCAATGCACATAATTATACAGTTTTTTCTTTTGTATTTTCACAGAACTCTTGATAATAGATGTATAAATATGGTAAAATACGACACAAAAAACAATCAAATTTCATGAAAAGGATGGTAAAAAGAAATGAAAATTTCAGATATATACAAAAAAGGGAAAAGAAGCTTGTCTTTTGAAATTTTTCCACCCAAAAAAGACAGTGAGCTGAAAAATATTGATGAAACCTTGGGAGTTTTATGTGAATTAAATCCTGATTTTATCAGTGTAACATTTGGAGCAGGTGGCAGTTCAAATTGTAACCGTACCATAGAACTTGCAAAAAAAATTAAATATAATTATCATGTAGAACCTGTAGTACATTTAACTTGTCTTTGTTACAGCAAATCGGAAATAGATGAGTTTTCAGAAGTATTAAAAAATGAAGGAATCCACAATATTCTTGCATTAAGGGGAGATAAAAATCCAGATATTCAGGAAAAAGAGGATTTTAAGCATGCTTCTGATTTAATAAACTATCTAAGACAGAAAGAAAGCTTTTGTATTGCTGGTGCATGTTATCCTGAATGTCATCCTGAATCAGAAAACAGGGTAAGCGAAATGAAATATCTGAGAAAGAAAGTAGATTCAGGAGCAGAAATATTGCTTTCTCAGCTTTTTTTTGACAATGATTATTTCTTTCGTTTTGTTGAGGACTGCCGGATTGCAGGAATTGAAGTACCGGTGATTCCAGGCATTATGCCAGTGATTAATGCGGCCCAGATAAAAAGGATGGTAACAATGTGTGGAGCATCTTTTCCAGAGCGTTTTCAGAAAATTATTCACAGGTATGAGAATAATAAAGCAGCACTTTTCGATGCCGGAATGTCGTATGCTCTGAGTCAGATTATTGATTTGTTGTCAAGTGATATAGAAGGGATTCATTTATATACCATGAATAATCCGGCAGTGGCGCGGAAAATATGCGAAGGGATTCGAAATGTTATATAAAGAAATAAAAAGGCAGATTATTTATAAATGAGATATGATATAATGTAGTCAAACTTCGCTTTTCTCCGTTTGAAGACCTGTGCACGCATAAGCGTGTTTTATTATGATATAGCAAAACAAGTAAGAGAAGATGAAAAATAATTTTATATTTATGGAAGGAAGCAGAAATTATGATTACATTTGGAACTGTTTATATTATTACTCAAAATTTTGAGGGTGCATTGAAGTTTTATAAAAAACTTTTGAAACGGGATGTGACAGCACAAAATAAGACACGTTTTGCATGTTTTCAAATAGACGGTCTGGGATTGTCTATTATGAATGGAAAATTTGACGCCATGCATCCAGACGAAGTGATTCGCAAAGGGGAGGAATATGCGCTGTATGATGATATGGAACAAATTATACACAACTCAAACAGTGGAAAGATAGTGATAAATCTATGTACAGATGATTTGAAAAAAGAATATAACAGAATTAAAGATTTGAGAATAGGAACTGATTTGACAGATATGTAAATGCAGGGAGTCCATACTGGTATTTTTGTCTGAAGGATTTGGACGGAAACACAATTGAAATTACTGGAGATTACATAAAAGATAAAAATATATAAAAAAGAGGTATAAAATGCAGAATGAATTATCAGAAGATATAAATAACAAAAATATTCGCGCAGTATGTAAAAATGATTTGGAACAATGTGTTGAGGTTATCCGCAGCAGTTTTAAAACGGTTGCAGATGAACTTGGATTTACGGAAAAAGAGGCTCCAAGATTTACAGCATTTGCGACTACTCTGCAGCGTTTATTATACCATTATGAGCAGGAGAAAAGACCAATGTTTGCATATTGGGAGGATGAACAAATTGTTGGATATTATTCGCTTCTAAAACAGAACAACGACGAATGTGAATTAAATAATCTGTGTGTGCTGGAAGAATACCGGCATAATAACATCGGAAAAAGTCTTTTAAAACACGCCTTCTCCGAGGCTGAAAAAATGGGATGCTGTCGGCTAAATATTGGTATTGTAGAAGAAAACACAAAATTGCGAAATTGGTATGAAGTAAATGGGGCAAAACATATTAAAACCCAAAAATATGATTTTTTTCCATTTACCTGTGGATATATGAGAAAAGAATTGTAAAAATTTTCTATAGAAGGTATAAGTTAAAATGATGTATAGAAAGATAGAATAGTGGCAGAAAGGCAGACAGTATGAATGGAAATATGAAAACATGGCGGTTTGGAGTGGATAATAATAGATTGGTTGATTTGGTACTGCAAGGAAAAAAGACTGCTACCACTTCTATTTATGAGGAAAACAGTATTTCCAAAGCAGGTGAAGAATCCATTCTGCTCTATGAAAATGGACAAGCCGCTTGTATTACAAAAACGATAAAAGTAATAGTAACCGAGTTTAAAAATATAACAAAAGAACTGGCAGAGCTGGAAGGCGAAGGAGACTTTGAAGAGTGGAAAACAGCGCATATAGAGTTTTTCCAGTTAATAAAACCTGATTTTAATGAAAATACGAAAGTTGAATTTGAAATATTTAAGGTTATTAAAATCTTAAAGAGATAAGTCAGACGAAAAGTACAAACAAAGTTACAGGAAGATATTTTCTTAAATTTAACAATAAAAAACGAAAACAGAGGATAAAGCCATTTCATAATTGTAAGCTCGTTATGTAAATCTTAAACAAAAAATCTGAAACCAAGCAAAGCAGATGCCGAAAAAGTAAGACAAATTTGTGCAAACAAGGACAGGATTTTTTGAGTATGGCTGATTATAATAAATACATACAAGGAGGGTTAAATAGATGTTGATACAGCTTATACAGCAGGCCATATGTTATATGGAAGAACATATTTGTGAAAATATAAATTATATTGATGTTGCAAAAAGTGTGCATATGTCAGGCTACCAGTTTCACCATGCATTTAGTTTTATTACAGGAATGACAGCGAACGAATATATTAGAAAACGGCGTCTTACATTAGCAGCACAGGAATTGCAGACAACTGATATATCGGTGATTCAGGCTGCATATAAATATGGTTATGAATCTCCGGAAGGCTTTTCGAAAGCCTTTTCAAGATTTCATGGCTCAACTCCAAAACAGGCAAAGCACAAAGGAGCAACGCTTCATTTATTTAATCCACTTGTAATAAAAATTATATTGGAAGGTGGTAATATTATGGATTACAGAATGGAGCACAGAGAAGGCGAGCAGTTTATTGCATTGGTAAAAGCATTTCCAAATGAAATTGCCAACGATGACAATGACCACAGCATTTCTGATTTCTGGGAAGAATGTGCAGAAAAAAATCTGATTGAACCTATGAAGCTTCTTCGCGCTGAGGGAAAAAGAGATTTGTATGGCATGTGCAGTCCGGTAAGAGAGAGCGAAACTCATTTTAATTATGGAATTGGTGTCGTGATTGATGAGGATACGGATATTGCCAAATTAGAGCAGTTTACAAAAAATGGTTATTCTATATGGAAAACGGAACCTGCCGACTATGCTGTCTTTCAATGTTTTGGTCCTGACGGAGACTGTCTGGGTGAGACATGGAGTAAATTTTTCAAAGAATTTGTTCCACAGACAGGATATATGCAGACAGATGATACAGACTATGAAATATACTTTGAAAATGGGGAAAGTGGTCTGTTTTGCGAGTTATGGGTTCCGGTTGAGAAAAATTAAAAATTGGAGATTTGGTTAAATAAGTCCATGCTCCGAAAATACAGAAACACTGTAACTTTCATCTTAAGTTGAAATGAAAGTTACAGTGTTTTACTTCTTTTTCGGAAAATTAAGTTATTCAATTATATAAAGTATTGTTGACAAATCGGAAAAATGTATGTATATTTTCAAAGTATAACAGATGAATCGTTATTCTATAATAGAAAAGACATACATGTTGTTAGATTGTTATAATATCTGAAATTGGTAAATTGATAGAAGCAAAGCAAGGTGAAAATTACAATGATGAAAATCTATTAGCAGGAATTGATTATAATAAAAAACCAAGAAGCATAGCTGTATAATAAATAAGCTCGAAATAGAAAATTTATTGATTTTGGATGATAAGTAATATATTTGAAGGAGAAAAGATTTTATGAAATTAAGATTAGTGAAAGCAGCAAAGGAATATCAAGTTCAAATTACAGATATGTTAGATGAATGGTCTTCTTCTGGCGAAAAAATTATTCCATACGCAATTCGCCGGTTGGATTATCATGATTTTGAGTATTATTGTGAAAATCTTGAGGTAAAACATACAAAAGAAGGCATGGTGCCGGATTCTACATTTTTTTGTTTAGACGAGGATAGGAATATTATGGTTGGGGCTGTCAATATCAGGCATTATTTAAATGAAGCACTTTTATTAAACGGCGGGCATATAGGCGACGGAGTCAGACCATCAGAGAGAAGAAAAGGAATTGCAACACAGATGATTGGACTAGCATTAGAGGAGTGCAGGAAATTAGGTATTGATAAAGTTTTAATGGTCTGCGACAAGGATAATATTGGTTCTGCCAAAAGTATTATAAACAATGGGGGAGTTCTTGAGAATGAAATTGTAGTTGATAATATAACAGAACAAAGATTTTGGATTACTTTTCATTAATTATTTTAAAATGAAAAAACTGATAATAAGTAAAAAACTGATTTAAACCACAGGAAATCAAAAAGTAACAGTGGCGCCATACAAATATAATGATTGAATTTCTGTTTTGGCGGTATTTTTATTTGACAATCCATTTTATTTTTTTACCAGAATGTGCCGTAAAGCCCCTAGCTTTAGCTCTTAACTTGACCCACATCTCAAAATCCATTGTAATATTGCACAATATATGATTAAAAAATGCTTCTAAAAACAGAATTAAAACAATTTTCAAGTCTTATTGCATGTAATATTTTCTAGCTTTTGTGCAGTTTCACAAATGTGGGTTAAGTTAAGGCTTTAGCTATGGGGATATAAGGGACACCTGAAACTTGGCAAAACACCACATATAAGCTATTCTATAACTACAGACAAGAACAAGTCTTTAAAA